>CAJLJQ010000096.1:0-7427 GCA_905207015.1 uncultured Collinsella sp. | reverse complement strand
GGACCTGACCGAGCGAAAACCTTGCGCCTGGCCTTCGGCGGCGCGGCCGGATGGTGGAATTGTGTGCAGCCCGGTTTCCCGTTGACCGACGCCGGGGTCCCCGCCATAATACTTTCGGTTCACGCACGAATCCGCTGCTAGAGACAGCCGGCGCAAACGGGTCTTACCCGCGAGCTTAATGGGACTTCCCGCCAGCCGAGGTGGTCGAGTAGATATGTCTTCTCGCCCCCGTCGCTCATGCAGCGCGGGGGCTTTCTTTTTGGACATGCCCCTGTCACGTCCTTGTGGCGGACCGTGCCCGGAAAGAATTCGAGGAGGTGTAATTTATGCCCCAGCAGTACAAAATCGACAAGGTTGCAGAGATCGAGTCCCGTATCGCCGAGAACGCCGGTCTGTTCGTCGTCAACTACAACGGTCTGACGGTTAAGCAGGCTCAGGAGCTGCGTCATCAGCTTCGCGAGTGCGGCGCCGAGATGAAGGTCTACAAGAACAACCTGGTCAAGATCGCTCTCAAGAACCAGGAGCAGCCCGAGCTCGACGAGATCCTCGCCGGCCCCGTCGCTTATGTGTTCTACGAGTCCGAGCCGGTCGAGGCCGCTAAGGCCCTTAAGGACTTCTCTGCTAAGTCCAAGGGCGTCCTTGAGATCAAGGGCGGTATCTCCGACGGCAAGGCCGTTTCCGCTGATGATGTTAAGGCTATCGCCGAGCTGCCCACCAAGGATCAGCTTCTCGGCCAGATCGCCGGTCTCATCTCTGGTTTCGCTCGCGACATCGCTGTCTGCGTCAACGGCGTTTCCTCTGGTCTCGCTCGTTCGATCCAGCAGGTCTCCGAGCAGAAGGCAGCCTAGTTGCTGTTTTCACCCGCGGCGGCAACGCCGCACCCCTGGCGCATTCGCGCCGTGTTTTAACTGATCTCCGTGCATCCGCACGGAAACCGAAAGGACTTAGAAATGGCTAAGCTTACCACCGATGAGATCATCGATGCTCTTAAGGAAATGACCCTTCTCGAGGCTTCCGAGCTCGTTAAGGCTATCGAGGACACCTTCGGCGTTTCCGCCGCTGCTCCTGCCGCTGTTGTCGCCGCTCCCGCTGCTGGCGCTGCTGAGGCCGAGGAGAAGACCGAGTTTGACGTCGTGCTCGAGGGCTTCGGCGACAACAAGATCCAGGTCATCAAGGCCGTCCGTGAGCTCACCAACCTTGGCCTGAAGGAGGCCAAGGAGGTCGTCGAGGGCGCTCCCAAGGCTGTTCTCGAGGGTGCCAAGAAGGAGGACGCCGAGGCTGCCAAGGAGAAGCTCGAGGCTGCTGGCGCTGCTGTCACCCTCAAGTAATCAGGCTTTCTCGCCAGATTCCTTTGCAGACGGGGTTCGCATTGCGAGCCCCGTCTTTTTTGTTTTTCGGTTCCCCGACATCGGTTGCTCAAACTGCCATGTTCTGTGATTTGCGTCGCATCGGGTGCCCTGCCGTTGGGCAATAAAATTGCACCATTCGAGCAATAATTTGCGTTGACCTGCTGAAGAATTGTCTCTGCCTTGTAGCGACATATAGTTCCAGCGGTAAGATGCTTGGGTATCGCAATTTGGTCTGCGGCTGTGCGCCGCACGCACGGGGCGCTTTTGCGCCTGCGAAAGGATCTTTGAATAACATGAAGGCAATCATCCCCGCCGCCGGTCTTGGCACGCGTTTTCTGCCTGGCACCAAGTGCACGCCCAAAGAGATGCTGCCGGTGCTCGACAAGCCGGTCATCCAGTATGTCGTCGAGGAGGCACTCGACCCCGAGGAGGTCGACGACGCCATCATCGTTACCTCGCCCGGCAAGCCCGAGCTGCTGAACTACTTCCAGCCCGACCGTTCGCTCGAGAACCTGCTGCGCGAGCGCGGCAAGAACGCCTATGCCGATGCCGTCGCCCACGCTGGCGGTATGCCGGTCGACTTCCGTTATCAGTACGAGCCCAAGGGCCTCGGCCATGCCATTCGCTCTGCTGCCGACGCCGTTGCAGGGGAGAACTTCCTGGTTCTTCTGGGCGACTACGTTGTGCCTAACCGCGACATCTGCGACAAGATGCTCGCCGTTTCCAAGGAGCACGGTGGCGCTTCGGTTATCGCCGTCGCTGCTTGCTCGCCCGAGGAAGTCAGCCGCTACGGCGTTATCGCCGGCGAGCGCGTCGGTTCGCTCGAGGGCGCCGAGAACGTTGCCGATGCCGAGCCGGGCGCTGTCTGGCGCATCGGCGGTCTGGTCGAGAAGCCCGCTCCCGAGGCGGCTCCGTCCAACCTGTACATCGTCGGTCGCTACCTGCTGAGCCCGCTGGTCATGGACTTGCTGGCAGATCAGCAGGCCGGCAAGGGCGGCGAGATCCAGCTCACCGACGCCATGGCCCGTTCGCTCGACCGCGAGGCCATGTACGCCGTCGTCATCGACCCGCTGTCGGGCTACGACACCGGCACTCCCTCTGGTTGGATGGCCACTAACGCCCTCATGGCTGCAAACGACCCCCGCTTTGCCGATGCCTTCTGGGACGCCATCGACGAGCGCGGCGGATTGATGCGCAAGTAAGCCATCGGGCACCGACATTTACGGGCGTGGACCTCGGTTCGCGCCCGTTTTTTATAAGAGCTGCGATTGCTGGCTCTCTGTTCACAGAAAATATATGAACAGATGTTCGATACACATACATCTACCTGCGTGTTTTCTGCCGAAAAACTTTGCTACTCCAAAAACTCAATCGCGTCAAGGCTTTTCTTGCCCAACGGTCGGTACCTGATAAACTATTAGGTTGCGATAACTGGCGAAGCTATGCCTCGCCAACCCACCGAGCATTTCCGTGAAGGAGGAAAAACCTGGTGACCTACGCATACACTGCCACTGAGCGCAAGCGCGTCAGCTTCGGGAAAATCCCGGAGGCCATGGAGCTCCCCAACCTTATCTCTGTTCAAAGGGAATCCTTTGAGCGTTTTAAGGACGAGGGCCTTCGTGAGGCGTTCAAGGAATCCAGCCCCATCCAGAGCCAGAACCATGTTCTCGAGGTTACCTTCGGCGAGCATCAGTTCGGCGACCCCGCGCACACCGTCGAGGAGTGCCGCGAGAAGGATATGACCTATCAGGCTCCGCTTCTGACCGACGTCCGTCTCACCAACAAGGAGACCGGCGAGATCAAGGAGCAGCTCGTCTTTATGGGCGACTTCCCCATGATGACCGATCAGGGCACCTTCATCATCAACGGTACCGAGCGTATCGTCGTCTCGCAGCTCGTCCGCTCCCCGGGCGTGTACTACAGCTCCGAGATGGATTCGGGCAAGCAGATCTACAAGGCCCAGATCATCCCGTCCCGCGGTGCCTGGCTTGAGTTTGAGGTCGACAAGCGCGACCAGCTCATGGTCTCCATCGACCGTAAGCGCAAGCAGAGCGCCACGATGTTCCTGCGCGCCCTTGGCATCGCCGTCACCAACGACGACATCATCGAGCTGCTCGGCAACTCCGATGTGATCAAGCGCACCCTGGAGCGCGACACCGCCCTCACCCGCGAGGACGCCCTCATCGAGATCTACCGTCGCCTGCGCCCAGGCGAGCCTCCCACCGTGGACGCTTCCCGCAGCCTGCTCGAGGGCCTGCTCTTTAACCCGCAGCGCTACGATCTGGCCCGCGTCGGTCGTTACAAGGTCAACAAGAAGCTCAACCTCACCACCGAGGAAGAGGTCACGGTGCTCACCGACGAGGATATCGTCGCGACGCTGCGCTACCTGCTGTCCCTCGCTGCCGGCGAGCAGGGCTTCAAGGTCGACGACATCGACCACTTTGGCAACCGCCGTATCCGCACCGTTGGCGAGCTCGTCGCCAACCAATTCCGTATCGGCATGAGCCGTATGGAGCGCGTCGTCCGTGAGCGCATGAGCTCCCAGGACATCGACGAGATAACCCCACAGTCGCTCATCAACATCCGCCCGATCGTGGCCTCCATCAAGGAGTTCTTCGGTTCCTCGCAGCTCTCGCAGTTCATGGACCAGGCGAACCCCCTGACCGGTCTGACCCACAAGCGCCGTCTGTCCGCACTCGGCCCTGGTGGTCTTGCCGGTCACAAGTCCGGCTCCAGCCGCCGCACCAACGTGCCGACGGCCGTCCGCGACGTTCACAACTCGCACTACAGCCGCATGTGCCCGATCGAGACCCCCGAAGGCCCCAACATCGGCCTGATCGGCTCGCTCGCCCTCTACGCCCGCGTCAACGAGTATGGCTTCATCGAGGCCCCGTTCCGTCGCGTCGAGAACGGCGTTGCCACCGACCAGATCGACTGGATGACCGCTGACGAGGAAGAGAAGCACGTTATCGCGCCGGCCAACACGCCGCTCGATCCCAAGACCAACGAGTTCATCACGACCGATGCCGAGGGCAAGCTTGTCCGCCCGCACACCGTGATCGCCCGTACCCGCGACTTCGACGGTTCCTTCGGCGCTCCCGCCGACGTGCCCGTCGAGGACGTCGACTACATGGACGTCTCGCCGCGTCAGATGCTCTCCGTCGCAGCCACGCTGATCCCGTTCCTTGAGCACGACGACGCCAAGCGTACGCTGATGGGCGCTAACATGCAGCGTCAGGCCGTGCCGCTGGTTCACCCCGCCGCTCCCTATGTCGGTACCGGCATGGAGCGTCGCGCCGCTCTGGACTCCGGCGAGGTCACCCTGGCCAAGAACGCCGGCGAGGTTATCTTTGCCGACGCCGCCAAGATTATCGTCAAGCATGCCGGCGGCATGGACGAGTATCATCTGGCCAAGTACCAGCGCTCCAACCAGTCCACCTGCATCAACCACCGTCCGCTCGTGCGCGTCGGTGACACCGTTGAACAGGGCGAGCCTCTGGCCGACGGTCCTTCGACCGATCACGGCGAGCTCGCACTGGGCCAGAACCTCACCGTGGCCTACATGCCGTGGGAAGGCTTTAACTACGAGGACGGTATCGTCGTGTCCGAGCGCCTGGTGGCCGAGGACCTGCTGACGACCATCAACATCACCCGTCACGAGATCGACGCCCGCGACACCAAGCTCGGCCCCGAGGAGATCACCCGCGAGATCCCGAACCTCTCCGAGGACATGCTTGCCAACCTCGACGAGGACGGCATCATCCGCATCGGCGCCGAGGTCGGCCCTGGCGACATCCTGGTCGGCAAGGTCACGCCTAAGGGCGAGAGCGCTCTGACCGCCGAGGAGCGCCTGCTGCGCGCCATCTTCGGTGCCAAGGCCCACGACGTCCGCGATACCTCCCTTAAGATGCCTCACGGCGCTTACGGCCGCGTCATCGATGTCGTCCGCTTTAGCCGCGAGAACGGCGACGACCTGGCCCCCGGCGTCAACGAGCAGGTGCGCGTCTACGTCGCCCAGCGTCGTAAGATCCAGCAGGGTGATAAGATCGCCGGCCGCCACGGCAACAAGGGTGTTATCTGTAACGTTCTGCCGGTCGAGGACATGCCCTACATGGCTGACGGTACCCCGATCGACGTTATCCTCAACCCGCTGGGCGTTCCTTCGCGTATGAACGTCGGCCAGCTGCTCGAGTGCCACCTTGGCTGGGCTGCTGCCTGCGGTTGGGATACCGAGCAGGCCGACTCCGACAAGTACGTCCCCGGTCCGTTCTTCACCGCCACGCCCGTCTTCGACGGCGCCAAGGAGGACGAGATCGCCGAGGTCATCCGTCGTGCCAACAAGAACATGCTCAACAAGGCCACCGCTGCCTTTGGCGATCACATGCGCCCCGAGTTCGTCACCCAGCTTGACGAGCGCGGCAAGACCCGTCTGTTCGACGGCCGCACCGGCGAGGAGTTCCGCGAGCCCATTACCGTGGGTACGTCCTACATCCTCAAGCTCGGCCACATGGTCGACGACAAGATCCACGCCCGTTCGACTGGCCCTTACAGCCTGGTTACCCAGCAGCCTCTGGGCGGCAAGGCCCAGTTCGGCGGCCAGCGCTTCGGCGAGATGGAAGTTTGGGCACTGTACGCTTACGGCGCTTCCAACGTCCTGCAGGAGATCCTGACCGTCAAGTCCGACGATACCGTGGGCCGCGTCAAGACCTACGAGTCCATCGTCAAGGGCGAGAACGTTCCTGTCCCGGGTATCCCCGAGTCCTTCAAGGTTCTCGTCAAGGAGATCCGCTCCCTCGCGCTGGACATCGAGCCCATGCACGATGCCGACGAGGACGCCTCCGCCCCTGTGACCGCCGAGGAGACCTCTGCTCTCGACGACCTGGCTGCGCTCGCCGGCGTTGACACCGACGTCGAGGCCGAGGATGCCGAGACCGCCGAGGCACCCGAGGCTGTCGCCGCCACGACCACTGATAAGGAGTAGTTGACTGTGGCAGATTTCGAAGCTACTGATTTTGACTCGGTAAAGATCTCCCTTGCCTCCGCCGACCAGATCCGTTCCTGGTCGCACGGTGAGGTCAAGAAGCCGGAGACCATCAATTACCGTACCCTCAAGCCCGAGAAGGACGGCCTGTTCTGCGAGAAGATCTTCGGTCCCGCCAAGGACTGGGAGTGCTCCTGCGGCAAGTACAAGGGCATCCGCTTTAAGGGCATCGTCTGCGAGCGCTGCGGCGTCGAGGTCACCTCGGCCAAGGTGCGTCGCGACCGCATGGGCCACATCGAGCTCGCCGCTCCCGTGTCCCACATCTGGTACTTCAAGAGCCCCACGAGCTTCCCGATGAGCCGTATGCTCGACATCAAGTCCAAGGACCTCGAGAAGGTTCTGTACTTTGCCAGCTACATCATCACCGAGGTTGACTACGAGGCTCGCGAGGCCGACGCCGACGACCTGCGCGAGGAGCTCGCCGCCGATCTGGAAGAGATCGATGCCGAGTGCGCCCGCCAGATCGAGTCCCTCAAGGAGCAGGGCGACCCCGAGAACTTTGACGAGTTCTCCGACGAGGAGCCGCTGACCCCCGAGGAGATCGCCTCTGGCATCGTCGATATCGAGGAAGAGTGCAAGGACGAGAAGCAGCTCCGCACGGACGCCTTCAACGCCTTCATGAAGCTCACCGAGCGCGACCTCATCTCCGATGAGCCGCTGTTCCGCGAGATGACCCGTTACTACTCCATGTACTTCAAGGGTGGCATGGGTGCCGAGGCCGTCCGCGACCTGCTCGCTGCCATCGACCTCCCCTCCGAGGCCGAGAAGCTCAAGGCCATCATCGCCGACGAGGATTCCCAGAAGCAGAAGCGCGAGAAGGCCGTCAAGCGCCTTGAGGTCGTTGACGCCTTCCTGAAGGGCGGCAACAGCCCCGCGAACATGATCCTGGACGTCATCCCGGTCATTCCGCCCGATCTGCGCCCGATGGTCCAGCTCGACGGCGGTCGCTTTGCCGCGTCCGACCTCAACGACCTGTATCGCCGCGTCATCAACCGTAACAACCGACTCAAGCGCCTGCTCGACCTGGACGCCCCTGC
>CAJLJQ010000095.1:0-7445 GCA_905207015.1 uncultured Collinsella sp. | reverse complement strand
TACCAAGGACTGGGAGTGCGCCTGCGGCAAATACAAGCGCGTTCGCTTCAAGGGCATCGTCTGCGAGCGATGCGGCGTTGAGGTAACCCGCAGCAAGGTTCGCCGCGAGCGTATGGGCCACATCGAGCTCGCCGCTCCCGTGAGCCACATCTGGTACTTCAAGGGCTCTCCGTCCCGTCTGGGCTACCTGCTCGACATTGCTCCCAAGGAGCTTGAGAAGGTGCTGTACTTCGCATCTTCCATCGTGACGTGGATTGACGAAGAGGCGCGCGAAGAAGACGCGGAAGAGCTGCGTGACGAGCTTGCGGCAGACCTCGAAGAGCTGGACGCCGAGCGCGACCGCCTCATCGAGGCCACCCGTCGCCTTTCAACCGAATATGTTCCCGAGGACGACGAGTTCATCGACGAAATCGACGAAGACGAGCGCATGAGCCCCGAGGAGGTCGACGAGGAAATCGCCGATATCTACGAGGAGTTCAGCGAGCGTAAGGCGCTTCGCTCCGAGGCTTTCGATACGTTCTTGAAGATCGTTCCGAAGCAGCTCGTTCCCGATGAGGCGCTGTATCGCGAGATGCGCCTCAACTACAGCGACTACTTCCAGGGCGGCATGGGCGCAGAGGCCGTGCGCGACCTGCTTGATGCCATGGACCTGGAGAAAGTGGCCGAAGAGCTCAAAGAGACCATCGAAACGGGCAAGGGCCAGAAGCGCGCCAAGGCCATCAAGCGTCTGAAGGTCGTCGACGCGTTCTTGAAGTCTGACAACAGTCCGTCCGACATGATTCTCGACGTTATTCCGGTCATTCCGCCGGATCTTCGTCCTATGGTCCAGCTCGACGGCGGTCGTTTCGCGACCTCCGACCTCAACGACCTGTACCGTCGCGTCATCAACCGCAATAACCGCTTGAAGCGACTGCTCGACCTTGGTGCTCCCGAAATCATCGTGAACAACGAGAAGCGCATGCTCCAGGAGTCCGTGGACGCCCTGTTCGACAACGGCCGTCGTGGTCGCCCGGTCTCTGGCCGTGGCGGTCGCCCGCTCAAGTCGCTCGCCGAGGCCCTCAAGGGCAAGCAGGGCCGTTTCCGTCAGAACCTGCTGGGTAAGCGTGTCGACTACTCCGGCCGTTCGGTTATCGTTACCGACCCCAAGCTGCTGCTGCACCAGTGCGGTCTGCCCAAGACCATGGCGCTGGAGCTCTTCAAGCCCTTCGTCATGAAGCGCCTGGTCGAGCTTGGCAAGGTCGAGAACATCAAGGGTGCCAAGCGCGCTATCGACCGCGGTGCCACCTTTGTGTGGGATATCCTCGAAGAGGTCATCGACGGTCGCGTCGTGCTGCTCAACCGCGCACCGACCCTGCACCGTCTGTCCATCCAGGCCTTTGAGCCGGTTCTGGTCGAGGGCAAGGCTATCCACCTGCACCCGCTGGTCTGCTCGCCCTTCAACGCCGACTTCGACGGCGACCAGATGTCTGTCCACGTGCCGCTGTCCAGCCAGGCTCAGGCCGAGGCTCGCGTGCTTATGCTCTCTGCGAACAACCTGCGCTCGCCGGCATCCGGCAAGCCGGTTAACATCCCCTCGCAGGACATGATCATCGGTGTGTACTACCTGACCCAGGTCCGCGACGGTCTGCCGGGCGAGAACCACGTGTTCGCCAGCTTCGACGACGCGCTGCACGCCTATGACTGCCGCTCCGAGGTCGACATGCAGGCCAAGATTCAGGTCCGCGTGTCCGCTGCCGACGCCAATGTCATCAACGAGGACGGCACCCGTATCTTCCGCGTCAAGAATGGCAAGAACGAGTTTGTCGACTACGACGTCACCGGTAACAAGACCGCACGCTTCGAGACCTCTATCGGTCGCATCATCTTCAACCGCCAGTGCCTGCCCGAAGACTACGAGTTCATGAACTACAAGATGGTCAAGGGCGACGTGGCCAAGCTGGTTGCCGACTGCTGCGATCGTTACCCCGAGGCCAAGGTCGGTCCGATCCTCGACGCCATCAAGTACTCTGGCTTCCACTACGCTACCCGCGCCGGCCTCACCATCTCGGTGTGGGACGCTCTCATCCCTGCCGAGAAGCAGGAGCTGCTCGACCGCGCCCAGGCTAACGTCGACCAGATCAACGAGTACTTCGAGGAGGGCTTCATCAACGAGACGGAGCGCCACATCGAAGTCGTTAACGAGTGGACCGCTTGTACCGACAAGGTCGCAGCGCTCATGCTTGACTTGTTCGACGAGGAGAACCCGCTCTACATGATGGCCGACTCCGGCGCCCGTGGTTCTAAGACCCAGCTGCGTCAGCTCGGCGGCATGCGTGGCCTGATGGCAGACATGTCCGGCGAGACGATTGACCTTCCCATTAAGGCGAACTTCCGCGAGGGCCTGCTGCCGCTCGAGTACTTCATTTCGACCTACGGCGCCCGTAAGGGCCTGGTCGATACCGCATCCCACACCTCGGACTCTGGTTACCTGACCCGTCGTCTGGTCGACGTGGCCCAGGACGTCATCGTCCGCGAGGAGGACTGCGGTACGCACGAGGGCGTCACCTACAACCTCATCATCCCCGGCACCACCGACCTCAACACCGACCTCGTCGGCCGTTGCTTCATTGAGGACGTCGTGGCTCCCGATGGCACCGTGCTCTTTGAGCAGGACGGCTACATCGAGAAGGTCGCTGACATCCAGAAGATGGTCGATGCCGGCCTTAAGAAGGTCAAGCTTCGCGCGCTGCTCACCTGCCGCTCCAAGTACGGCGTGTGCCAGAAGTGCTACGGCTGGGATCTTTCCACCCGTCGTCCGGTCGCCATCGGTACCGCGGTCGGCATTATTGCCGCCCAGTCCATCGGCGAGCCCGGTACGCAGCTTACGATGCGTACCATTCACTCCGGCGGCGTCGCTGGCGTCGACGATATTACGCAGGGTCTTCCTACGGTCAGCCGTATGTTCGATATCGTCGGCAACGTCAACGAGAAGATCCTGGGTCGCGAGGCCGAGCTGGCTCCGTACTCCGGTCACCTCTCGATTAAGCCCGAGAAGTCCGAGTACGTGCTGACGCTCACCGACTCCGAGGATCACACCCGTGTCCTCGACGAGCGTCGCGTCCCCGCTTCGGTGCGCTTCATGCCCGAGATCGAGGACGGCTGCGAGGTTCGCGCTGGCGACCAGATCACCAAGGGCTTCGTCAACTTCCGCAACCTGCGCAAGCTGACCGACATCGAGTCGACGATGCACACCTTCGTCGAGAGCGTCAAGGACGTCTACACCAGCCAGGGCGTCGACCTGAACGACAAGCACATCGAGGTGCTCGCACGCCAGATGCTGCGTCGCGTTCAGATCACCAACCCCGGCGACTCCAAGTACCTGCTTGGTCAGTACGTCGACCGCTACGAGTTTGCCGACGAGGTCGAGCGCGTTGCCCGTCTGGGCGGTCAGGCTCCTGTGGCCGAGCCCGTCATCCTGGGTACGCTCAAGGTCGCGTCCAACATCGACTCCTGGCTGTCGAGCGCTTCGTTCATTCGTACCGCTGGCGTCCTTACCGAGGCTGCCATCGAGGGCAAGGTCGACCACCTGCTCGACCTTAAGTCCAACGTCATCGTCGGTAAGAAGATCCCGGCTGGTACCGGCCTCAAGCCGTACGCCAACGCCAAGCTGACGTATCGCACGGCCGACGGCTACGTGGACATCGACGGCCCGGCTTCGCCCAACGCCAAGTCGCTGCCCGAGTGGGCTCCTGTGGAGCTCAAGGACCTGGACGAGCAGCTCCCGCAGCAGCTCGACTGGGCCGGCTACGACGAGTTCGGTGGTGCTGACGGTTCGTTCACCCGCAACGGCCATACCATCTCCGCCGAGAAGGCTCGCCTGTACCTGTTCGACGACCTGGGCGTGTCGCAGCGCTGGACCAACAAGTTCAGCGAGGTCGGCATCGAGACGGTCGGCGACCTGGTCGGCAAGTCCGAGGAGGATCTGCTGCGCATCGATGGCATCGGTGCCAAGGCGATCGAGGAGCTCCGTGACGGCTTGGAGGCCCACGACCTGCTCTACATCCTCGAGAACAACGACGACGTTGCCGATGAGGAAGACCTCTCGCAGCTGCTGCAGATGGTCTTTAGCCCCGACGGTCCGGACGACATCCTGCTGGGCACCTCCGCCACGCCGACGCATCACGCCGACGCCGACGAGGAGCTCCTGGGCGCCCCGATCGACGACAAGAAGGCTCCCGCCAACGGTGCCATCAACGAGGACATGGCGTCCCTCGACGAGCTGCTCAACCAGCTCGTGGACACCGACGACGCCGAAGAGGCCAAGGACAACGACGAGGAATAATTTCCTAGTACGTTAACCGCCCTTCCAAAGACCCGCTTCCCAACAGGGGAGCGGGTCTTTTTTGGTGAGGAACGTTGCCCCGACGAGCACGTCGGATTCCCGGAACGGGCGGCCCGCTGTTAAAGTTTGTCGCGAGTTCTGCACGCAAAGGAAAGCACTTAATGTGCTTTCCGTCTTGCGCAGGACTGTAGAGCAGCAAACTTAAACAGCGGGCCGCCCGTTCCGGGAATCCGCCCCCGCGCACAGAAGGGGATTCCTTTTGCCAATAAGGGACAGGTTTATTTTGGTAGGTTTTCCTGCTTGAATTTGAAACATTTCGTCCGGCCAGAGCGTATCTATGGTGAGGACCTCATCAAGAATCATTACCGTCACCGGGAGGTGATTATGGAAGAACAAGCATTTAGACAGGCGGTCGAAGATCACCGGGATGTCGTGTTTCGAATCGCCTTGACGTACCTGCGCGATCGCGCCGATGCCGACGATATTGCCCAAGATGTCTTTCTTAAGTTGCTTAAAAGCGATGGACACTTTGAAAGTTGGGAACATCTTCGCCGCTGGCTTATCCGGGTCACGATCAATGAATGTAAATCGCTCTTTCGAAAGCCATGGAGGCGTGTAGAGGATATTGAGAACCTGGCCGATTCGCTTTCGGCGGCGCAGGATGAGACCAAGGCGGTCCTGTCAGACGTTATGCGACTTCCGGAGCGATTCCGTGTCCCCATCGTGCTCTATTACTATCTGGGCTTTTCGACCTCAGAGATTGCCGAGTTACTGCATGTGCCAGCCGCGACCGTTCGAACGCGTTTAGCTCGCGGTAGATCGAAGCTCAAATTCATCCTAGAGGAGGGCGACCGTGAAATCCAATCAAATCAAGCAGGCCTTCGAGTCCATCCAAGCCGATAGCGATCTTGCCGACCGTGTTATTGATGCTGCTGCGGGTGAGCCGCTTCATCGAAAGGGCCACGCGAAGCCTCTGTATGTTGCCGTAATCGGATGTCTTGCCGGAGTGCTGGCGACCGGAGGGGTCGCCTACGCTGTTGTCAATTCCAGTTATTTTGCCTCTGCCTGGGGAAACCATGGCAACGGAGAGTCCGTTACCTGGACAAATGGCGGCTCGTCGGGGACGAAATATACCTACACCAGAGAGTTTGGTGATGGTATCGCGCCCCAAAGCCTGGAGGGTGCAGTCCAGAAGGTCAATCTGTCCGTCGAGGGCAACGGCTATACGCTCGACATTCATGAGATGGCAATCGACGAGAACGGTTGCGGTGCTGTGACGTTTACATTGTCCAATCCGAATGGCGTTAACTACTACAAGCCGGCGGCAGAGCTTGGCGAACTTGTTCTCTATGGTGAAGAAGAAGGGGGCGTCAGTACACCCAGCATGAACTTCGGCGAGGAATGGGCTGATACACGCTGCACCATTGACAAAGACACATCAAGCGACACGGTCATTAACGGCACGATGTACTTTGCATCTTGGAATCGCGATCGAGATTTACGACATGCGGTCACCTGGAATATCAGTTGGACGGAGGGCAAAGGTGAGGATGCGAAGGTGATCGAGGTATCGACGCCAGAGTTTAACGTCGGAGCGCACGTCGATACAAAAGAACTCCGCTCCGATGACTCGCCTCTCGAGATCAGTCCGTTTTCCATCCAGACGCACATCGATGATCTGGGCTATGAAGCAGTTGATCATAAACTGACCGTCACCTACAAGGATGGGTCAGAGCAGATTATCGAAGATGACGACGCAGGGGCGTACAATTTCTATGTTTCGATGGGACGCAATAGCGGAGAGAACATTTGGGTGCCAACGAAGTTGATTGATGTCGACCAAGTGGTTTCAGTAACGCTCGAAGGCACACGCTGCACTTCAACAGGGGGCGCCGAAACGTCGGAACCCTTTACCATCGTCTATTCGTAAGATTTGGGGCCGCTTTCTACTAGGGGAAGCGGCCTTCTTTGCGGTAAATGGGCGGTTAGACCGCACGATATTCGCCTGCATTCCTGAAGTATGCGGCAAAATCTTGATGGGTCGACCACACCGTATATGCTCAAGCGCTCTACCTGCGGGTTTATTATCGCAAAACCCCGGTGCGCTCGGCGGGTCCAGAATTTGCCGCATACTTCCGAAAGCGCCGCCGATTTCCATGCGACAGGTGAGAGCAGATCACCGTTGGAGCGCGACGTTTCCCAGGATAAAACCGACCAAAATAAACCTGTCCCTTTTTGGCAGGTAACGTTGCCCCGACGAGCACGTCGGATCCCCGGCCCGGGCGGCACAGGGGTTAAGTTTGTCGCGAGTTCCGCACGAGCCGGAGGCCACTTAATGTGGCCTCCGTGCGAGCCAGGACTGCCCGAGCAGCGAACTAAACAGGCAGACCGCCCAGGAGATTCCCATGATCAAGATCACCGTCCCAGCAACAAGCGCCAACTTGGGCATCGGCTACGACACCCTCGGCATGGCCGTCAGCCTTTACTCGCACTTTACCTTCGAGCGCGCCGACAAGCTCACCATCACGGGCTGCCCCGAGGAGTTCCAAAACGAGAATAACCTGGTCTATGTGAGCTTTGTCGATGCTCTGGCCGCCTGGGGCGAGCCGGCCTTCCCCGTCGCTATCGACATCCAGACCGACGTGCCCGTCGCCCGCGGCCTGGGTTCCAGCTCCACCTGCGTCGTCGCGGGCATCATGGCAGCCGCCGCGCTGACGGGCCACACCGTCGACCGCGCCGAGCTCGTCCGCATCGCCACCGAGGTCGAGGGACATCCCGACAACGTCGCCCCCGCCATCCTTGGCGGCGCCGTCTGCTCCTTTACACCGACCGATTCGCTCCCCCAATGCCTGCGCTACGAGGTGAGCGATCGCTTGCGTTTTATTACCGTGATTCCGCCCTACGAGGTACATACGAGCGAGGCGCGCAAGGTCGTGCCGCAGGAGATTCCGCTCTCCACCGCCGTGTGGCAGATGGGCCGCATCGCCGGCATGACGCGCGGTCTCGAGACCGGCGATCTGGACCTGATTGCCGCCGCCAATGACGACCGCATCCAAGAGCCGTATCGCCGTCGCCTGATTCCCGACTACAACGCTGTGCGCGACACCTGCCTTAACGGCGGCGC
>CAJLJQ010000094.1:0-7533 GCA_905207015.1 uncultured Collinsella sp. | reverse complement strand
CCATCCTCTACAACATCCTTAACCAGGCCGAGGGCATCTCCTGCGAGCGTGGCTATGTGCCGTGGCCCGATATGGGTGACGCCATGCGCGAGGCGGGTATTCCGCTGCTGTCGCTCGAGGGTGCCGCCCCCGTCGCTTCGTTTGATATCGTCGGTCTGCATGTGCCGCACGAGATGGCGGTGACGAACTTCCTTGAGGCACTCGACCTCGCTGGCATTCCGCTGTTAGCGGCCGACCGAGGTGAAGACGACCCCATCATCATCGCCGGCGGCCCCTCGGTGTACAACCCCGAGCCGTACGCGGCCTTCTTCGATGCCATCCTCATCGGCGAGGGCGAGGAATCGCTGCTCGAGACCTGCCAGCTGCATCGCCGCCTGCGCGACGAAGGAGTCCCGCGCGCGCAGATTGTTGAGCAGCTTGCATCCATTGCCGGCAACTACGTGCCGTCGCTCTATGAGGTTCGTCACGACGAGCCCTGCTCGCCGCATGGCTACACCGTGCCGCGCGAGGGCAAGGATGCGCCGACCGTGGTCTACAAACGCGTCGTCGAGGATTTCGGCGCCACGAATCCGCTGTCGCAGTCGTGCGTGCCCTATGCGCAGCTGGTTCACGACCGCCTGTCTATCGAGATTCTGCGCGGCTGCGCTCGCGGCTGTCGTTTTTGCCAGGCCGGCATGACGTATCGCCCGGTGCGTGAGCGTTCGGCCGACCAGATCGTCTCGTCGGTGATCCAGGGCCTGGAAAAGACCGGCTATGACGAGGTGTCGCTTACCTCGCTTTCGACGACCGACCACTCCTGCATCCGCGATGTGCTCGGTCGCCTTAACCGCCGTCTGGAAGACACGGGCATTCGCGTGTCCATTCCCTCGCAGCGCCTGGATTCGTTTGGCGTGGATATGGCCGAGTCGGTCGCCGGCGAAAAGAAGGGCGGCCTGACGTTCGCGCCCGAGGCGGGCAGCCAGCGTATGCGCGACATCATCAACAAGAACGTGACCGAGGAGGACTTGGATCGCGCGGCCAAGGCAGCCTTCGAGGCCGGCTGGAACCGCATGAAGCTCTACTTCATGATGGGCCTTCCCGGCGAGCGCGATGAGGACATCGTGGCTATCGCCAACCTGGCCGATCACGTGCTGGAGCTTGGCCGTTCCGTGGTGCCCAAGGCGCGCCGCGGGTCTATCTCGGTGTCTATCTCGGTTTCGGTGTTCATCCCCAAGGCGGCAACGCCCTTCCAGTGGTGCCCGCAGCTCGATTACGACGACGTCAAGCGCCGCCAGAAGCTGCTCATCACGAGCGTTCGTAACCGTGCCGTCCGCGTGCATTACCACGATGCCGAGACCTCGCTCATCGAGGCTGCGCTCTCCCGTGCCGGTCGCGATATGACGCCGGTCATCATCGATGCCTGGCGTGCGGGCTCGCGCTTCGACGCCTGGGTGGAGCACTTTTCGCTCGACAACTGGAAGGAGGCCGCTGCCAAAAACGGCATCGACCTCAACGAGCTCGTGCACCTGCCCTATGAGCTGGACTGGCGTCTGCCCTGGGAGCACGTGAGCCCCGGCTGCTCGCGCGGCTTCCTCGAGCGCGAATACCGCCGTTCGCTCGAGGGCGTCACGACGCCCGACTGCACCCGCACGTCGTGCACCGGTTGCGGAATCTGCCCCACGCTCCACGCCAAGAATGTATTGATGGGTGATCGCGCATGAGTGAGCGTTTGACCGACAATCCCACGCTCTTTAGGCTGCGCGTTCGCTACGGCAAGCGTGATCGCCTCAAGTACCTGGGCCATTTGGAACTAATCCATACCATTGAGCGTATCGTGCGCCGTGCGGGCCTGCCCTATGCCGTGACGCAGGGTTTCTCACCGCATATGCGCGTGGGCTTTTCGTCGGCGCTGCCCGTGGGCACGTCGTCGACCTGCGAGTGGTATGACCTGTTTATGACCGAGTTCGTCGCGCTTGACGAGGCCTTTGAGCGTCTGGCCGCTGCATCGCCTGCCGATCTGGCGCCTATCGAGGCTGCCTACATCGACGTGCGCACGCCGGCGCTCACGGCTCAGCTCACGCGCCTGTCGTATCGCATCGACCTGCACCTGGATCCCGAGGCGCCCGTGAGCGCCGATGAGGTACGCGCCGCGATCGACACGTTGCGTGCAGGCCATGGCATCGACTACGCACGCGGCAAAAAGAGCAAGCGACTTGATCTGGACCATACGCTCGTTGGCTATGAGCTCACGGCGGGGGAGTGTGAGGACCATCTGGTGCTCATGCTCGACACCCATGCCGACAACGAGGGCTCCATGCGTCCGGAGATTTTGCTTTCTGCTGCTGATGTTTTGTTGCAGGGCTTGACCCCGGGCGTCGATGCACCTATTGTTTCCACCGGTATGCAAGACCTCGTGACCATCTGCTCCTACGATGTCGAGCGTCAGAATCAAGCATGCGAGGACGACGAGGGCCGACTCGTCAGCCCCATACCTGTGCGAACTTGTGGATTTGCTCCACATACTCGTTGACGGGGGTATTTTCGCCTGCTACTATATTCGGCTGTTGCACTAACTGATGCATGAAGGGCAAGTAAACATGTACGCAATCGTTAACACGGGCGGCAAGCAGTACAAGGTCGCCACCGACGATGTCATCACCGTCGAGAAGATCGAGGGCAATGAGGGCGACAAGGTCACCCTGCCGGTCATCTTCCTCAACGATGGTAAGAAGATCGTCACCGATCCCGACAAGCTGGCCAAGGCCAAGGTTACCGCTCAGATCGTTGAGCAGTTCAAGGGCGAGAAGCAGCTGGTCTTCAAGTTCCACAAGCGTAAGCGCTATCGTCGTCTGAAGGGTCACCGTCAGCAGCTCACCAAGCTGAAGATCGTGAAGGTCCAGGCTACGTCCCGCGCCAAGAAGGCTGTCAAGGCAGAGGCCGAGGCTGTTGCCGAGGCTCCCGTCGCCGAGTAGATTACACTCGTAACGAAAGAGTAGGTATACACAATGGCACACAAAAAAGGACTCGGTTCCTCCCGTAATGGCCGTGACTCCCGCGGTCAGCGCCTTGGCACGAAGCGCTATGCCGGCCAGACGGTAACCACGGGCACGATTCTCGTCCGTCAGCACGGCACTCACATCCACCCGGGTGAGAACGTTGGCCGTGGCAAGGACGATACGCTGTTCGCGCTGGTCGACGGTACCGTTGAGTTCCACAAGGGTATCAAGCACAGGGTCAGCGTACGCCCGCTCGCGAACGCGTAATTCACCCTTCATAGAGCACATATGTGGGAGGCACTTGAGTTTTAGGATTCAAGGGTCTCCCTCTTTTTGTAGGAGGCGATTCTGTTGTCACAGTTCACCGATATCAGCCGCATTAACGTGTGCGGCGGCGACGGCGGAGCCGGATGCATGTCGTTTAGGCGCGAGGCATTTGTCCCCAAGGGCGGCCCCGATGGCGGCGACGGCGGTCGTGGCGGCAATGTCGTCATCCAGGCTGATGCTCAGCTGTCTTCGCTGATCGATTACCGCTTTAAGCATCACTTCCGCGCCGAACGCGGCACGCACGGGCAGGGTGCCCGTCGTAACGGCAAGAGCGGCGAGGACCTGATCCTGAAGGTTCCCATGGGCACCGTGGTGCGCGAGCTCGACCCCGAGACGCAGACCCCGATGTTCGAGATTGCTGACCTGGTGCACGATGGCGAGCGCGTTGTCGTGGCGCCCGGCGGTGCCGGTGGCCTGGGCAACACGCACTTTGTGACGTCGGTGCGCCGCGCGCCCGCGTTCGCTCAGCTGGGCGAACCGGCCGAGGAGCACTGGATTGAGCTTGAGATGAAGCTTATGGCCGATGCCGCACTCGTGGGCTTCCCCTCGGTGGGCAAGTCCTCGCTTATCGCGCGCATGAGTGCCGCCCGTCCCAAGATCGCCGACTATCCGTTTACAACGCTCGTGCCAAACCTCGGCATGGTGCGTGCCGGTGAGTATTCTTACGTCGTTGCCGACGTTCCTGGTTTGATCGAGGGCGCGAGCGAGGGCAAGGGCCTAGGCCACCAGTTCCTGCGCCACATTGAGCGTACGGCCCTGATCATGCATGTCGTCGACATGACGGGCGGTTTTGAGGATCGCGACCCGGTTGAGGATTACCGCATCATCAACCGTGAGCTCGAGCAGTATGGCGCAGAGCTCTCGGAGCGCCCGCAATTCGTTGTCGCCAACAAGTGCGATGCGCCGGGCACGGCCGACAAGATTGCCGACCTCAAGCGCGCCGCGCTCGACGATGGGCATATGTTCTTTGCCGTGTCCGCCGTGACGGGCGCCGGGCTCAATACGCTGATGCTTGCCGTGGGCGAGCAGGTGGCTAAGCTTCGCGCCGAGCTGGCGGTTTCCGATGAGCCGGTCGATCTTCGCGACGAGGAGTGGGAGCGCCGCCGTCTGCAGCGCGAGAAGCGGTTCCGCATTGTCCAGGAGGAGCCCGGTGCCTTCCGTGTGGTTGGTCGTGCCATCGAGCGCATGGTCATCCAGACCGACTGGGAAAACGAGGAAGCCGTCATTTACCTGCAGCATAAGTTTGCACGTATGGGTGTTGACGACGCGCTCGAGAAGGCCGGTTGCCGTGCGGGCGACGAGGTCCGCATTTGCCAGCGCGCCTTTGACTTTGAGGGCGCTGAGGACTTCTCGGAGTACGAGGAGCTCGAGGACGCTGGCGAGGACGTTGCCGTTGAGGCCATTGACGTGGCCGATGCTGCGGATGAGGGCGTCGAGGCTATCGATGCGGCGGATGCCGCGGACGATGCCGAGACCTCGGAGGGCGAGTAAGCCATGTCGCTGCGCGGTGGAATCGGTTTGCCCGAGCTGCCCATAAAAGAGGGCAAGGAGTTTCGGCTTGGCATTATGGGCGGCACATTCGACCCGATTCATTACGGGCACCTGGTGACTGCCGAGCAGGCGCGCGAGTCGCTCGACTTGGACGCTGTGCTCTTTATGCCGGCGGGCTCTCCCGCCTTTAAGCTTGACAAGCCGGTTACGCCTGCCGAGGACCGTTATGCCATGACGGTCCTCGCCACCGCCGCGAACCCGGCCTTTTTGGCGAGCCGGTTCGAGATTGACCGTCCGGGTGTAACCTATACGGCCGATACGCTTCATGCCCTTCGCGATTTTTACCCGCCGCAGGTAAAGCTCTACTTTATTACGGGCGCCGATGCGATTATCGATATTGTGACCTGGCATGATGCCGAACGAATCGCTGAGCTTGCTACCTTTATTGCGGCGACGCGACCGGGCTTTGATATCGATACGGCGCGTGCCCGAATCAAAGAGTCGGGGCTGCCGTTCGACGTGCGCTATATTCAGATTCCGGCGCTGGCGATCAGCTCGACGAACATTCGTAAGCGAGTTGCCCGCGGCATGAGCGTGCGCTATCTTACGAGCGAGTCCGTGCTCGGCTACATTCGCAAGCGCAGGCTATATGCCGATTTGGGCCAAGAAGATTTTGAGTGATGGGGGCTACGTTGTCGGTAGAGGATCAGTTTGAGGGCGATGAGCGCGCGCTGCTCAAGCGCATTCAAGAGCTGCTCGATGTTCGCATGAAAGATAAGCGCAAGCGCTATGTGCATTCGCTGGGTGTTGCCGAGACCGCACTTCATCTGGCCGAGGTCTACGGCGTTGACCGCTTTGATGCGGCTGCCGCCGGCTTAATTCACGACTGGGACAAGGTTCTTTCCGATGACGAGCTCGTGGCCCGCGCGCTTCACTATGGCATCAAGGTTGCCGGCTCTCCTTCCGCCGCGACGCCGCTTTTGCATGGCCCTGTTGCCGCCTATGAGCTTCCGCAGCTTTTTCCCGAGCTGTCACCGGCCGTTTTCCAGGCTGTCGACCGTCACACCGTGGGTGCCTGCGACATGACGCCGCTCGATATGGTGGTCTTTGTGGCAGATGCCATCGAGCCCAACCGTCACGGCGACTATGCCCATGCGCTGCGCAAGATGGTGGGGAAGTTCTCGCTCGATGAGTTGTTCTTCTCCTGTTTTGCGCAGGGTCTGGTCTATGTGATCCAGTCCGGGCGCTATCTTTATCCCACGGCTATTACGATTTACAACCATTACGCCCAGCTGCGCTAGCTCGGGTGTGTCTAGAAAGAGGTATTCCATGGCCGACGAGACCATGACTGACGAGCAGATTCTTGAAGGTGTGGAGCACAAGAGTTTCGTTGCCACGTCCGACCGCACCGCCGCCTCGCTGTCCGCGAGCGGTGTCGCCGCCGAGGATGTCGCCCGCGCCGCCGCGCAGGCCGCCTACGACAAGAAGGGCGAGGACGTGCAGGTGCTCGACCTGACCGAGCTTTCCGACGTGTGCGACTACTTTGTGCTTGCCACCGGTACCAACAACCGCCAGGTCGATTCGATTGTCGACGAGATCGAGGAGAAGGTTGCCGAGGCTTGCGGCGAGCATCCGTTCTCCATCGAGGGCCGCGAGCAGAAGACCTGGATGCTCATGGACTACGGCTCGGTTGTCGTCCACGTCTTCACTCCCGAAGCCCGCGACTTTTACCGCCTAGAAAAGCTCTGGGGTGACGCCCCCCAGCTCCCCCTCGACCTCCTCTAGTGGCTCATTTGATATGGGGCTTTTAGCTAGCCTCGCGCATTTTGCCGGGCAGTTGCGGTTTTCCGCACCTGCCCGGCTTTCTTTTTGCCCAAAGGCGGTTAATCGTCGAAGCGGGATTGGCGGCCGAAAGATAGGGCGGTGTCGCCGAACTTGTCTCGGACGGCATCGATCGCGACGGAGAGGTCGCGACGGTCGCTTGATTGGGCTCCGCGGTCGTCGACTTCGCAGAACAGGTCGGTCTGGATGCCGCCCTGATGGTCAAAGTCGCTCATCCCGATACCCGCCAGACGCACATGCATGCCTTCCTGCCAGATGTTGTCGAGCAGTTCGAGCGCAACCGCCACAAAGATGTTCTCATCGTCGGTGGGGTGGGGAAGCCGCCGCTGCGCCGTGCGTCCGCTGCCATACGAATACTTAAGCTTGAGCGTTACCGTGCCGCCCGTCAGTTCCTGACGGCGCAGGCGGCGTCCAACCGACTCTCCCAACAGCGCAATCGCCGCTTCGATGTCCCCACGCTCAGTCAAATCTTTCGCAAAGGTGCGCTCATTGCTCACGGATTTAACCTCGCGTTCCTCATCGAGGCTTGTTACTTCGGATATTTCGAGTCCCAGCGCACGCTGGCGCATGCGTTCGCCGTTGACGCCAAAAATAGAGGCCAAGGTTGATTCCGGTGAACGTGACAGCTCGCCGAGCGTGTAGATGCGCATGCGGCGCAGTCGCTCCTCGGCCGAGCGGCCGATGCCGCTCATGGCAGATACCGGCAGCGCGGCCAAAAAGCGCTGCTCGGTTCCGGGGCGCACGATGGTCAGCCCAAACGGCTTATCCCGCTCGCTTGCGATCTTTGCGACCGTCTTGTTGCAGCCCACGCCAATGGAGCAGGTCACTCCCAGCGCTGCCACGCGGTCGCTTATACGCCGCGCAACCAGTAGCGGGTCTTCGGGCGCAAAGCGACCCG
>CAJLJQ010000093.1:0-7895 GCA_905207015.1 uncultured Collinsella sp. | reverse complement strand
TCATGCCTTGCCTTTTGAATGACAAATTGTCGCTCTGGGTGGCGCGCAGCGTCGACCGGTCCGTCGTTCGTTAGAACGGCGGAACCTCTAGAGCAGGGTAACGCTAAAGCTGCGAACGTCCGTCTCACCCGGTGCCAAGGTAATGGTGTTGACCTTGTGCTCAAAGACGTCGTCCTCGGTGTCCATGGTGGTGTGGCCGGTCCAGGGCTCGAGCGCCACAAACGGGGCGTCGTTGGCGGCAGACCACACGCCGATGTACTTAAAGCCCTCAAAGTCGATCTTGACGCCGTGGCCCGACTTGCGGCCGCGCAGCGTGAGCGTGGAACCCGGGACATCGGTGAACATGATGGCATCGTTATCGAAGCTGCGGTGCGTGATGGGCAGCACGTCCGAGTTATCGGGAGCCTTGTAGCTGCCCTCGAACGTCATAAGACCGTCGGGCGTGATGATGGGGGCCTCGTTAGTCCAAGCCTCGGTAAACGCCAGCTCGTAATCCTCGAACGCCTCGTCTTCGGCACCGGGGGCGGGCACGTTGAATGCAGGATGACCGCCCACCGAGAACGGCAGGGCCACGTCGCCGGTGTTGGTGACGGCAAAGGTCTGCGTGAGCGTGGCGTCGCCGGTCAGGGCATAGGTCATGTTGAGCTTAAAGTGGAACGGGAACGCCTTGAGCGACTCGGGCGTGTCAGTGATCTCGTACGTTACCGAGGAGCCGTCCTCCGAAACCTCGACCAACTTGTGCTCGACGATGCGAGCGAGTCCATGGCGCGGCATCTCGCAGGTGCCGGCCGCAGATGTCGCCATGTTGTTGCGCAGCGATCCCACGATGGGGAACAGGATAGGCGCATGCTTGCCCCAAAAGGCCGGGTCGCCCTGCCACAGATACTCGTTGCCGTTGAGGGCAAGGCTCGTGAGCTGGGCACCCATGGAATCGATGGCCGCGGTGAGGCCGCCGCGCTTGATGGTAGTGACGGTGGACATGCTACTTCCTCCAATAGTAAACAACGGTGTCGAGGGCTATTGTCCCACTCTTGGCGGCGGGGTTGAGCGACAGGTGCAGTTATTGAGCAATAGCGTAAAGGTCAAACCCGCCCTGCGGCGTGCTATCGACCGTATCGGGCGCCTGTGAATTAAAACTCACCGGAACCATGCGCTTTGAGGCACGGTAACGCGTGCCGTCGGTGGCGACGGGCGGCTCATCGACCGTGAGCTCGTAGTCGCCGGGCTTGAGCTCGATGCCGTCACCTTCGGAATTGACGTATTGGTACTCGTCGATCGCTTGCCCCTTGAGCGTGCGACCCACGATATGGACGAGCATCTGGCTGTCGCCGCGCGCGGTGTCCCACGTCGCGCCGTCCTTGACCTCGACCGATACATGCACCGAGCGCGTGCGGCTGAGCGATTGTTCGACGGACATCTCGACCTTGGCGGCGTCTTTGCGCTGTTGCTCCACGTGACTCCAGACATTTCCGATCGCCGAGCAAGCGATGACGCCGGCCATAAAGGCGATGAGAATGGGGCCGAGCGGCGAGCGACGTCCCGCATCTTCCTCGCGAGACAGATTGGGGCGACGCGTGGGCGCGGGCGCCTGAGCACCCTGCGAGGGCACGTCGAGAATGCTGAAGGATGCCGTGCTGTCGGGGTCGATGTTATGGCGAGGTTGCGGGGTCTTTGCCGGCGAGATGGACATATCGGCCGGCTCACCGAGCGTGGCCGTGGCATCGGCCTTTGCCTCGTCGGCCTCGGCCTGGGCCCAAGCCTGTTCAAAGGTCAGGGGCTCGGCGGAGTCGGAAGCGGCGTCCGTCTCGACGACATCGTTGCCGCTCTCGTCCTCGTCGCTCGACACGCCACGCGGCGCGGGCTCGTCCCACTCCTCGTCCGGAGCCTCGCCCTCGCTATACCACCATTCAAAGTTATCGATATCCATACGGGGCGCCCCCTTGGCCTCGCAAATAAACACTTGCTAGCCTTATACCCCCAGATGACACGGGAGCTCGCCGGCACAGACAGGAAAAGCGTCACAACATTCGACGCTTTTCCTCGTTTTCGAGATTTTCATCGAATGTTGTGACGGTTTAGGCAGCAGCCACACCACGAATGCGACGAAGGAGCAGTCCCCTTGTCACATCTGGAGGGCGACGGGGATTTGGATGCAGCAGAAGTCCTCTTGGTGGGACTCGTCGTAGCTCGTGGTATCGAGGTAGCAAAAGTCGAAGGCGTTGCCAACGGGCTGGAGCGCGTGCTCGTCCATGCAGGCCACGATGGCGCGGATGCCTTCGGGCTCGTACGGCATGCCCCAGCGGCTCATGCACAGGTATGTGCCCTCGGGCAGCACTTCGATGCCGATCTCTGCCAGCTCGGCAGCGTCGCTCGGCAGCAGCTCCTCGGCACCGCGCGGCAGTACGGCAAAGGAGCCAGCGCCGGCGATGGGATCGTCGGAATGCAGCGCCTCGCGACGCAGCATGGCGCCCCAACCGCGCATGGGGCGCGTGCCCGTCAGCGTGCGCATGCGCAGGATTGCCCGCATGAGCGTGGGGTGAAGCATCGAGCGACCGCGCTCGATATCGCCCGGAAACTCCTCAAAGACCACGTAGCGGCGCTCGAATTGCTTGAGTTCCGGACTGCCCTCGCGCTCGCGCCAGTAGACTGCCTCGTCGTAAAAGCTCAGGCGCTCCTGCACACTCGCGCGCTCAGCCTTGAGCCCGGCAATCTGCTTGTCGAGCGCCTGAACCCGCGAGCGCAGGTGATCGGTCATCTCGCCAATGTCGAACGTCGAGGTCAGGCGGTCGATCTCATCGAGTTCGAGCCCTAGGTCGCGCAGCATGCAGATCAGACGCATGAGCGGGATCTGCGTGGGCGAATAGAAACGGTAGCCTTTTTCGTTAACCACGGCGGGCTTAAACAGGCCGATCTTGTCGTAGTAGATGAGCGTTTGGCGCGAAACGTTAAACAAACTCGCCATCTCGCTAATCGCATACATGCCCGTCTGCATAGGTCCTCCCGACACATCCTTTTTGCGCACAAAGCCCGCCGCCCACAGGGGCAGCGGGCTCAAACACTACTCGTATCCTACCCTAAAGACGCCTATGACCAGCGCTTATAGTTTGCACATGACACGCCGACGGCCTCGAGCGCCTTGGCGGCGATGTGATGCACCGCGTCATCGAGCGTGGCGGGGCCGTTGTAAAACGTGAGCATGGGCGGCATGAGCATGATGCCGGGCACGCGCGCCAGGCGCGCCATGTTATCGACGTGAATGGCGCTGAAGGGCGTCTCGCGCACCATGAGCACCAGGCGGCGCTGCTCTTTCATCTGCACGTCGGCCGCGCGCAGCAACAGATTGTCGCTGTAGCCGCTCGCGATGCCGGCGAGCGTCTTCATGGAGCAGGGAGCCACGATCATGCCGTCGACCGGATAGGTGCCGCTTGCGATGGCGGCGCCGATGTTCTTGTTGTCGTAGACCACATCGGCATGCGTGGCAAACTCATCGAGCGTCATGCCGAGCTCCTGCTCGATGGTGATCTCTCCCCCGCGCGTGACGGCAAGCGCCGACTCGGCACCGGCCTGACGCAGGCATTTGAGGCACTCAAGACCCAGCGCGGCACCGCTAGCGCCAGACACGCCAACGACGATGCGACGGGGACGGCCAGAAGACTCAGGCATGACAACTCCTTGACTACTTGGTAGGGCTACTTACTAGAAAGCGAGTTCAGCGGCCCACTTGTCCTTGTCGATCTCCATGAACTGCGAGCGGATGAAGTTCTTCTTGAGGTTGAACGGGACCGTGCAGTCGAAGATGGCCTTGCAGGCGATGCCGTGCTCGCGGATCGAAGGATCGAACGCGGGGTCGTTGGACGGGTCGAGCACGTGGCAGTGGCAGCCGGGGATGGTGATGAGGTCCACGTCGGCCTGGAAGCGCGTGGTCATGGCCCACATCACGTCGCTCATGTCGAAGATGTCGACATCCTCGTCGACCAGAATCACATGCTTGAGCTCGGAGAATGCCGAGAAGGCGAGCATGGCGGCGTTGCGCTGGCGGCCCTCGTCATTTTTGCTCGACTTCTTGAACTGCATGATGGCAACGAACTTGCCGCCGCCGCAGGGGGCAGCGTGAACGTTGAGCAGGCGGCCCGGGATAGCAGTCTCGACCATCTTGTAAATGGAGGCCTCGGTGGGGATGCCGGCCATGGACACGTGCTCGTGCGAAGGGCCGATGCAGCTCTCCATGATGGGATTGACGCGCGTGGTGACGGCGGTGATCTTGATCACCGGGCAGACCTTGGCGCCGCCGGTGTAGCCGGGGAACTCGGGCATGGCGTAGCCGTGGCCGTTGACGTCCTCGTTGATGGTCTCGTCGTGCATGAGGTAGCCCTCGAGTACGTACTCGGCATTGGCAATGCACTTCTGCGGAACGGTGACGCAGTCGGCAAGCTCGACGGCGTGGCCGCGCAGGGCGCCGGCGATCTGCAGCTCGTTGAAGCCGAGCGGCGTGGTGGGAGCCTCGAAGCCGCAACACATGTACACGGCGGGGTCCAGGCCGATGGAGATGGAAATGGGCATGTCCTCGCCGCGCTGGCAGTACTCGTCAAAGAACGCGCCCAGGTGACGGCTGCCCGGAGTGATCCACATGGCGAGCTTGTCCTTGTCGACGCAGGAGAAGCGGTGGATGGTCACGTCGGACTGGGAGCCGTCGGGGCTCGTGCCGTAGGCGAGGCCCATGGTGATGTAGGGGCCGCCGTCGACGGGCGTGTTGGTAGGAGCGGGGACGATCTTGCGCAGGTCAAAGCCCTCGTCGGTCGCCTTGTACACGACCTCCTGGCAGTCGACGTGCGCACCCTCGGCGATCTGCTCAGGCGCGATCAGGTTCTCGAAGCGCTTGCCGATCTCGAGGCCCAGGTGCTCCTCGTCCAGATCGAGCAGGGCGGCAACGCGCTTGCGGCTGGCAAGCATGCCGATGCAGACCTTGGCATCGTCAAAGCCCTTGACGTTGTTGAAGACCATCGCCGGACCCTCTTTGGTCGGACGCATAACGGTACCGCCGGCACCGACGTGGCGATAGACGCCCGAGACCTCAGCGTCCGGGTCGACCTGGGTGTCGGTCTCGAGCAGCTGGCCCGGCATCTCGCGCAAAAAGTCGAGCGCGGAGCGCAGGTCGTGGATCTGGGAAGCATCGGTGGTGGACATAGCATGCTCCTTTCGGGAGAGTGCCCGGCGGCGGGAGTGCCGCCGGGCTGGGTAACGTAGTGGGGCCGCGGCGCTCATAGATGAGGCGCTCGGCCACTCGCAGTTCGAGCACTCGGCTGCTTACAGCCCAAGCGCTCGACCGTTTACATCAGGCCAAAGAGGTGGAACCAGGCAGCCTCGACCAGCACGACGATAAAGACGACCGCGGTGAGGGGAATGCCCATGCGCATGGCCTCTTTGGAGGTGTAGCCGCCGGCGTCCTTGCCCTCGCCGATAAGGATCGGCAGGTTATGGAACGGCAGAATGTAGTGGATGTTGATGGACGTGAAGACGATGAGCGCCACGGCGAGCGGGCTTACGCTGGAGCCGGCCGCGAAGCTGATGAACGCCGGCACGCACACGCCGAGCACGGCCATGACCGAGCCCATGAACATGTGGATGACCATGGACAGCGCGGCGACAAGCAGGGCGAACAGGAAGATGTTCTCGGGCACGGAGCTGGGAAGCACAACATCGGCGATCCAGGCGTTCATACCGGTGGCACCGCCCACGGAGCCCACGGCCATGGCGGCCGTCAGGAACATGAGGGACTTGATGTCGACGGCATTCCAGCTGGCGGGGGTGAGGACCTCGCCGATGATGGGCATGGCAAGAGAGACGCCGATGGCCAGGGTGACCCAGCCGATGTAATCGCCCGAGACGGTGAGCCACAGCGCAATGGCGATGACAAGCCACACGATGGTGCGAATCTCCTTGACGGAGAGCTTGCCGAGCGCGGCCTGCTTGGCCACGATCTGCTCGCGATCGTAGACGAGCTCCTTGCTGGGCTTAAAGAGGAAGAGGCCCAGGAACAGGGTGCACAGCAGCGCGACCAGCATAGGCACGCTCATGTACAGGAACCAGTCGACAAAGGACGGGCTCATGCCGCCGGCCTCGGCGCTGTACTGCGCAACGAGCGGGTTGAGCGTGGAGTCGCCCGTCAGGAAGAACATGGAGCCCGGGGCGGCAGCGGCAAACACGAGGAAGCCGAGCTTGCCGCGGTCGTCGTCACCGTAGCCGGCGGACTCGGCGATGACCGAGACGACGGCGAGGATGAGGAAGGCGCGGGGGAACGGATGCGGGATCAGCAGCGACAGCACAAAGGTGAGCGCGAAGATTGAGATGATGAGCGACTTGGCATCGCGCACGAACTTGAGCATAAACGCATAGGCGATGCGCTCGCCCAGGCCCGACTCCTTGACCGCGCTGGCGATGAGGTAGGCGCCGATGACGAGCCACATGGTGGCTTTGGTCCACGAGCTAAACGTGGAGGCGACCGTCGCCGAGATGCTCGCGGCACCCGTGTCGTCCACGCACACCTTGAACAGAACGAGCAGCGCGCAATAGAGCAGGCCCACAAAGCCCGGCTGTGCCACGCCACACGCCCAGAACACCACCGTGGCGAGCGTCAACGCCAGACAGGTCTGACCGCCGACCGTAAGCTCGACCGTCGAGCTCAGCTCCGCCAAAGGAAGAAACTTCACCAGCAAAAAGACAACGATACCCAGCACAAAGCCAATTTCGCGCTTGGTGATCTTAAACGCCTTCTTTTCCGCTTCCATCTCCCCACCTTTCTTGTTGGGGGCGCTCCGGATTCGCGGCCACGTTGCCACTTAAAAAGGGGCGCCCGTTATCGGACACCCCTTACGTTGCGCTGTGTTGTGGCAATACAGTCAAGCGGGATTTTTGGATGAGAAGCGATCCTCTGGACAAAAAGCGTCACAACATTCGACGCTTTTCCTCGTTTTCGAGATTTTCATCAAATGTTGTGACGGTTTGGATGTGGCAAAGGGACTGTCTTTTTTCACATAGCGAGGGCTGCGCGGATGGAGGGGACCTCCAGAGCCTCGCGGAGCCAGGGGGCCAGCTGCTCGGGGTGACCCTGCAGGTAGCCTTTAAGCTCGGACGGGGCCACGCGGCGCACTTCCGAGATCTCCTCTTGGTTGATATGCAGCTCGCCCGGCTCAACATGGGCAAGGTAGACCTCGCACCATTCGCACTCGCAGCGGCCGTCGCCGTGGTCCTCGCGGTAGGTCACGTGACCGAGGTGTTTGAGCTGGTCGGGTGCGCGCGTGATGCCGAGCTCTTCGTTGATGCGGCGCGCCGTCGCGGCGACAACGTCCTCCCCGGGGAGCGGATGGCCGGCACAGCTATCGGCCAGCACCCCGCCCCACAGGCGTTTGAGCGGACTGCGACGACAGAGCAGCAGGCGTGCGTCTTCGCCCTGGCCCTCGACCAGAAGCGTCAGAAATGCCTGATGCAGAATGCCCTCACCGGCATGGGCATCGATGCGGTCGACGGGGCTAAGCGTCTCGCCGGTCGCGGCATTGACCGCCACGACCTCGGCGCCCGCGCCGCCCTCATCCCAGCCGGCGCGCAGAATGCGGGCTGCGGCCTCCTCGAGCGCGGCGATGAGCTCCTTGGTGGTGTCGAGCACGCGCTGCAGGTCGCCCCCGCTCGCCTGTTCAACATGAAAGCCCGTGCTCGCAACGACCGGCACGCCAAAGCGCGTGGCCAGCGCCGCCGCGATATCGTGCGCCGGAATTTCGTCTCGATGGCACGGAACAGCCAGGATGCTCACTGTCGCCGTGCGGCCGGGCTCGGGGCGCGGAATGGCCTGCGCCGTGGCGCCCAGGTGCGCGAACTCCGGCGAGCAGGCGTACGCCGCCATG
>CAJLJQ010000092.1:0-7963 GCA_905207015.1 uncultured Collinsella sp. | reverse complement strand
TTGGATGCGCATGAGATTGCGCAGAGCGGGCGGGACGTTGCCCATTGGTGGCGTCCCGCCCACGCTTCGTTGGCTATACGTGATGCGGCAGCTCCAGCATGAGGCCGTCTCGCGCTTCTTCGAGACTCGCCTGGCCTGCCTATGCGTTTTGCTGGGCGGGCCTTCTTATGCTGTGGGTGCGGATGGCCTTACCATCGCGGGGCAGACCTACGACGAGCCGGGTGTCTCGGGCCCCGGCTGGGCGGCGCACGCGTTGTTGCTGCTAGCGGCGGATCGGGCGAGGACTGCCGCTTCTTTGGCGTGTACGCCTCCGATGGCCGGTTTGTCGTGGATGCCCATTGGGTGGATGCGACCGGCGCCAGCGCGGGCGTTGCCTGCAAGAGCGGCTCGCTTACGTCTGCACTGTTTGTGTCGCCGACGGGCGGGGCCTTTGGTAGCTCCAGCGTGATTGACGTCAGTGGGGTCGTTGCTCAGCATGTGGTAATTGAACCCACAGGCGCCCAGCCGCCGGCGGGGAAGACCCAGCCCGGTATCGATGAGCCCACCGGTGGCAATCCCGCGGGGGATACAAAGCCCGGTAGCGAAGAAAAGCCCGGTGATGAGACCAAGCCCAGTGAAACCCGCCCCCCACGCCTGATTCGTCGCCCAAGTCGGACGACAAGCCCGCGCCCGCGTCTATCAAGACGCCTGCGACCAAGACCACCAAAAAGACCAAGCCCGCAACAACGCAAGCCGCCGCGCTCCCTAAGACCGGCCACGGTGACTGGGCGGTTGCGTGCCTTGCCCTCGTCTTCCTAGGTATTTTGTTGGTCACCATAAAAGTTCGGGCACTTCGCGGGGGCCTTATTTGCCAATGTAGTTTCTGCCGCTTCTTTCCCACATTTTTCTGAGTTAATAATGCAGATTGCTTGAACTCGGCTTGGGGCTTGCCCTGTATTTGAATTTGACTAAACTTAACCTATAAGTTAACCACATTTGGTTTTATCTGAGGCGGAGGGGGTGGCCTTTGGTTAGTGACTATGAACTTGTCGAATATGCTGATCCCGAGGGACGACCTTTTTGGGAACTAACCACCTCCCCTGAGAACTCTCAATTTCAGAAGATGATGTCTGATCCTAAAACGAAGTTTACCGCCCGTAAAATAATCAATCAGATTTCAAAAGTCTATGACTACGGGCTAAAGGATGTCAGTGGAACGTCAAAGCTTCGATGTATCGAGCCTAAGATTGGACTATACGAACTCAAGGGTTTTGATGGGGTTAATCGAGAAATGGTCTACGCGATTTGCCAAGGCGTGGACAAGATTGTTTTGCTTTTTTGGTTTAAGGGCCATCAAGGCTCGGGAAATATTTCCAAAGAAATTAAACGCGCAAAACAGTTGGCCCCGATAGCAAAGCAGCTTTTGGAGTCATAGCGTCGGCTTTTTTGCCCGCTTACGAAACGGAGACTTGTAATGGTTAAGGTCGATTTATCAGACTTTTACGCGGAAACGGAAACGAGCGAAACCCGTGCCTATGAGCACGCACTAGATATTGAGTTTATTGTTCATCGCGAGATGCAGCGCTCGGGCTTGAGTAAAAGTGAGCTGGCAAAGCGTATGGGCGTGAGTCTTCAGTCGCTTTCGAAATTGTTGAATTCTCAGCCCAACATGACGCTGAAAACAATCGCAAAGTTTGAGCTTGCGTTGGGTATCAAAATCATTCCTCAGGTCATTTCCAGTTATTCGAATGAGGCGCCGTTTTCTTCGTCTAATAATTCTGTCCGAGAACAATGGTCTTCATTTAACAGCGACTGCTCGGCGAAACGATTGAACTTTGAGATGATTCCGGGAGGTTTGGCTGCATGAGCAAGGATTTCATTGCGCCTATTCAGGTTGTTCATTTGTTTGTTGTCGACTCAACTTTTCATATCGAGAATGAGCCCTCCCAGAATATGGATTTAAAAGTTGACGTTAGCTATCAGGACGTCCATCTATTGAGGAACAAGGCGGGCGAGCGTGCAGACTTAAAGCTGTATGTGTGTGGCAGTCTGATTGATAGGGACGATGCAAAGGAAAAAATGCGCGCTGATGTGACGGTTGCTATTTCGGTGTCAACAAAAATGCCGTTCGACATTTCAGACGATGAAGCGCGCCGTTATCTTCTCTCTAATGCGATTTCCATGGCGTATGGTCACGCTAAGAGCTATCTGATGGTCGTTACTGGACTTTCGCCCATGGGGGCTTTGACGCTGCCGGCAATTCTTCCTTCGGAATTGGCAGCGGACAGCGATGCATCTTTCCAAAGTGAGTAAGTTGTTCTCGAGTTGGATTTTGCCTGCCGCTGTGTGCAAATGTAACGGGGTGCCGAATCGGTAGTCTGACTGATTCGGCATTTATATTTCGAAGTTTCTAGTTGAAGCCCTGCGATGCCCGTGCTGCGACAGCTAAATTGACCGTGACGTCCCGTCTTGCGACACGCATGTAGCTCCCACGGGTATCATGGTGAAAGCGATTTCAACGACAGGGGTGCTCGTGGTAAAGATGAAAGATGTGGCCGAGCTGGCGAGCGTTTCGAGCGCCGCCGTCTCGCGCTACCTCAATGGTGGGTATATCTCGGCGGACAAGGCCGAGCGCATTAAGCAGGCGATTGAGCTGACCGGATACGTGCGATCCAGCCAGGCTCGCGCGCTGCGAACCGGTTCCACCAAGCTCATCGGCGTCATCGTGCCTAAGATTAATTCCGAGTCGGTGAGCCGCATTACGGCGGGCATCGGGCAGGTGCTTGGCCGCCGCGGCTACCAGATGCTTCTTGCCAATACCGATAACGTCCCCGATCGCGAGCTCGAATACCTCGATTTATTCCAAAACCATCCGGTCGATGGCATTGTGCTGGTGGCAACTATGATTACCGGCGAGCATCGCCGGGCGATTGAGTCGTGCCGTGTGCCCATTGTGTTGATCGGCCAACATGTCGAGGGCGCGGCGTGCGTCTATCACGACGATTACGAGGCCGCTTTCGAGCTGGGTCAGGCACTCGCGAAGCGTGCTGAGGGCAAGATCGCCTACATCGGAGTTACCGAGGAAGACCGCGCCGCCGGTTATGACCGTCGTCGTGGTTTTGAGGCCGGCTTGCGCGCCGCGGGCGTGGCACTTGATCCGAGCCTGATTTGCCAGGGGTCCTTTACGCTCGACTCGGGCTATCGCGCTGCACGCGAACTGCTCTCCGTCGATCCCGATGTTTCGTTTATCGCGTGCGCGACCGATACTATGGCGGCCGGCGCCCTGCGCGCTCTTGACGAGGTTCGCGGCATGGGCGAGGGTGTGCGTCGCGTGAGCGGTTTTGGCGACAACGCATTTTTGCGCGCGCTGACGGACGGCATTCCCACCGTGCATTACGGCTACCTGACCAGCGGCGTCGAGGCGACTAATATGTTGCTCAATACGCTCGATGGCGTGGAGGGGGAGAGCGGTTTAAAGACGCTCAAGCTCGGCCATCAGCTGATGAATGTCTAGGCTTACGTGATCTACCGCGCGCTCAACATTTAGGCGTTCAGTCGCCTATCGGCGCTATACTGCAGCCGTTGCCCACGATGCGGGGAACACCCGCATCGTGGGTTTTTTTGAAGGGACGGTACCGCATGGGCGTACAGCAGCTAGAAGAGGCCTGGGCTTTGAGGACCGGTGCGCGTGAGGCGCGGTTGCTTGCGGCCCCGCATGTGCCGGCAGCGCTGTCGCAGCTGGGGATTGTGCGTCCCGGTGACCGCTTGGTGGCCTTTGCGGACGACTTTGCCGATGCGTTTGCGTGCGGCTTTGATGGCTGCGATGTCGCGCTGGTGGGCTCGCCGTCCGCCGAGGCGTTTGCCGCTGCGTCCGAGGGCTTTGATGCTTCGTTTGATGCCGAGGGTCCGCACCTGTGGTGGTTTGTGAACTCCATCGGCGGGTTTGGTCTGCGTGTGCCCGATCTGCGCGCTCTGGGTCGGGCGGCGCGTGAGGCCCATGCGCTGCTGGTTGTAGACAACACCGTGGCGTCGGCTTTTGGCTGCGATTCGCTGCGGCTGGGTGCTGCGCTGTCGCTCGAGGCGCTCGATCGCGTGTGCGCCGGCAAGGCTCCGCGCAAGCTCGTTGCCGCTTCGGTGGCGCGTTCGCAGCTCAAGCGCCATCATGTGGATGATGCTGCCGAGTGCGCGAATGCGTTGTTTGCGGGTTGCCGTGCTTTGTCACTCGACCTTTCTACCGAGGAGGCGGGTGTGCTGGAGCGGGGGCTGGACACGCTCGATGCCCGCATGCAGGAGCATTTCGACCGCGCCCGTGCGCTGGCCGAGTATCTGGCCGCCAACGAAATGGTGCGCAACGTGCGCTATCCCGGGCTGAGCTCGCATCCTGACCATGCTGTTGCAACGGGAATCCTGGAGCACGGATTTGGGCCAGCAGTTGAATTTGACCTTATTGAGCGTAGCGCGGGAGAGCTGTTCGATGCTTTGCCGGGGGAGTTTCGCACATCGCCCGCCGGCGGCGCAACGACGCGCCTCTCTGCTCCGCGAGGTAAGCAGGGGAGCACCATCCGCCTCTTCGCCGGCACCGACAACCCCCTGGTCGCGGCAGCCACCCTAGACAACGCCCTCCGCAAGTAGCTAATTTGGGACGGGGCTTTTTTAGCTACCCAATGTCATTTTTTGCTATGAGTCAAGAATGCTCTGGATGGTAGCTAAAAAAGGCCCCGTCCCAAATTGGCTACTCTTTGATGCTGGCGATGAGGGCGTCGGCTTTGGTGGCAATGACTTGGTTTATGTCGGCCTGCAGCTCCTCGTAGACCGCTATGGCGCGCTCGCCGGCAGGCGTGAGCGTGGATCCGCGGGCGCCGTCGCGCTCGATGAGTTTGCATCCCAGCTGCCCTTCGGCTTCGTTCACAATGCGCCAAGCCTTGGAATAGGCCATGCCCATGCTTTTGGCGGCGCGGTTGAGCGAGTGCTCGCGGGCAATACCCTGCAGCAACAAGACGCAGCCGTGACCAAACACGCCCGGCAGATCTTTGTCGCACGCTTGAATGACCAACTTTGCCGTCGTCTTGTACTCCATGTGCTCCACGTCTTCCCGCTAAAGTGTTTGCTGGGCAAACGCAAAGCCTGCGTCAAACCCTCGTGTGCTCTTTCTAAACCATGCATTGTAGCAGTCAAAGTGCGTTAAGATACTTCCCCAGTATTGGGCGCCCAAGGTTGGGCTGGGTCCTACGAGGCCTGCAGCCGACCGGTCGCATGGAAAAAGGAGAAACATGGCTACGTTCTTTCCCGGTGAGTCCCACACGTTTTCGGAGTATCTGCTGGTCCCTGGTTACTCGTCCTCGCAGTGCATCCCCAACAACGTCTCTCTTAAGACGCCGCTAACCCGCTTCAAGCGCGGTGAGAAGCCGGCAATCACCCTGAACATTCCCATGGTTTCCGCCATCATGCAGTCCGTCTCGGGCGTCGACATGGGTGTCGCGCTCGCTACCGAGGGTGGCCTGTCCTTCATTTACGGTTCTCAGACCCCCGAGTCCGAGGCTGCTATGGTTAAGGCCGTTAAGGATCACAAGGCTGGTTTCGTTCAGTCCGATTCCACGCTGACCCCCGACATGACCATGGAGCAGGTCATCGAGCTCAAGGAGAAGACCGGCCACTCCACCATGCCGGTCACCGACGACGGCACTCCCAAGGGCAAGCTCCTGGGCATTGTCACCAGCCGTGACTATCGTCCCAGCCGCGATGACCACCAGAAGAAGGTCTCCGAGTTCATGACCCCGCGCGAGCAGCTCATCGTGGGCGACAAGAACATCAGCCTCAAGGTTGCCAACGACGTCATCTGGGACAACAAGCTCAACGCCCTGCCTATCGTCGACGACAACGATCACCTTATGGGCATCGTCTTCCGCAAGGACTACGACAGCCACAAGACCAACCCCAACGAGCTGCTCGATAACGACAAGCGCTATATGGTCGGCGCCGGTATCAATACCCGCGACTATGCCGAGCGCGTGCCGCTGCTCATCGAGGCCGGTGCCGATGTCCTGTGCATCGATTCTTCCGAGGGCTTCAGCGAGTGGCAGAAGCGCACCATCGAGTGGATCCGCGCCAACTACGGCGAGGACGTCAAGGTCGGTGCCGGTAACGTCGTCGACGCCGAGGGTTTCCGCTTCTTGGCCGACTGCGGGGCCGACTTCATCAAGGTCGGTATCGGCGGCGGTTCCATTTGCATCACCCGCGAGACCAAGGGCATCGGCCGTGGCCAGGCCACCGCGCTGATCGACGTCTGCCGCGCCCGTGACGAGTACTACGAGGAGACCGGTGTCTACGTGCCCGTGTGCTCCGACGGCGGCATCGTCTACGACTACCACATGACGCTCGCCCTTGCCATGGGCGCCGACTTTATGATGCTGGGCCGCTACTTCGCCCGCTTTGACGAGAGCCCGACCGAGCGCGTCAACGTAAACGGCCAGTACATGAAGGAGTACTGGGGCGAGGGTTCTGCGCGTGCCCGCAACTGGCAGCGCTACGACCTGGGCGGCGCCGCGAAGCTCAGCTTCGTCGAGGGCGTCGACTCCTACGTTCCCTACGCCGGCTCCCTCAAGGACGGCGTGGGCGGCACACTCTACAAGGTCAAGTCCACGATGTGCAACTGCGGCGCCCTCTCGATCCCTGAGCTTCAGCAAAAGGCACGCTTGACCTTGGTCTCCTCGACCTCGATCGTCGAAGGCGGAGCCCACGACGTTGTCGTCAAGGACTCCCAGCAGTCCGTATCTTATCGATAAGCGGCTTTCCCAAGCACCGCACCTTGCCGTTCAAACCGTCGCTTGCGTACCAAAGTACGCGTCGCTCCTCTTTCACGGCAATCTGCGGCACTTGGAAAACCCGACCATGCTTGGGCGGGTAACAAATAGCGGTTGATTCACAACCACGTTATTTAGATAAAGCGAGATGCCTGCAAGTCGCAGGCATCTCGCTTGTTGTATTTGCTATCATCAACCAAGTTAACGATGTGGCGGGGCGTTCTTACCTTTGCTCGCTGCAAGTTCCGCACGAGCCGAAGAGCACTTAATGTGCTCTTCGTGCGAGCAGGACTGTCCGCAGCAGCGAGCAAAGGTAAGAAGGCCCCGCCCCAACCCAGCTAACAAAGGAGCTGATATGTGCGATTGCACAGATCATAAGGACGAGATCCCTGCCTACGACGCGCAGGCCATTGAGTCCCGGTGGATGAAGGCGTGGGACGACGAGAACCTCTTTGCCGTCGACACCGACGCCAGCAAGCCCAAGAAGTACGTGCTCGAAATGTTCCCGTATCCGTCGGGCGACCTACACATGGGCCACGCGCGCAACTACACCATCGGCGATGCCATGGCCCGTCAGGCCCGCATGCGCGGCTTTGACGTGCTGCACCCCATCGGCTTTGACGCCTTTGGCCTGCCCGCTGAGAACGCCGCCATCAAGCACAACACGCAGGCTGCCGCCTGGACGTATAAGAACATGGACCAGGCACTCGCCACGATGAGGCGCATGGGCTTCTCCTACGACCTGGATCGCACCGTTAAGACCTGCAGCCCCGACTACTATCGCTGGGGTCAGTGGATCTTTGAGAAGATGTGGGAAAAGGGCCTGGTCTACCGCAAGAAGAACCCGGTCAACTGGTGTCCCACCTGCAAGACCGTTCTGGCCAACGAGCAGGTCACCGAGGGTAAGTGCTGGCGCTGCGGCACCGAGCCCGAGAAGCGCGACCTCGAGCAGTGGTACTACAAGATTACCGAGTACTCCCAGGAGCTGCTCGATGACCTGGAGAAGCTCCCTGGCTGGCCCGAGCGCGTCAAGCAGATGCAGGCCAATTGGATCGGCCGCTCCGAGGGTGCCGAGGTCGACTTTACCCTGTGCGATGCCGATGGCGAGCCCATCGAGGGCGATGAGGGCAAGATCACCGTCTTCACCACGCGTGCCGATACCCTTTTTGGCGTCTCCTTCTTTG
>CAJLJQ010000091.1:0-8093 GCA_905207015.1 uncultured Collinsella sp. | reverse complement strand
GGCCGATACCCCGCGAGCCGCCCGTGACCAGTGCCACGCGACGTGAGTCGTTGCGCTCGAGCGCGCCGTTGTTCAAGTTGCCCATGTCATTCCTTTCGGGTTACAGCCCTGTGGACTATGCGAGCTCGTCGGCAATAGCTGCGACCTGCTCGGCCGTTTCGCACGAATACACGCGAACGTCGCTCAGCGTACGCTTGGCCAGGCCCGACAGCGTTTTGCCAGGGCCGACCTCAATAAACGTGTCGATGCCCTGATTCTGCAGAGCATGCAGCGTGTCGACCCAACGAACGGCATGACTCACCTGATTGGCCAAGACATCCGATGCCGCTCGCGGGTCCGCCGGATAGGGCGCCGCCGTCATGTTTGCCATGACCGGAATCAGCAGCGGTGACGGCGCGTGGCCGGCTTGGATATACGTCGCCAGCCCCTCAGTCGCCTCGGCCATATAGGGGCTATGAAATGCGCCCGACACCGCGACTTTCATAGCGCGGCCGCCAGCCTCTTTTACTAGGACGTCGAGCTCCTGCAGCGCCTCGGGCGCTCCGGCAACAACCGTCTGCTGCGGACTGTTGTAGTTGACCGGCCAGCAGTCCTCGCCGGCCTGTTTTGCCAGGTTCTCGACTTGCGCCGCATCGAGCTTGATGACGGCGCGCATGCCGCCCGGATGGCGCTCGGCAGCCGCGGCCATCAGCGCCGCGCGCTCGCACACGAGCTCAAAGCCCGCTCGCGTATCGAACGCCCCCGCAAAGGTGAGCGCGGCGACCTCGCCAAGCGAAAAACCCGCACAGGCGGCAGGTACCACGCCGCGCTCACGCAGGGCGGCAGCCGCTGCCAGATCGTGAACGAACACGCACGGCTGCGTGTTCTCGGTCTGCGAGAGTTCCTCCTTGGAGGCGCTTCGGCACTGCTCACTGGTCCCCGGGCGCACCTCGTCGGCAATGGCGAACACCTCGGCGGCGGCCGGCGATGCCTCGATCAGGTCGACGCCCATCGCGGGGTGCTGGGCGCCCTGGCCGGCAAACAGAAACGCTACGCCACCCATGCGCACGCACCCTTCAGGACGTGCTCGGCGCCATCGACCAGGTCGTCAACGATTTCACGTGCACTTTGGCGCTCGTTGACCATGCCGGCAATCTGTCCACACAAAAACGAGCCCTCTTCGTAATTGCCGTCCTTGGCGGCCTTGCGAAGGGCGCCCGTGCCCATGGCCCCGAGCTCCTCGACGCTTACGCCCGCCGCCTCGCTCTTGGCGTAGGCGTTGGTGAAGGGGCTCTTGAGGGCACGCACCGGGTGTCCCGTCGAGCGGCCGGTCGCACGCGTCGAGGTGTCGTTGGCCTTCAGGACCATCTCCTTGTACTGCTCCGATACGGTGCACTCATCTGCGATCAGAAAGCGCGTACCCACCTGGACGCCGGCAGCGCCGAGCATAAAGGCGGCCGCCACGCCGCGGCCATCGGCGATACCGCCAGCCGCAACCACGGGAATATCGACCGCATCGACAACCTGCGGCACCAGTGCCATCGTTGAGGTCTCGCCAATATGGCCGCCTGATTCGGTACCCTCGGCAAGTGGCTCCACGACGCGCCACGAGGCGCGCCAGCGCCACCGAGGCAACGACCGGGATGACCTTGATGCCCACCTCGTTCCACGCCTTCATGTACTTGGTGGGATTGCCGGCACCCGTCACGACGACCGGCACCCGCTCGTCAATCACGACCCGCGCGACCTCGTCGGCAAACGGGCTCATGAGCATGACATTGACGCCAAAGGGCTTATCCGTCCTGGCGCGCAGCTCATGAATCTGGTCGCGCAGCCAGTTGGCGTCGGCGTTCATGGCCGCGATAATCCCTAAGCCGCCCGCCTCGGACACTGCGGACGCCAGCGAGGCGTCGGCGATCCAGGCCATACCGCCCTGGAACACGGGCTTTTCGATGCCGAGCAGATCGCAGAGAGGAGTCTTGAGCATCTCTACTTCTCCAATGCCGCCTCGACCGTATCGGCGAACTCGCCGACCGTCTTGGGGTTCTCCTCGGTATCGAGCTGGATGCCAAACTCGTCCTCAACGGCGACGAGGATCTCGACGGTGCCCAGACTGTCGAGACCAATCTCCTCGAGCGTGGACTCGGGCTTCATCTCGACGTCGTCAAGACCGGCGGTCTCGCGGATAACATCGCAAACGCGCTCGAAGGTCTTCTGATCTGCCATGGTAGTTCTCCTTTGTTTGTGCCCTAGGGGCGTTTTTATTTCCTATGTGCGACTACTTCCAACGAAGTAGATAGCCACCTATATCCAGACCGGCGCCAAATCCAACGAGGGCGATGGTATCGCCCGTGTGAAGTGCACCGGCGTTTGCCAGCCGGTCGAGGGCAAGCGGAATGCATGCGCTCGAAATGTTGCCGGTCTCGCGCAGCGTTCGAACCACGCGCTTGTCTGGCACACCGAGGCGCTTGACCGCCTGACTCAGGATTCGTTCGTTAGCCTGATGGAATACAAAATGGTCGATGTCCTCGACCGAAATGCCCGCATCGCTCGCAAGCTTATGGACCGTGTCGCAAATCGCGTTGACGCCGAACTTGAACACGCGGCGGCCATTCATGGACAGCACGCTCTCGCTATCTGCGGAGGCCTTAAACGGCGAGGTGCCGACCAGACCGGGAACGCACAACGTCTCGACGTCGGGCGCCGTCGAAAGCTCAACGGCAAGGGGGCTGTCTCCCCCAGCCTCAATCACCGCGGCGCCTGCCCCATCGCCAAAGAGCACACAGGTGGCGCGGTCGGTCCAGTCGAGCGCGCGCGTCATCTGCTCGGTGGCAACGACAAGCAGATGCTTGGCTCGTCCTCGGGCGATATAGCCCTCGGCAACATCGAGCGCAAATACGAAGCCGGCGCAGGCAGCCGAGACATCGAAGGCAGGGCACGTCGCGCCCAGTCGCTCAGCAACGGCACACGCCTCGGCGGGAACAAGGTGGTCACCCGTCGTCGTCGAGCAGACGATCAAATCCAGCTGGCTCGCGTCGATTCCGGACACCTGGAGTGCCCGCTCGCTCGCCGCTACGGCAAGGTCGTCAAGTGACTCGGTGGTGCATACATGGCGGCTCTTGATACCTGTGCGGGTAAAAATCCACTCATCCGAGGTATCGAGGAACTCGGACAGCTCGTCATTGGAAACACTGCGCTTAGGAAGCGCCGAGCCTGTTCCAAGAATCGTGAAACCCATCACTAACCTCCTTTGAGTTGTTGACGTGTTTACATCGACCAAGAGAGGATAGCGCATTTCAGTCGTTGTTAACGTGTTAACATTAAATTGTCCAAATGCGACAAAGGCTTCACATTGTGTCTCTCTCGACACCATTGCGTTATTCACTTATTCATTAAGGAGGTAGCAGCCGTTATGGATGCCAAATTAACGATAGTCGACGTAACCGGATCGACCAACGATGACCTGCTCGAAGCAGGAAAACAGGGAGCGCCGCACGGCACAGGACTTGCCGCCCGGGCTCAGACAGCAGGACGCGGCCGGCGCGGCCACAAGTGGGATTCAACCGCCGGCAACCTATTGCTTTCGATTGTCCTGCGTCCATGCGTTAATCCTGCGAAGTACTCTGGTCTTGCTGCCGTCAGCGGCCTAGCGGTGCTCGAGGCGCTCGAAAAACAGGGTCTTGCAAACGAGATTGGCCTCAAATGGCCCAACGACTTGGTCGCTCGAGGGCGCAAACTTGGCGGCATCTTAGTCGAGGCAGCACGCGATAACGAAGGCAAACCCTTCGCCGTCTGCGGCATTGGCGTCAATGTGAACTATGTGCCCTCGGAGGTTCCCGATGGCGGGCTGGCGGCAATCGGCCTCTCGGATCTCAACAAGAATGTTCCCACGGTCGATACGCTGCTCGATGCGGTCTACCATGCGGTCGTTGAGGGTGTAGACACTTGGGAGAAGTGCCTTAATACAATGGAGAGTAGCGTCGGCCCGCTTGCGCCCATCCTCGATGATTATGTCGCCCACCTCAATTGGATTGGGAACCACGTAATTGCCCGCTCCCCCGCTGGAGAAGAGCTGGCGCGAGGAATATTCAGAACGGTCGACGATTATGGTCGCGCGAACATCGAGACGGAGGGCGGGCTCCGCGCATTCCACTTCGAAGAAGCATCCTTGCGCCCTTTGAGCGCATAGGGTGCCAAAGCCATCCTCTCAGCAGCATTATTCGCCTCTTAAAACCTAAGCTCAAAACAAAAGGGCCCCGCTACCGTAACGGCAGCGGGGCCCTTTAAGCTATGAGCGATATCGCTTAGAGCTTGATGTCGATGTCGACGCCAGCGGGGAGGTCGAGACGCATGAGCGAATCAACGGTGCCCGAGGTGGGGTCGAGGATGTCGATGAGACGCTTGTGGGTGCGCATCTCGAACTGCTCACGGGAGTCCTTGTTCACGTGCGGCGAGCGGATAACCGTGTACAGGTTGCGCTCGGTGGGCAGGGGGACAGGACCGGAAACGCGAGCGCCGGTCTTCTGAGCGGTCTCGACGATGAGCTTCGCGGACTGATCGACGACCTCGTGATCATAGCCCTTGAGGCGAATGCGGATCTTCTGGGTAGCCAACTTAAACCTCCAAAGAGTGCGAGAGATGCTCTCGCGGATTACGTAACAGGGAGCTCGAACTTAGGCGTTCTTGCTCATGACCTCGTCCACGATGGACTTGGGCGCGGGCTCATAAGAGTCGAACTGCATCGTGTAGGATGCACGGCCCTGGGTCTGGGAGCGAAGGTCGGTAGCGTAACCGAACATCTCGCCCAGCGGCACCTTGGCACGGATGAGCTTGCTGTTCTTGCGATCCTCCATGCCCTCGATCTTGCCGCGGCGACCGGAGAGGTTGCCCATAACGTCGCCCATGTACTGCTCGGGGGTCTCGACCTCGACAGCCATGATCGGCTCGAGCAGCTGCGGGTCGGACTTCTTGAGGGCGTCCTTGATAGCCATGGAACCGGCGATCTTAAAGGCGGCCTCGGAGGAGTCGACCTCGTGGTAAGAACCGTCGAACAGGGTGACCTTAACGTCGAGGACCGGGAAGCCGGCGATAACACCGGTGTTCAGGGCCTCCTGGATGCCCTTGTCGATGGACGGGATGTACTCCTTGGGCACGACGCCGCCGACGATAGCGTTGACGAACTCGTAGCCGAAGCCCTCCTCCATCTTCTCGAGCTTGATGACGGCGTGGCCGTACTGACCGCGACCGCCGGACTGACGGACGAACTTGCCCTCAGCCTTCTCGACGTCGTGACCAGCGGTCTCGCGGTAGGCAACCTGGGGCTTACCAACGTTAGCGTCAACCTTGAACTCACGGAGCAGACGGTCGACGATGATCTCCAGGTGCAGCTCGCCCATGCCGGCGATGATGGTCTGGCCGGTCTCGTGGTTGGTGGAGACGCGGAAGGTCGGGTCCTCTTCGGCGAGCTTCTGAAGAGCGAGGCTCATCTTGTCCTGCTCGGCCTTGGTCTTGGGCTCGATGGCAACGTCGATAACGGGCTTAGCGAACTCGATCTTCTCGAGGACGATCTCCTTGCCCTCGGCGCACAGGGTGTCACCGGTGGTGGAGTTCTTGAAGCCGACGCAAGCGACGATGTCGCCGGCGGCAGCGTCGTCACGGTCGATACGCTCGGCGGCGTTCATCTCGAGGATGCGGCCGAGGCGCTCGCGCTGACCGTTGGAAGCGTTGACCACGTAGGAGCCGGACTCGGCGCGGCCGGAGTAAACGCGGACGTAGGTGAGCTTACCGACGAACGGGTCGGTCATGATCTTGAAGACCAGGCCGGAGAAGGGCTCGTCGAAGGAAGGATGACGCTGAATCTCCTCGCCGGTGTCCGGATCGGTACCGGTGACGGCCTCGACGTCAAGCGGGCTGGGCAGGTAGTCGACGACAGCGTCGAGCAGCTCCTGAACGCCCTTGTTCTTGTAGGCGGAACCCACGAAGACGAGGTTGAGCTCGTTGGCCAGAACGCCCTTGCGCAGAGCAGCCTTGAGCTCCTCGACGGTGAAGTCCTCCTCCATGAGGATCTTCTCCATGAGCTCGTCGTCAAAGCTGGCAGCAGCGTCGAGGAGCTCCTCGCGCTTGGTGGCAGCGATGTCGGCAAACTCAGCCGGGATCTCGTCCATCGGCTCGGGGTAGGTCATACCCTTCTCGTCGGCCTTGAAGTCCCATGCAGTCATGGTGACCAGGTCGATGACGCCCCAGAAGTTGTCCTCGGCGCCCATCGGGACCTGAGCGGCCACGGCGTTGGCGTCGAGACGATCCTTCATGGTCTCGATAGCGTTGAAGAAGTCAGCGCCCACGCGGTCATACTTGTTGATGAAGGCGATGCGGGGGACGTTGAAGGTAGAAGCCTGACGCCAAACGGTCTCAGACTGGGGCTGAACGCCGGCAACGGCGTCGAAGACGGCGACAGCGCCATCGAGGACGCGCAGGCAGCGCTCGACCTCGGCGGTGAAGTCAACGTGGCCCGGGGTGTCGATGATCTGGATGCGGTAGTCCTTACCGTCCTTGTTCCAGAAGCACGTGGTAGCAGCGGAGGTAATGGTTACGCCGCGCTCCTGCTCCTGAACCATCCAGTCCATGGTGGCAGCGCCCTCATGGACCTCACCGATCTTGTGGGTCTTACCGGTGTAGTAAAGAATACGCTCGGTCGTGGTGGTCTTACCGGCATCGATGTGAGCCATGATGCCGATGTTACGGGTATCGGAAAGCTTGTACTTAGGCTTAGCCATGTTAGTTCCTTACCTTAACTTACCAACGATAGTGAGAGAACGCGCGGTTGGCCTCGGCCATCTTGAAGACGTCCTCACGCTTCTTGACGGAAGCGCCCAGGCCGTTGGAGGCGTCGAGGATCTCGTTGGCGAGACGCTCGGCCATGGTCTTCTCCTTGCGAGCGCGGGAGAAGTTGACGATCCAGCGGATACCCAGAGCGGTGGAACGACGGGAGTTGACCTCCATCGGGACCTGATAGGTAGCGCCACCGACACGCTTGGGCTTAACCTCGAGCGTGGGCTTGACGTTGTCCATAGCCTTCTTGAAGGTAGCGAGAGCGTCGCCACCCTCGGACTTCTCGGCAACGATCTCGAAAGCGGTGTAAACGATGCGCTCAGCGGTGGCCTTCTTGCCGTCAAGAAGGACCTTGTTGATGAGCTGAGTCACCAGGCGGTTGTTGTAAACGGCGTCAGGCTGAACCTCACGACGATTAGCTGCTGCACGACGCGGCATGTGAAATCTCCTTAAGTGTCTACCGTGCTGCGCTTAGGCGGCACACGGCGAAAGTATCAAAACGTTATCTGGCTTATTTAGCCTTGGGGCGCTTAGCACCGTACTTGGAACGGGCCTGCATACGGTTCTGGACCGGAGCAGCGTCGTAGGCGCCACGGATGACGTGATAACGGACACCAGGGAGGTCACGGACACGACCGCCGCGGACGAGCACGATGGAGTGCTCCTGCAGGTTGTGGCCCTCACCCGGGATGTAAGCAGTAACTTCGATGCCGTTGACAAGGCGAACACGGGCAACCTTACGAAGAGCCGAGTTCGGCTTCTTGGGGCTCGTGGTGAAGACGCGGGTGCACACGCCGCGCTTCTGGGAGTTGTGCTGCAGAGCAGCGTTCTTGGACTTCTTGGGCACGGAACGACGGCCCTGGCGAACCAGCTGGTTAATAGTAGGCAAGTTCTTCTCCTTTAATCTTACCTGACGGATTCACGAGCCTGTTTTGACGAGGTTGGCCCTTTCCTCGGATTTGCGCGCCTCCCCTGCTCATTGCTCAACCCTGGAACAGCGGATTCGCGGTCATCCTGCCTTCGGTCACGCAGCATACGCACACGAAAGCATATGCGTCCTTTCAGACGCAGGTTGGAACTTTAGCATCGCACGCATAGGGTGTCAAACGCCACGCGTCCGGGCGTATCTATACTTCATAATAATTAAAATGCCTGGTCGTATGCTTTTTATTTAGCTATTTGGATATATGTGACTGCTATTTTCACGAAAAAACTTGCAAAGATATTCTTCATATGCGCTACGCATAGCTCTTTGCAATAAAAAACCCCGCCGGCTTCGCGAAGAG
>CAJLJQ010000090.1:0-8100 GCA_905207015.1 uncultured Collinsella sp. | reverse complement strand
GAGCCGCTCAAGAGCGACGACGTCTTTGCCACGTCCATCCGCGACCAGGCGCTCGCCGCCGCCGAGGAAGCCGCCGTCATCCTGTTTGTGGTCGACGGCCGCACCGGCGTCACCGAGGAGGACGAGTCTGTCGCCCGCATGCTCAAGCGCTGCGACAAGCCGGTCTTTCTGCTGGTGAACAAGCTCGACAACCCCGATCGCGAGAACGACAGCATCTGGGAGTTCTATTCGCTCGGCATCGGTGAGCCCACGCCGCTCTCGGCCCTGCATGGTCATGGCACGGGCGACCTGCTCGACGATATCGTGGCCCTGCTTCCCGAGGAAGAGGATGAAGTCGCCGACGAGTTCCCCGATGCGCTGAACGTGGCCATCATCGGCCGCCCCAATGCCGGTAAGTCCTCGCTGTTCAACCGCATCCTGGGCGCCGACCGCTCCATCGTGTCCAACATTGCCGGCACCACGCGCGATGCCATCGACACGGTCGTCGAGCGCAACGGCAAGCACTACCGCATGGTCGATACCGCGGGCATCCGCAAGAAGAGCACCGTGTACGAGAACATCGAGTACTACTCCATGGTCCGCGGTCTGCGCGCCATCGACCGCGCCGACGTGGCGCTGCTCGTCGTCGACGCCTCCGTGGGCGTCACCGAGCAGGACCAGAAGGTCATGGGCTTGGCCATCGAGCGCGGCTGCGCCATCGTGGTGCTGCTCAACAAGTGGGACCTGCTCGACGATGACCGCAAGCGCGAGGCCTGCATGGAGACCATCGACCGCCGTCTGGGCGTCATGGCTCCCTGGGCCCAGTACCTGCGCATCTCTGCCCTCACTGGCCGCAGCGTCGAGAAGATCTGGGCGATGGTCGACGCCGCCGAAAAGACGCGCTCGCAGAAGATCAGCACCTCGCGCCTCAACACGTTCCTCACCGACCTGCGCGAGTTCGGCCATACCGTGGTGGACGGCAAGCGCCGCCTGCGCATGCACTACGTGACCCAGACGGGCGTCAACCCGCCGACGTTCACGTTCTTCGTCAACCATAGCGACCTGGTCAACGACACCTACCAGCGCTATGTGGAAAACCGCATGCGCTCGACTTTCGATTTTTCCGGCACGCCCATTCGACTCTTCTTTAGGAAGAAGGAGCAAAAGGATGCATAATCCGATTCTGCTGACCGCCATCTGCGCCGTGGTCTCGTTCTTTATCGGAGCGATTCCGTTTGGCTTGATCCTGGGCCGCGTGTTTAACCACACCGATATTCGCAAGGCGGGTTCCGGCAACATCGGCACCACCAACGCCCTGCGCGTAGCCGGCCCCAAGGTGGCTGCGCTCACGCTGCTGCTCGACTGTCTTAAGGGCGCCATATGCGTCCTTATCGCCCGTCCGCTTATCGCGGGCGTGGGCTATGGCTTCCCTGTGAGCATCATGGCGCCTGGAGCCCCCGGCGACTGGATGCTCGGCGTCATTTGCCTGGCTGCGGTGTGGGGGCACATCTTCTCGCCCTACCTCAACTTCCATGGCGGCAAGGGTATCGCCGTGGGCTTGGGCGTCATCCTCGCCTGGTACTGGCCCATCGGACTTTCGCTGCTGGGCATGTTTATCGTGGCCGTCGCCATCACCAAGTTTGTGTCGGTGGGCTCGCTTGCCGCGGCCATCGGTCTTCCCATCGCCGTCTGCGCTGTCTTTCCGTACAGCAGCCTGGGACTTAAGTTTTGCATGGCGATGATCGGCATCACCGTGGTGTGGGCCCATCGCGCGAATATCCAAAAGCTCATGACTGGTAAGGAGTCCAAGCTCTCGTTTACCAAGCGCGTCACCGAGCCCGACGATAAGTAGGAGAGAGTCATGAATGTTGCGCTGATTGGCTCCGGCTCCTGGGGAACCGCCGTCGCCGGCCTTGCCGCCGCGCGAGCCGAGCGCGTGACCATGTGGGCCCATAGCGAGCAGACGGCCGCCGGCATTAACGGCGAGCATCGCAACCCCCGGTATCTGGTGGATTACGTGCTGCCGGAAAACGTCGTCGCCACGACGGATCTGGCCCAGGCGCTCGACGGCGTCGAGGCCATCATCTTTGCCGTGCCCTCCACGCACCTGCGCAGCGTATGCCATCAGGCGGCACCTTGTATCGCCACCGACACCCCGGTGCTCTGCCTCACCAAGGGCATTGAGCCCGAGTCTGGCCTGCTCATGAGCGAGGTCATTGCCAGCGAGATCGGCAACGAGCGGCGTGTGGCGGCCCTCTCGGGCCCCAACCATGCCGAGGAGATTTGCCGCGGTGGGCTCTCTGCCGCCGTCATCGCCAGCAAAGATCCGCAGGTAGGGGAGACCTTTAAGGACCTGCTCCTATCCACGGCCTTCCGCATCTACCTGTCGCAGGACATGACCGGCGTCGAGGTTTGCGGCGCCATGAAAAACGTCATCGCCATCGTGTGCGGCATTTCCGCCGGTTCTGGTGCGGGCGACAACACGCTTGCCCTTATCATGACGCGCGGCCTGGCCGAGATCAGCCGTCTGGTGCACGCCCGCGGCGGTCAAGCCATGACCTGCATGGGTCTTGCTGGCATGGGTGACCTCATTGCCACCTGCACCTCCGAGCATTCGCGCAACCGCACCTTTGGCTACGAGTTTGCCCACGGCGTCTCGCTCGACGAGTACCAGGCACGTACGCATATGGTGGTCGAGGGCGCCGTCGCGGCCCGCAGCGTCAGTGAGCTTGCCCGTTCACTGGGCGTAGACATTCCGCTCACCTTTGCCGTGGAGCAAACGCTCTACAACGGTGTTACGTTGGATAGGGCGCTCGAGATTCTTACCGACCGCGTACCCTCCCAAGAGTTCTACGGACTCACCGACTAGTGCAGAAAGGCTACTACCATGGGTTCCATTAAAATCGCTCCGTCCGTCCTCTCGGCCGACATGGCCAACCTCAAGGGCGAACTCGACAAGATCGCCGGTGCCGACTACGTGCACTTCGACGTAATGGACGGCCACTTTACCGGCAACCTCACCTTTGGCGTTGACATCCTCAAGGCCGTCAAGCGCTCCACCGACGTGCCGGTCGACGCGCACCTGATGGTGTCGAACCCCGACGAGACGGTCGATTGGTACGCCGACGCCGGTGCCGACATGATCACCGTGCACTACGAGGCTTCCACGCACCTGCACCGCACGCTCACGCATCTGCAGCAGCGCGGCGTCAAGGCCGGCGTGGTGCTCAACCCCGCCACCCCCGTGTGCGTGCTCGAGAGCATCATCGACGTCGTCGATATGGTGCTGCTCATGAGTGTGAACCCGGGCTTTGGCGGCCAGAGCTTTATCCCGGGCACGCTGCCTAAGCTGCACGAGCTTACGGCCATGTGTGAGCGTCACAGCGTGTCGCCCCTGATCGAGGTCGATGGCGGTATTTCTTCCAAGAACATCGCCGAGGTCGTCAAGGCCGGCGCCAACGTGCTCGTAGCCGGCTCCGCCGTTTTTAAGTCCGAAGATCCCGCCGCCGAGGTTGCGCTGCTGCAGAAGCTGGGCAATGAGGCCGCACAGGAGGCATAAACCCTTATGACCGCAGGTCAAAACCGCATACCCGTGAATCTTGACTATGCCGCCTCGACGCCCATGCGCGCCGAGGCGCTCCTTGCGCAGCGTGAGTACGATGATAGCGAGCTCGCCGGCGTCAACCCCAACTCGCTGCACTCACTTGGCCGCAAGGCCGCCGCACGCCTGGAAGTCGCCCGTCGCGAGATCGCCCGCAGCTTTGGCGCACGCGTTCGCCCGTCCGAGATCATCCTTACCAACGGCGGCACCGAGGCCAACCAGCTGGCGCTGCTCGGTCTTGCCGAGGGCGCTCGTCAGCGCGATCGCAAGCGTAACCGTGTGATCGTATCTGCCATCGAGCACGATTCGATTCTGGACAACCTGCCGCTGCTGCGCGCCGCCGGCTTTACCGTCGATCTGGTGCAACCCTGCCGTGCGGGCTACATTGAACCTGCCGCGCTCATCGAGCTGCTCGGCGACGACGTGGCGCTCGTAAGCATCATGGCCGCCAACAACGAGACCGGCGTGGTACAACCTATCCGCGAGCTTGCCTCGGCCGCGCATACCGCAGGCGCCCTGTTCCACACCGATGCCATCCAGGGCTACTTGCATATTCCGCTCGATGTCACCGAGCTGGGCGTCGACGCTATGACCGTTGCCGCGCACAAGATCGGCGGCCCCGTGGCTTCCGGCGCTCTCTACCTTAAGACCCGCACGCCACTGCGCCCCCGCATTTTTGGCGGTGGACAGGAAGCCGGACGTCGCGCGGGCACGCAGGACCTGCGTACACAGCTGGCTTTTGCCGCTGCCGCCCGCACGCTGGCGCCCCATGTGGCCCAGGAGCGTGCGACGCTGCAAACCCTTTCCGACAAGCTCTATGCCACGCTTACGGCCCATCCTCGCATTCACGCCACGATGGGCGACTACGCGCAGGCCGATCGTCTGCCGGGTATGGTTTCGATCTACATTGACGGCATGGACTCCGAGGAGCTCATCATCAAGCTCGACGCCGCCGGCTTTGAGGTATCGGCAGGCTCGGCATGCTCGAGCGGTAGTATGGACCCCAGCCACGTTATGAGCGCGATGGGCATCGGTCGCGAGCAGGCATTGGGAGCATTGCGCATTTCCTTTGATGACCGCGTAAATCCGAGCGATCTGGACGAGTTCGCCCAAACGCTGCTCTCGATCGTGGGTGCCGTATGATCGTCGCCGAGCTTGAGCGCGCGCTGCTGGCACGCTATCCCAAGACCAATGCCGAGAGTTGGGACCATGTAGGACTCTCCGTCGGCGACCCTGCCGCGGAGATTACCGGTGTTGCCTGCGCACTCGATGCGACCGAAGCCAATGTGCACCGCGCCCAGGAGGCCGGAGCCAACGTGCTGCTGACGCATCATCCCATCTATATCAAGGCGCCCGAGGCGTTTTGTCCGGCGGATGCCACACGACCCCAGTGCAGTGCGGCCCTCTACGAGGCTGCCCGCTGCGGGGTGAGCATTATCTCGCTCCACACCAACCTGGACCGCTCGCACGAAGCCCGTGTCTGCCTGAGCAAGCTGCTGGGTGCCGCACCCGTGAGCTCACTGGAGCACGTGGACGACCCCGAGGCCACCGGCCTGGGCGCACTTGCAACGCTCAACGACCCGTGCACGCTGCGTGATCTTGCCACCCGTGCTGCCACGGCCTTTGGCAGCGACCCGCGCGTGTGGGGCGAGGCCGATCACCCGTGCCGCACCATCGCCATTTTGGGCGGCTCCTTAGGCGACTTTGGAGAGCTCGCCATCGCCGCGGGCGCAGATGTTATCGTGACGGGCGAGGCAGGCTACCACGTGGCACAGGACCTTGCCTTGCGCGGGCTGCCGGTGATCTTGCTCGGCCACGACCGCTCCGAGGAGCCGTTCGTTGATATATTGATGAACTCTGCAGTTGACGCCGGGGTCGACCCCCGTCATGCGATTAAAATACTGAACCCTTGCCAATGGTGGACTGTGACAAAAGGAGAGAACTTATGAGCGCCGGCGCTACGCTACTCAAGCTGCAACAGATCGATTTGGAGCTCGCCCGCAACAAGAGCGAACTTGCCAATATGCCGGAGCTCAAGGAGCTCGCTTCCAAGCGCAAGACCTATGTGAAGCTCAAGTCCGAGATGACCAAGCTCTACGCACAGCGCAAGGATCTGGACATTGAGCTCGACGATCTCAACACCACCGAGATTCAGACCAACAACGCTATCGAGGCTGCCAAGAAGCGCCATGTCGACGGCTCCGACTACCGTGAGGTTCAGGACCTGGAGAATGAACTCTCAACCCTGGCCAAGCGTCTGGACAAGATCGAGCACACCCGCAAGGACGTCGTTGTCGCCCATAAGGAGGCGCTCGACCGCGAGGCCCGCGCGCAGGCCATCATCGCCAAGTTCGAGGAGGGCGTGAAGGCCGATACCAAGGCCGCCCGCGCCAAGGCTGCCGACCTTCAGGCTCAGATTGACACCGCCACTAAAGAGCGCACCGCGCTTGCTGCCACGCTGCCGGCCGGCGTGCTCACCGACTACGAGCGTCTGCTCAAGCAGTTCCGCGGCCTGGCCGTCGAGACCATCAAGGGCAACATCCCCACGGTCTGCCACACCGCGCTGCAGGCATCGTCCATGAGCGACCTCAACCATGACGGTAGCGAGATCACGCATTGCCCGTACTGCCACCGCCTCCTAGTACTCCCGAGCAAGGAAGCCTAGCGATGACGGCGGCATCCAACAATTCAATGCAACTTGAGGGAAAAACGATCCTGCTGGGCATTACCGGCGGGATCGCCGCCTATAAGTCGTGCAATATCGTTCGCCTGCTGCAAAAGCGCGGCGCGCGCGTCAAGGTCGTTATGAGCGAGCATGCCACCGAGTTTGTGGGCCCGCTCACCTTCCGTGCGCTCACCAACGAGCCCGTCGCCGTGGGCCTGTTCGACGACCCCTCCGACCCCATCCACCACATTTCACTGGCCCAGGAGCCCGATCTGGTGGTCGTGGCGCCCGCGACGGCGAATATCATAGCCAAGATGGCTAACGGCATCGCCGACGACCTCATCTCTACCACGCTGCTCGCCACGCCGCGACCCATTGCAATCGCGCCGGCCATGAACAATGGCATGTGGAAGGCGCCGGCAACCCAGGCCAATATGGCCACGCTGCGCGACCGCGGGGTGTACGTGGTTGGCCCCGGTAGTGGCTACCTTGCCTGCGGCGACGTGGACACGGGGCGCATGAGCGAGCCCGAGGACATCGTCGAAGCCATCTGCGAGGTACTCAATCCCGTGCCGCAAGACCTGGCGGGCAAGCGCATCGTGATCACCGCCGGTCCTACGCATGAGCCGATCGATCCGGTGCGCTTTATCGGCAATCGGTCGTCGGGCAAGATGGGCGTCGCCCTGGCGGGGGAGGCCGCTCGCCGCGGTGCCGAGGTCACGCTCGTGCTGGGACCGACATCGCTCGATGTTCCTCGCGGCGTGGAGTGCGTGCGCGTGCAGACTGCCGCAGAGATGCTTCAGGCGGCCCTCAACGCCTTCCAGACGGCCGACGCTGCCATTTGCGCGGCAGCCGTCGCCGACTACACGCCCGCGGCCCCTGCCGACCATAAGCTCAAAAAAGCCAACGAACGCCTCGATAGCATCGAGCTCGTCGAGACTGTTGATATTTTGGCTGAGCTCTCGCGCCAGAAAGGCGAGCGCCGTGTAATCGGATTTGCAGCCGAGACCGATAACGTTGTCGAGTACGCCGAGCGCAAATTGGCACGCAAAGGTTGCGATGCCATTATCGCCAACGATGTCTCGCGCGCCGATTCGGGCTTTGGTACCGACACGAACAAGGCCTGGATTGTGAGCACAACGGGCACGCAAGAACTTCCCGTGCTAACAAAACCCCAGCTCGCAGATACAATTTTGGACTTGCTTCAAAATTTGTAAAAAAGTTCTTGCACAAGTCTAAAGTTTCGGGTTAATATACTCCCTGTTGCGAGCGAGAGCAGAGCAACGAACAAAAGCTTCGGGACGTGGCGCAGCTTGGTAGCGCACTTGACTGGGGGTCAAGGGGTCGCTGGTTCGAATCCAGTCGTCCCGACCAGAAGTTTGCAGGTCAGGCACCTAGTGCCTGACCTTTTTTGTTTTAGTAATTGCTTAATTTTGATTAATCAACAGGGTGCAAAAAATCTACCTACGCGATAATCGCCTTTTGCGGCTACTTGCGCGTTTTGCACGCACTTGAGCCGATTTATTAACGCGTTATGAATCTACATACGCGTAGCTGGTATATAGCCGAGTACAGGCTGTATTTATCGCGGCGATTAACACAGATATAGCGACTATAACGGACAAGCATGTCGCTGTATTTATTCCAGTAGTTCACTTGACCGGTGGACAAGTGAGCGGTTGCAACGAAACGGCAAGCGGGATGGGCCCTATACGAGGGCGCCGCAGAGGTAATAGAGGTGAAGTGCGGCAGGCGCTCTGAGAGGCGCAGTACGACCCCTTTTTCCTCGAACCGACTACCTTTGTACCATGAACCAAAAATTGTTCAAGTAATCGCCAAAAGAAAGGCCCGCGCA
>CAJLJQ010000089.1:0-8108 GCA_905207015.1 uncultured Collinsella sp. | reverse complement strand
CCTTCCGTGAACCTCGGCATCATCAAGTTCCTCGGCTTCGAGCAGATCTTCAAGAACAGCCTGACCACCCTGCCCATGGGCGGCGGCAAGGGCGGCTCCGACTTTGACCCCAAGGGCAAGTCCAACAACGAGATCATGCACTTCTGCCAGTCCTTCATGACCGAGCTCTATCGCCACATTGGCCCCAATACCGACGTTCCCGCCGGCGACCTGGGCGTTGGCGGCCGCGAGGTTGCCTACATGTTCGGTCAGTACAAGCGCCTGACCAACGAGTGGACCGGCGTTCTCACTGGCAAGGGCCTCTCCTTTGGCGGCTCGCTTGCCCGTACCGAGGCCACCGGCTACGGTCTCGTCTACTTTGTGGACGAGTACCTCAAGAGCCGCGGCGACTCCTTCGAGGGCAAGAATGTCGTCGTTCACGGTTCCGGCAACGTCGCCATCTACGCCGTCCAGAAGGTCGCGCAGCTCGGCGGCAAGGTGCTGGCCTGCTCCGATACCCACGGCTGGGTCGAGGATCCCGACGGCATCGACTACTCCGTGCTCGAGCACGTCTACAACCAGAAGCGTTCTGGCCACGACAAGGGCGTCACGCTCGCCATGTACGTTGACGAGAAGCCCAACGCCGTTTGGCACGAGGGCGACGGCCGCGGCGTGTGGCAGCTGCCCTGCGACATCGCGCTGCCCTGTGCTCGCGAGAACACGCTGCTGCTCGAGGACGCCCAGGCGCTCGTCGCCAACGGCTGCAAGGTGGTCGGCGAGGGCGCGAACATGCCCACGACCATCGAGGCCACGACCTACTTCCAGGAGAACGGCGTCGCCTTTATGCCCGGTAAGGCTGCCAACGCCGGCGGCGTGCTCGTGTCCGGCCTCGAGATGAGCCAGAACGCCGAGCACCTGTCCTGGACCTTCGAGGAGGTCGACGGCAAGCTCGAGCAGCTCATGCGCGGCATGTTCCACAACGTGGACGACACCGCCAAGGAGTATGGCCAGGAGGGCAACTTTGTCATGGGCGCCAACATCGCCGGCTTCCTGAAGGTCGCCGACGCCATGCTCGCCCAGGGCGTCTGCTAAATCTTCGCTTGACATAGCATCGCAGAAGGCTCCCAGCCATTCCGGCTGGGAGCCTTTTTCTGTGGTGGTGAGGGTCGTGCGCCCTCGTTTGGTACACTTAGAGGTACTGGACAAGTGAAGAGATGGGGGAGAACGTGCTCAAGTTCGGTACCTACGTCCGTGTTGGAAACGCGGCCGAAGCCTATGAGCTCTTACAGAAGAACCGCAACAATAAGGTTGTGGGCGGCGGCATTTGGATGCGCCTGGGTTCGCGTCGCGTGGCGACGGCGATTGACCTTTCGGCCTGCGGACTCGATCAGATCGAGGAGACCGAGACCGAGTTTCGCATCGGCGCCATGTGTACCCTGCGCCAGCTCGAGCGTCATGCCGAGCTCAACGCGCTTGTCAACCATGTCTTTGAGTTCGCCGTCCACGACATCGTGGGCGTTCAGCTGCGCAACACCGCCACGGTGGGCGGCAGCATTTACGGTCGCTTTGGCTTCTCTGACGTGCTCTCCGCCTTCCTCGCGCTCGATTCCTATGTTGAGCTGACGGGTGCCGGCCGCGTGTCGCTCGCCGATTTCGTGGACATGAGCTACGTGCGCGACGTGATCGAGCACGTGGTGGTCGTTAAGCACGACTATCGCGCAAGCTACGAGGCCGTGCGCAAGGCCGCGACCGACTTCCCCTCGCTCAACGTCACCGCCGCCTGGTGGGATAACACCTGGCATGTCACCGTGGGCGCCCGTCCGCTGCGCGCGACCCTGCTGCAGGGCGAGGCATGTGGCCTTACCGCCGAGCAGCCTTCCGAGGACGAGCTGCGTGCCCTTGCCGCATCCGTGCGCGCGCTGAGCTACGGCACTAACCTCTGGGGCTCGGCCGACTATCGCCGCCGCATCTCTGCGCCGCTGGCGATTCAGGCCGTGCGCCGCGCCGCCGGCATCGAGCTTTCGGCCGCGCTTGCCCGCGAGCTCGAGACCGTGCGGATCCCTAAGTTTGCCACGGACGAGTATTCCTGCCGCCGCGTGCCCGGCGTCGATTCTAGCGAGGTGCGCTAATGGCTGCCAAACTCATCGATCTTTCCTTTACGCTCAACGGCCGTAAGGTCAAGGTTCAGATTGCCCCCGACACCATGCTCTTTGCGCTGCTGCGCGAGCAGGGTTGCGCGTCGGTGCGCTGCGCCTGCGAGACCACCAACTGCGGTCTGTGCACGGTGTGGCTCGACGGCGACCCGGTGCTGAGCTGCTCGGTTCCCGCCGCCCGTGTTGAGGGCCATACCATCACCACGCTCGAGGGTCTCAAGGCTGAGTCCGAGGCGCTTGCCCGCGCGATGGCTGCCGAAGGCGCCGAGCAGTGCGGGTTTTGCGCCCCCGGCCTTATCATGAACGTGCTGGCGCTTGCCCGCGCCGCCAAGGAGGACCCGAGCCTCGTCGCCACGCGCGAGGAGCTGTCGCGCCAGCTCGCCGGCAACCTCTGCCGTTGCAGCGGCTACGAGAGCCAGCTGCGCGCCATTGTCCGCTTCCTCAACGAGTCCGGCGTGCAGGTGGGCTTTGAGATGCCCGAGCTGCCGGTCAACGACACCAGCTGCGACGGTGTCTCGTACAAGCAGATCACCCATAAGCAGCCCAAGAAGGACTCGAAGGCGCTGCTCGAGGGCCGTCCCGTCTACACGGGCGATATGGTGCCCGCCGGCGCCCTGATCGTCAAACTCAAGCGCAGCCCCTATGCCCGCGCCAAGATCCGCTCCATCGATACGTCGCGTGCCCTGAAGGTGCCCGGCGTCGTGGGCGTTTACACTTACGAGGACGTGCCCAAGCGCCGCTTTACCATCGCCGGTCAGAGCTATCCGCAGCCGAGTCCCTACGACCGTCTGATCCTCGAGAACCTCGTGCGCTACCAAAACGAAGAGGTGGCGATCGTCGCTGCCGAGACCGAGGAGGCTGCCGACAAGGCGCTCAAGCTCATCAAGGTCGACTACGAGGTGCTCGAGCCCCTGCTCGACTTTACCCAGGCACTCGATAACGACATCGTGGTCCACCCCGAGGGCGACGTGACCTTTATGTTCCCTCAGGGCGGCGACGTCCCGCGCAACTTGGTATGCAGCGGCACGAGCGACTTTGGCGATCTTGACGAGGCCTTCGCCCAGAGCGACATCGTCTTTGAGCGCACCTACACCAGCCAGGCCACGCAGACTGCGCCCATGGAGACCTTCCGTGCCTTCGCGACGACTGACGCATTCGGACGCATCTCGGTGACCACCTCCACGCAGGTGCCCTTCCACGTGCGCCGCATGGTCGCGCAGTCGCTCGACATTCCGCAGTCGCAGGTGCAGGTCATTAAGCCGCGCATCGGCGGCGGCTTTGGCTCCAAGCAGACGGGCTGCTGCGAGATCTTCGTGGCGTTCGTCACCCAGCAGACCGGCCGTCCGAGCTATTGCTGCTACACCCGCGAGGAGACCATCACTGCGGGCAACTCGCGCCACCAGATGCAGATGACCGTTAAGCTGGGCGCCATGAACGACGGCACCATCACGGCCATCGACCTGCATACGCTTTCCAACGCCGGCGCGTACGGCGAGCACGCCACCACGACGATCGGCCTTTCGGGCCACAAGAGCCTGCCGATCTACAACCATGTGAAGGCGAGCCGCTTTAGGTGGGACGCCGTCTACACCAACACCAACCGCGGCGGCGCGTATCGCGGCTACGGTGCCACCCAGGGCCAGTTTGCCGTGGAGAGCGCCGTCAACGAGCTCGCCGACATGCTGCACATGGACCCCGCCGACCTGCGCCTTAAGAACATCGTGCGCGAGGGTGAGGTCATGCCGCAGTACTACAACGAAAAGCTCAACGCCTGTGCGCTCGACCGCTGCCTGCTGCGCGCGATGGACATGATCGGTTGGCGCGACAAGCCGCTGGCCGTCGACCTAGGCGACCGCGTGCGCGCCCTGGGCTGCGCGCTCACCATGCAGGGCTCGGGCATCTCCAACGTGGACATCGCCGGCATCGACATGCGCCTGGAAGAGGACGGCTTCATTACCATCGGCACCGGCGCCACCGATAACGGTATGGGCGTCGACACGATCCTGGCGCAGATTGCCGCCGAGGAGCTGGGCGTGGAGAGCTCGCTCATTGTGGTACGCGGCGTGGACACCGATGTGTCGCCGTTCGACGCCGGTTCGTACGCGAGCTCCGGTACCTACGTGACGGGCCTTGCCGCCAAGAACGCCGCGACCGAGCTGCGCGAGAAGATTTGCGCCAAGGCCGCTCAGATGTGGGACGTTGACGCCGCCGACGTGGTCTTCGACGGCCAGTACGTGCGCCTGTCCGACGAGCGCGCCGCGCGCGAGCAGAACCGCTACCTCACGCTGCGCGACTTTGCCAACCTGTGCGTCAAGAACATCGCGGGCGGCGACGCGCTCACCTCGCATGCCTCTGCCTGCCTGCCCGTCTCGCCTCCGCCGTTTATGGCCGGCATTGCCGAGGTCGAGGTCGACAAGGCCACCGGCAAGGTGACCGTGGTGGACTACGCGGCGGCTGTGGACTGCGGTACCGTGATCAACGAGGCGCTCGCGCGCGTCCAGGCCGAGGGCGGCATTGCCCAGGGTATCGGTCACGCGCTCTACGAGATTGTCGAGCACGACGACCGCGGTCGCCTGCGCACCGGCAACTTTATGAGCTACAAGCTGCCCACGCGCCTGGATATCGGCAGCATTCGCGTGGCCTTTGAGCCGAGCTACGAGCCGACGGGCCCGTTTGGCGCCAAGTCGATCGGCGAGGTCGTCATCAACACGCCGCCCGCCGCCGTGGCATCGGCCGTGGCACACGCCACCGGCCACCAGGTGCGCTCGCTGCCCATCACGCCCGAGAAGGCCCTGCTGGGGGAGTAGCGGGTCGGCGAACAAGTCGTAATTGGCGGGGCGGGGCAACTCGCCCCGTCTTTCGCACTCGTGGTGAGGTCGTGAGCCTGTAAAACGTGTGCGTGCGCTTGTCGTTCGTATCTGCTATCATTCCTAGTCTGTGCGCTCATGCGGGCGTGGCGGAATTGGTAGACGCGCCAGATTTAGGTTCTGGTGGGATTCCCGTGAAGGTTCGAGTCCTTTCGCCCGCACCAACGCATCTGCGTCGGCTTCGGCCGTCGCGACTCTTTGTTGCATAAAGGTACCAGCACCTCAGATAAGCTGGGCAGTATGAGGAGGAACGTGTTGAACATCACCGCTTCTGACGTCAAGGACGCCAAGCTCACCGCTACGGTCACCATCCCGGCCGCCGACGTCGACGCCGCGATCAAGAAGGCCTACAAGGACACCGCCAAGAAGTACCGCTTCCCGGGCTTCCGTGCCGGCAAGGCTCCCCGTCCGGTCATCGATTCCGCTCTTGGCGCCGAGGCTACCCTCGCTCAGGCCACCAACGACCTGATCGCTGCCAACGAGCCCGCCGTCCTCAACGAGCTGGACATCGTCCCCACCAAGAACGGTGACTACAAGGAGCTCGACCTCGCCAAGGATCACGAGGACTACACCTACACCGTCGAGTTCTCCCTGCGTCCCGCCGCTGAGCTCTCTTCCTTCGACGCCGTCGAGATCGAGATGCCTCCCGCGGAGGTCACCGAGTCCGAGATCAATAACCAGGTCGAGATGCTCCTCAACTACCGTGCCACCTTCGAGGACGTCGAGGGTCGCGCCGTCGAGGCCGAGGACTACGTCACCGTCGACCTCAAGGCCGTCGAGAACGCCGACAACTTCGCCGCCGAGGGCCGTATGCTCATCGCCGGTAGTGACAGCAACCCCAAGGAGTTCAACGAGGCCCTGATCGGCGCTAACGTCGACGACGTCAAGACCGTCACCTGGACCGACGAGGTCGAGGAGGGCGAGGAGGCCGAGACCCACACCGTCGAGGTCACCGTCAAGGGCATCAAGGTCCGCAACACCCCCGAGCTCACCGACGAGCTCGTCAAGTCCGACTTTGGCTTCGACAGCATCGACGCCATGCGCGACGCCATCAAGATCGAGATCGAGCAGGACAAGGCTTCCCGCCTCCCGGCCGAGAAGGAGAACCGTTGCGTCTCCGCTCTCGCCGAGCGCCTGCAGCTCGACGAGATGGACGCCGACTACGAGCAGTCCGTCTTTGAGGAGCTTGGCCAGAACTTCCTGTCCAACCTCGCTGCCCGCGGCATGACGCTGGACACCTGGCTGCCCGCTTCCGGCCTGACCATGGAGCAGTTCATCGGTGACCTGCACAAGCAGGCCAACGACGTCGCCCGTGAGTCCCTGGCTCTCGACGCCCTCGCTCGTGAGCTCAAGATCGAGGTCACCGAGGACGACATCAACGCCGAGTTCGAGAAGGCCGGCGTCAAGGACGTCGAGGCTTCCAAGGCCGAGTTCATCGCCGATGGCCGCATGCCTGCCGTCCGCGAGTCCATCCGTCGCTCCAAGGCCGTCGACCACCTGGTCGAGAACGCCAAGGTGACCGAGGTCGACGAGACCGCCAAGGACGCCGAGTAATTCTCGCCACCTTGCCCGCGAGCGCATGCGTGCGCCCGTGATGGGGTAAAGTTATACACCGGTTATCCGGTAGCTTCGTACGGTGCCAGCCAATGCATAGCATGCGGGCACCGTACGTTTATCTAGAACCAATTTGGTCCGCAAGAGAGAAATGGAGATGCGTATGATCGCTAAGTTCGATTCCGCCCTCGTGCCATACGTTATCGAGCAGACGCCGCGCGGCGAGCGCAGCTACGATATCTATTCGCGCCTGCTCAACGACCGCATCATTTTCTTGGGCGAGGAGATCAACTCCGTCAGCGCCAACCTGGTCGTTGCCCAGCTGCTGCATCTTGAGAGCCAGGATGCCGAGAAGGATATCTCGCTCTATATCAATTCGCCCGGTGGCGAGGTCTACTCCGGCCTGGCGATTCTTGACACCATGAACTTCATTAAGCCGCAGGTCTCCACCATTTGCGTCGGTATGGCCGCGTCCATGGCCGCCGTGCTGCTTTCGGCTGGCGCCAAGGGCAAGCGCTTCTGCCTGCCGCACTCCAAGGTCATGATTCACCAGCCCAGCGGCGGTGCCCAGGGCCAGCAGACCGAGATCGAGATCGTGGCCGAGGAAATCAAGAAGACCCGCCGCGAGCTCAACCAGATCTTGTCCGACGCATCGGGCCAGCCCATCGAGAAGGTCCAGGCCGACACCGAGCGCGACAATTACCTGACCGCTGCCGAGGCCCTCGACTACGGCCTGATCGACCGTATCGTCACCTCGCGCGACCTCGCCGCGAAGGACGCCTAGGATGGCCGGTAACATGCAGGACAACTTTGACGAGAACGGCAACCCCATCCGCTGCTCCTTCTGCGGAAAAGAGCAGGGCCAGGTCCGTCGCCTCGTAAAGGGCCCGACCAACATCTTTATCTGTGACGAGTGCGTCGCCGCCTGCTCCGAGATCCTTGAGGAGTCGCTGGCTTCGGACTTTATGGACGCTGCCCGCAACGGCAAGCTGCCGGGCTTCCTCAACGACCACGGCCAGGCTGCTGGGCAGCCCGCCGTGGACCCCGAGGCCGAGGGCTTTGAGCTCGAGGACGACCGCCAGGTCATCACGCACGTGCCGACGCCGCACGAGATCTATGACGAGCTTTCGGCTTATGTCATGGGCCAAGAGGACGCCAAGCGCGCCATGTCGGTTGCCGTGTACAACCATTACCGCCGCGTCATCGAGGGCGGTGCTGCGCTTTCGGCCTTTGACGACGGTTTGGACTCGCAGCTTGACGATGACATGGACGAGGTGGAGCTCGCCAAGTCCAACATCCTGCTGCTCGGTCCCACCGGTACCGGCAAGACCCTGTTGGCCCAGACGCTCGCGCGCATCCTCGAGGTGCCGTTTGCCATCGCCGATGCCACCGCGCTCACCGAGGCTGGTTACGTTGGCGAGGACGTGGAGAACATCCTGCTCAAGCTCATCAATGCTGCCGATGGCGACATTGAGCGCGCTCAGGTGGGCATTATCTACGTGGACGAGATTGACAAGATTGCCCGCAAGGCCGAGAACCTCTCCATTACCCGCGA
>CAJLJQ010000088.1:0-8155 GCA_905207015.1 uncultured Collinsella sp. | reverse complement strand
AGGCTCCGCGCTCATCCACGACATGGAGCCGGGCGCCACACGGCTCCCGTCAACAATCTGTCACTGAAGAGCCAGCACTACAACGCGAAGCTGCTCAAGGGCGTTCCCGACGGACAGAACCCGCTGGGGCCCGTGAACCGGATGCGCTACTTCATGCAGTGCTTCCTGAGGGCTCATCCCGGCTCCAACCGGGACGACATGCGGGGCTGTGGCTATGAGTCCGCCCGAGGACAAGCTTGAGAAGGTCGCGATGGTGCTCGATCGGGCAATGCGATACCCGAAAACGCTCAGGTTCAGGCAGTTCTATGCAAGAAAGCCCAGTTCAGATGAGTTCGACGAGCAATATTTATCAACACAGTGCAAGGGGGGAGTATATTTGTATTTCATCCGTGTTGAGCTTCACACGGTGCGCGACTCATCGCAAACTGGCGGGCGCAGCGGAAAGAAAACCGACTGCAGACGAACGATCGATATCGGGAGCAAATAGCCACCGGATGCTTTTCGGTCTCCTACGCGTCGACCTCCGCGATTTCTTCTGCGTCTCGCCAAGTTGAAAGGAGCGATGTCGAAAACTCCTTTTCGGTTAGCGTCAAGACATCCTTCACGCAAAAACCTTTCAATTTGTCAGGAAGCCCAAAACGCGCTTTTTTCCTAATCGAGCTGGCAACCCGCTTCAACGCGGTCTTGTTCTTGTCCTCGTTGTATACCAAAACAAAGACGCAGTGCTCGCGAAACCATCTCGTCCTCTTTCCCCACAGGTCCGAGCAGATCAAAACGCTGTCCTTGCACTTCTCGATGAGGGCGTCCCTTTGGCCAAGATTGATACCAAGCTCTTCGTCATCCTTGGGATTGAGCCTCTTCCCCAGCGTCTCCTTCAGACTGCCGTTTTTAAATTCGACTAGATATAACGTTTCCCGATCGCAATACAGCGCATCGGCGGAGCGCGGGAGTTGCATCCACCTATTGACCTTCTTGCAGTAGCATTCTTTAACAGAGTCAAAATTGACAACAGGCAAATCGTCATCCACAAGAGAGACGCTCCCGTCTCTGGATGTTTTGGAGATGGTCGACGTGCAGTCCCTTAGGATACAGGTCCTGCAACGGGAGCAACCATCGCTGCCATCTGGCACCGCGGGAGAGTTCGGATGAGGGCAGGAGGCGCACAGGTCGCTACTCAAGGCCGTACTCCTCCCTCTCAAGCGTATCAAAAGGAGCCGCCAGCTTCTCGTAGGCGACCTCAGTCGAGCCGGTTATATCGGCAAAGCGAGAGCGTCCATCAGTGCAGGTCTCCGCAAGATAATATGAGCACAATCCATCAACAGCGTGCTTCTTAGAATACACTTCGATCGCATTCAGGAAATATGGACTATGGGTGCTCATTAAGACGTGCATCCCGAGCTCTTTCTGGAGCAGCACGATTATCTCGGCGAAGGCCAGCTGCCATGCAGGATGAAGATGAATCTCGGGTTCATCGAGGATAATAGTCCCTCCGGCATCTAGCGCGCCGGACTTCAAGAGCACCTTCATGATGGCGAACGTCTTCAAGCCAGCAGAAAGGTTCCCAGGCTCCAACCCCCGAGCGAAGCCCTCTTCGAGATACGTAAGGTGACCGCGACTTTCGCTCCTCTCGAAATGCCCCGGACATAAGGAGGAAACCTTGTCCATGAGAACCTTCAGGTGTCGCTCCTTCGCGATCTCTTCGAACAGCGAGGACTCGCTGTCATCGTTACGGATGGTCGCCTGAATCAAATCTTGCCGCAGCTCCTCCTGGTGTCCAAGGAGGGGCTTGAACCGAAAAGCGGGGCCGTAGGGTCCTCCGAGAGAATCGATCAGGAACGGGTCGTCCAGATAATGCGCCCTGAATCGCAAAACCCTCCTATCGTGCACCTCCGCCACCTCGTCACTTGCAACCGAGAAAACCGTAGATGCGTCCTTTATCTGGAGTTCGACCTTCCCGGGCTCTTCGCCGAAAACCGAATTGATCTGGCCGTTGAACTCGCTTCGGAACCTGTTTGTCGCAATCGCACGAAATACCTCATCATCGGAGATATCCATGATCTCGATAATCTGATCGGCAACTCCTGCTACGCCATTCGTGAAATCGGATTCGATCTCACGGGAGATCTCCTCCCCGTAATACTCCTTTATCTCATCAATAAGCTCGTCCCTCGTGCACTCGCCCGAAAAAACCCTGTCGATGAAACTATTCATTCTTCCAGCAGTTCGCCTGTGGCGAGACGTGGAGTCGAGAGGGCTTCCCACATATGCCTTCCTGATGGCGCGCTCAACACTATTGCGCCTCATGCGGTCGATTTTGTTCTCCGAATCGGACATGCTGTTGAAGGCCGCATAAAGCGCTTTTCCAACCGTGCTTTTCCCCGTCCCGTTCTCCCCGGCGATCACGGCAATACCATTAATCTCGATATCGGCCTCAGCGACCCTGCCGATGTTTTTCATCTTGATTTTCAATGCATATCACCAGCTCTAAACTCGCGAGACTCAATAGCTCGATTATCGCACAGAGAGATCGACTTCTCGAGGACTCCCTAAATGGAACGCGCGGTGAGGACATGGCTCGCCGCCGTCCGCTTCGCGTTCGCGCGGGGGAAGGTGACGACCAGGGACCTCTCCGGGCTCATCGAGAGGAGCGCCAGATTCTCCTCGTCCATTTGAACTGTATCGTATTCAAGGACACTTGACTTAGAGGAATGGCGTTGAGCGGCGATAATCGTTTCAGCGCCAAAAAGAAAGGAGTGTCAGTCATGGCAGACGGGCCCTCCTACACAGCGGGGTACCGCGCCGAGGCCGCAGACTTCGCCGCCGCGTCGGGGAAGCCCATCGCCCAAGTGGCAGCCGACCTCGGCATCAACGAGAAGACCCTGGGAAGATGGGTGACGGTCAGGAAGAAGGAGCTGACCAACCACCCGGTCGCGGCGGCCGCAAGTGCATGCGCGAGCTCGAGCTCGAGAACGAGTTCCTAAAAAGCCCCGACCTCACATTGGAGGCCGGGGCCAGTAGATTTTTGGGACATGTCTAGAAATCTACCCATGCAGGAAGCGGCATGTGCCGAGCATGTCGCGTGCTAGGTTTTGAGGCATGCCACAAAACCTAGCACGGGGGAGTGGCTACTCGGCGTCGGCGAAGCCGTTGGGGTTATGGCTCTGCCAATTCCAGCTGTCGCGGCACATGTCCGCGATGTCGTACTGGGCCTTCCAGCCCATCATGCGTTCGGCCTTGGAGGCATCGCACCAGTTGGCGGCGATATCGCCGGCACGGCGCTCGCGAATCACGTAGGGCAGCTCCTTGCCGCAGGCCTTGGAGAAGGCGGCGACGACCTCGAGTACCGAGGTGCCGGTGCCGGTGCCCAGGTTAAAGATCTCGACGCCGGTCTTGCCGTTCATCCAGTTGAGGGCGGCAACGTGACCGGATGCCAGGTCGCACACGTGGATGTAGTCGCGCACGCCGGTGCCGTCGGGGGTGGGGTAGTCGTTGCCAAAGACCTGAACGGCCTCGAGCTTACCGACGGCGACCTGGGCGACGTAGGGCACCAGGTTGTTGGGGATGCCCTTGGGGTCCTCGCCGATCAGGCCCGACGGATGGGCACCGATGGGATTGAAATAACGGAGCAGCACGACGTCCCACTCGGGGTCGGCGGTGTGGACGTCCATGAGGATCTGCTCAATCATCCACTTGGTCCAACCATAGGGGTTGGTCGCGGGCTTCTTGGGGTCTTCCTCGGTGACGGGCGGATTGTCCGGATCGCCGTAGACGGTCGAAGAGCTCGAGAAGATGATGGACTTACAGCCGTGGTTGCGCATGACATCGATGAGCACCAGGGTGTTCTCGATATTGTTGTGGTAGTACTCGACGGGCTTGCTCACCGACTCGCCAACGGCCTTAAAGCCGGCGAAGTGGATGACGCGGTCGATCTGGTGGGTATCGAAGATCTTGTTCATCGCATCGCGGTCGAGCACGTTGGCCTCGTAGAAGGTGAGGTTCTTGGCGGCCTCGTCGCCCACGATGGTCTTGACGCGGTCGATGGCAACGGCGCTGGAGTTGGAGAGGTCATCGACGACGACAACCTGGTAGCCACCCTCGAGCAGCTGAACGACGGTGTGCGAGCCGATAAAGCCGGCGCCGCCGGTAACGAGGACGCAGGTGTCTTTGGGGTCGAGTGCTTTGGACATGTAGTCTCCTATCGAATCAGGAACACTTCTTGAGGGGAGTATAGCGCAGCTGGGGGCGCCCAAAACACGCGGGGCAGGAAAACCAGAGGATTGATGTTAACGTACTCATAGGGTGTTATTTGCATAATCCTTACCTTTGGTGTGGGACGTATTTGCGAGCCGCTGACCATGCTTTTCCAGCCGTTCGTGGAAATAGTTGGGACAAGCGCGATGTGCGTTAATATGTTTGAGTTGAGCGACATATAAATAAGCATGTAACGGAGTACATATGTCACCAAACAACGATTCCATCTTTACGCAGGAGCTTTCGCGCCGCACTGCCCTTAAGGCTCTTTTCGGCGCCGCTTCTGCGGCTGTTCTTTTTGGCCTGCCCGCCCGCGCCCATGCGGCTGAGGCCAGTCAAGAAACCACCGACAAACTGAATGCCGCCCAGGCCCAGCTCGACGAGGTCCAGGCTCAGCTCGACAGCATTGCCAATGAGTACGCGGCGCTCGCCAACAAGAATGCCCAGACCCTCAACGACATCGAGAATGTCCAGGGCAAGATTGACGACACGCAGGCCCAGATCGATGAAAAGAAGGCCGAGCTCAAGAAGAAGCGCAACGACCTTTCCGATCGCGTGGCCGCCAGCTACAAGTCCGGCGGTACGAACATCCTGTCGCTGCTGCTGGCCTCTGGCTCGTTTGAGGAACTCGTCGCCAACGCGCATTACGTTGAGAAGATCAACAAGAGCGACCGCGATGCCATCGAGGATATCCAGACGATTCAGGCTGAGCTCGACGCGCAGAAGACCGAGCTCGAAGCACAAAAGGCCAACCTGGAGAAACTCAAGGACCAGCAGACGGCTCAGATGCAGGATATGCAGGCCAAGCAGCAAGAAGTCCAGACCGTGCTGAACGGTCTTTCCGACGACGTCAAGGAGCTCATGGCTCAGCGCGATTCCGAGATTCTCGCTGCCGCCCAGGCCGAGGAGGCCGCTAGGAAGGCCGCCGCTGCCGCGGCCGCCGCGAACAAGAACAATTCCTACTCGGGTGGTTCGAGCTCGGGCGGTGGATCGTATGCGCCCGGAACTCCGCAGCAGAATGCCGGCTCGGGCAAGCAGCAGGCCGTCGTCAACGCGTGCTACTCCACGCCTTCGCCGGGTCAGAACTGGTGCGCGGCGTGGGTTACCAATGTCTTCCGCAATGCCGGCGTGGGCTATTTTGGCGGCAACGCGTGTGACATGTTCAACGCCTGGTGCTATAGCTCCGACCGCTCGGCGCTGCAGGTGGGCATGATCGTGGCCGACTCGTCGCACAGTGGCACCGGTACGCCGGGTCTGCTGTACGGACACGTGGGCATCTATGTTGGCGGCGGCATCGTTATGAGCAACGAGGGCGCCATTACGTCTAAGTCGCTTGATGCGTTTATTCGGTTCTACGGCACTGGCTCTGGCGTGCGTTGGGGCTGGCTCGGCGGTATTGCGCTGTCGTAAAGCCGACTGGGCCGCGTGCCCGCCCGCAATATATTTGATTGCCTGCTCAGGCAGTCCTGCGCAAGAAGAAGGCCACATTAAGTGGCCTTCTTTGCGTGCGGAACTCGCGATCAGTCAAATATATTGCGGGCGGGCACGCGGCCCTTTTGGGTTCGGGGCGCTACGCACCGGATTGGTTGTCTGAATAAAAGAAAGTGAAGGCCCCTTTCGGGGCCTTCTTTTTTAGAGGAATTCGCCGACTCGGTGGACTTCGGGTTCGAGGTCTACGTCGAATTGGTCTTTGACGGTTGTTTGGATGTGGCGGATGAGTTCGTCGACATCGGCGGCGGTGGCGTGGTCGGCGTTGACGATGAAGCCGCAGTGCTTTTCGCTCACCTGCGCGCCGCCGATGGCGTGTCCTCGCAGGCCGGCGTCCATGATGAGCTTGCCGGCAAAGTAGCCCTCGGGGCGCTTGAAGGTGGAGCCGGCACTCGGCATGTCGAGCGGCTGCTTGTCCTCGCGGCGCTGGTGGTAGTCGTCCATGTCGGCCTTGATCATCGCGGCGTTGCCCGGGGCGAGATTGAAAGTGGCCGAAAGCACGACGAAACCGTCGTCGGCAATGCGGCTCTTGCGATAGCCCAGGTTGAGCTCATCGACATCGAACTCAATAATGTTGCCGCTGCCGCGGGTGCCATCGTCGAGCTGGCGAGCGGGTTTGTAGACGCGCACGGACTCCAGCACATCGGCCATGCAGGCACCGTAGGCACCGGCGTTCATGTAGCAGGCGCCGCCGACCGATCCGGGGATACCCGAGATGGGCTCCATGCCGGTGAGGCCGGCCTCGGCTGCCGTCGCAGCGACATCGGAAAGCAAGGCGCCGGCTGCCGCCGTGACGTGCGTGCCGTCGACCGTAATGTCGGAGAGGCCCTTGCCCAGCGCCACGACAACGCCGCGGATGCCCTTGTCGCCGACGAGCAAGTCGGAGCCGTTGCCCACGATGGTGAGGGGCAAATCGCAGCGATAACAGGTATCGAGCGTGGCGACGAGGCCCTGCTCGGTATCGGGCGTGACAAAGACGTCGGCCGGGCCGCCGATCTTAAACGTGGTGTGCTCGCGCATGGGCTCGCTCATCAGTACGTTGTCCTCGCCGGCAACGCCAGCAAGCGCGCACAGCAGGTCCTCGTTAAAAAAGTCGTTCTCGTGCATACGAATATCCGCCTTTTGGTGGTCGTCGTCATCAATCGATTGCAATATACCCCACCCGGACGAATTTGGTGCGCTTGCGGCGATAAAACAGCCGTCTACCGGATTGGTAAAGTGTTTATCACCGAGGTAGAGGGGTAGTCGCTATACTTTCAAGAGATTGCGCGTAAACCCGGAAGGAGCGAGATGGCCAACAAAGTCACCCTCAAGCAGATCGCCCAGGAGGTGGGGCTTTCCCCCTCGTCGGTCTCGCTTGTGCTCAATAATCGGCCCTGTCGCATCTCGGAAGAAAACCGCAAGCTCATCAAAGAGGTCGCGGCGCGCAACCACTATGTTCCCAACCAGATCGCGCGCAGCCTGGTCATGCGCGAGTCGCGCACCCTGGGCCTTATCGTCCCTAACATCGAGAGCCGCTTTTTTGCCTCGCTCGCCGGTAGCCTGGAAAAGCGCTGCCGCGAGGACGGCTATGCGCTCTTCATTACCAGCTCGGGCGGAAGCGCCGATGACGATCTGGAGCTGCTGCGCCAGCTGGTGACGCGCGGTGTTGACGGCGTCTTTCTGGTGGTGGGTGACGAGTTCTCCGACGACCGCGCCCTGCGCGAAGAAGTCAGCCACCTGCCCATCCCGGCCGTGATGGTCGACCGTGCCATTGAAGGGCTCGAGTGCGACAAGGTGATGTTCGACCACGAGATGGGTGGCTACATGGCCACCCGCTATCTGATCGAGCAGGGCCACCGTCGCATTGCCTGCTTGGTTAACGCGCGCCGTTCCAATACGGGGCGTAAGCGACTTGCCGGCTATGAGCGCGCACTGCGCGAGGTTGGCTTGCCTATCGACGCGCGTTTGGAGTTTGAGAGCGAGTACTACATTCCGAGTGCCTACGAGGCCTCGGAGGCGGTGCTCGCAACTGATGCCACCGCTGTGTTCGCAAGTTCGGATAACATCGCCCTCGGTCTGCTCAAGCGCTTGCACGAGATGGGGAAGAGCATCCCGGGCGATATTTCGGTCGTAAGCTATGACAACTCGGCGGCCGACGTTCTCTTTGAGCCGGCGCTGACCGCGATTGAGCAGGATCCTGGTGTCCTTGCGGAGCATGCTTTTGGCTGCATGTCCAAGCGTCTTGCCGGTAGGGGCGGTAGGCGTGCCGAAGAGGTCGTCCTGGAGCCGGCACTTATCGTTAAGGGCAGCGTGCTCGAACTTACCGAATGTAGCTAAGCGTACTTGTTTGTTTGCATAGATTGCATGCGGAGTGTCCGCTATTTGCCGGCGGGGCCGGGGTGCCTGCCTTGTGTTGAGAAGTTCGCGGAGCCCA
>CAJLJQ010000087.1:0-8189 GCA_905207015.1 uncultured Collinsella sp. | reverse complement strand
CCGCCGGGGGCATCCCCTACGCCGAGCCGCAGGGTATGCCGTACTTCTTGAGCTTGGCGTTCTTGGTCTTAAAGTACAGCGCCAGACCGGCACCGACCTGGCCGCCGCCAGCCATCATAAGGATGGGAAGCAGGTAATTGATACCCTTGGTAGCACCGTCGGGATCGTTGAGCATAGCGTGGATCGGCGTGAGCGCCTGATGCAGGCCGACGGAAACCAGCGGCAAGAAGCCTGCCGACAGGATATAGCCGCCCAGGACGCCCAGCTTCTCGAAGATAAAGGTCAAAACGCTAAAGATGGCAGTCGTCAGCCATGCGCCAACCGGCTGGATGACGAGCATCAGAGCAAAGGCGCCGATGATGAGCACCAGCAGCGGGGACAAGAACGTGTCGAGTGCGTTGGGCATAACCTTGCGAATCTGACGCTCCATCCAGGCAAAAAATGCGCCAGCGATAAGAGCCGCGATCATGCCGCCCGCTGCGGGGTTGTACTGCGCATTGGTGAGCGGCAGCAGAATGGCAGTGGCAGGATCAGCCGCGCCAGGCGCAAGCAGGGGCATGGCACTGTTGGCGATACACATCATGCCGGCGATGCCGCCCAGCGCAGCGGAGCCGCCAAACTCACGTGCCGCGTTATAGCCCACCAAGATGGGTAGATAGGCAAACAGGGCCCAGCCCATGGAACGAATGCCCTGGTACCACCACTCGCCTGCAAGCGCGCCTGCCGTCGAGACGTTAATGACGTTGCAGATACCGTTGATGAGGCCAGCCGCAATGATGCCGGGAAGCAGGGCGACGAAGACATTGGAAATCTTCTTGAGGAAGGCCTGAACCGGCTTGGACTCGTACTTTGCCTTCTGCGCGGCCTTGTTTGTGGCCGCAGCGTCAACCACGCTCTCGTCGGCAACGCCTTTCGCAAGGCCGGTGAGCTTGGAGAACTCCTCGAGCACCTTATTCACCTTGCCCGGCCCCAGCACGATCTGCATCGTGTCGTCCTCGACCAAGCCCATCACGCCGTCGAGTGCCTCAATACCCTCCGTGTCGACGCTGCCCGTGTCTTTGACGGTCACGCGCAGGCGCGTCATGCACGCCGCGTTTGCCAGCACGTTGTCTTTACCGCCCAAAAGGTCCAGCAGCTTTTGAGCCAGCTCTTTGTTCGTCATAACTCCTCCTTGTATTGGGTATCTCGTCTGGATGTCATATCAGCTCACGCCGCGCACCTATTGGGCATCGGCATCGCTCTTCTCATGGCCACTCACCGCAGCACGGACATGGCCTCGCGCTCGCTCAAGAGCTACCGCAGCCTGCTCGGCATCGCAGTCCAGCAGTACCGAGACAATAGCGGTTTTTACGTGGCCGCCGGCATCTGCAAGCGCCTGAATAGCGCACTCGCGCGTGCAGCCGGTCGCCTCCATCACGATGTTCTGGCCGCGCACCACCAACTTCTCGTTCGTCTGCTGCACATCGACCATCAGGTTTTGGTATACCTTGCCGATCTTGACCATGGCACCGGTCGAAATCATGTTGAGAATGAGCTTTTGAACCGTTCCCGCCTTGAGCCTCGTTGAGCCGGTCAGTACCTCGGGACCGGGCACGGGTTCAATGGCAAGATCTGCGCTCTTCCCGATCTTCGACCCTTGGTTGCAGGCAATTGCAATGGTCTTGCACCCAGTTGCCTTGGCGTACACAAGGCCGCCCACCACATAGGGAGTACGGCCGCTTGCCGCCAGGCCAACGACAAGATCCTTGTCCGAGAGTCCACGCTCCCGCAGGTCGCTCGCACCAAGCTCCTCGCTGTCTTCGGCACCTTCGACAGCCTTGATAAACGCCATCTCGCCTCCGGCAATGAGCCCGACAATCAGATCGGGTGACACGCCAAACGTGGGCGGACACTCCGAAGCGTCGAGTACACCCAGACGACCGCTGGTGCCTGCACCCATGTAAAAGACGCGCCCGCCGCGCTCGAGTGCCTCAGCAGCCCAGTCGATTGCTGTGGCAACCTGGGGCAACACCTTCGTGACCGACTGGACGGCACGAAGATCCTCATCATTCATCGTCGTGACGATTTGCAGCGATGTCATCGTATCGAGGTCCATTGAACTTTGATTACGCTGTTCGGTCGTGAATTTTGTTAAATCGAGCATTTCATTCACCTCATCTTTCCTGTTTCTCGATGTAGTTTTGCTTAATGACATGCGTCACCCGTTCGTAATCGCTCGCAACGTAAGCAGCGTACAGGGCATCGACAACCATAAGCTGGGCCATACGCGAAGCCATGGCACCGCTGCGGACCAAGGGTTCACTCGCAGCGACGCCGAGCACGGCATCGGCCACGGTGGCAAGCTTGGATGATCCATCTACTTTGGTAACGGCCACAACGGGACAGTTGTGACGTTGAGCCTCGGCGGTGCAGTCCAGCACCTCTTGCGTCAAGCCCGAGTAGCTAAAGGCGATTGCCATATCGCCCTCATGCATGTTCTTGGCACACAAGAGCTGATCATGCCAGTCGTCGTACAGATGGCACTCCTTGTCGACACGCATGAGCTTTTGCGCCAGATCGTGCGCGACCAAACGGGAGGCACCAATACCGAACAGATTGACCGCGCGTGCCCGCTTAAGATAGGCCGCACATCGCTCCAAGACGGTGTAATCGAGCGTTCGCGCCGTCGCTTCGATCGTGCGCACGTTGCTTTTCATCACCTTCCCCACGATACGTTCGACGCTGTCATCCATGGAGATGTCCTCGAGGGCAACGTCTTTCTTGTCACCCAAGAGCGCCAGCTCGGCAATCAGTTCGCGCTGGAACTCCTTGTAGCCCGCAAAACCCAAGCGCTTGCAAAAGCGCAAAATGCTCGAGGGCGAGGAGAACGTGGCATCGGCAAGACCGCGGACGGACAGCCCGACCACCTCGTGCGGATGAGCGCTTACATATGCGATGACATTGCGTTCCGCCGGGCTCGCGCTGAGCTCACGCTCGCGAAGCCGCAAAAGCAATCCGTTTGCCATCTCAAACACCTCCGTTGAGAAGAATTAAAGACCAACGAATGATTCGTACCGGATACAAACAGCTTTTACGGTACATTGTGCCGCATCGTGGCGCACAAAGGGCGAGCGTTCTACCGCTCGCCCCTCAAATCCGACCGCTCGGAAATACGCGCGACACAAAATAATTCAACAAGGTCGCATGATCAGAAACGGGTTTGTTACCGGCTAGCGCCTCGCATGGGCGCCGATGGGGCGCGTCTCGTGGTGCACCCATGCGGAGACCAGCAATACCAACAGCATCGCGGTGACATAGCCCGCAGCATCGAATCCTAAATCGATAACGTCGAAATGCCTGCCGGGAACAAAGATCTTATGTACCTGATCGCCAACGGAGCAGACGGCGCAAAAGAGCAACACGGGCACGCAACGGGAGCAAACGCTCCACGGACGCCTGGAAAAGCAAACCACGGCCACCGAGGCGAACAATCCGACGAAGAAAAACTCTACGGTATGGGCAACGCGACGGACGTTCGTGCCCACCCACATGCGAATGGAAGCAAGTCGGCCAGACCGGACATTCGAGGCAACCGAATCGATGCCCCCGGTCATCCCGTTCTCGGTCTGAGCTTCACCCGTGGCATCGGCAGCCTGAACGCCCGTAGCCTGACCCTCCACCACGCGCGCGGTGGACTCGCTCAGCAACGACGTCTCCACCGCATTTTGCTCCGTCAGCACCCAGATGCCCGCCAGCGTTGCAGCGAACAGAATGATCGCGGTCCATCCGATTATTTGTTTTACGCGCGCCAAGGGCCTACCTCCTTTTTTGAATATCAGCGAGTGTAGCCCCAAATGACATCGTCACCGTATCAAAATTTGAATCGCAACAGGAAGCGACAAAGCGACGCAAACCCCTACCCCGCCTCGCGCATCCAGCGATCAAACGTCCCCACGCACACGCCCAGGCACTTTGCTGCCTGGCTGCGGGTAATATCGCCCGCCTCATAGCTATCCCGTACCAGATCAAACTGAGGAGGGCACGGCTTGCGAGGTCGACCGAAACGGACCCCTCGCGCCCGCGCCGCTGCAATTCCCTCCGCTTGGCGCCGATGGATATTCTCGCGCTCCACCTGCGCCACGTAGCTCAGCAGTTGCAGCACAATATCGGCAATCAGGGTATTAGTCACATCCGGCGTGCCGCTTGCCCTGACGCGCGTGTCAAGCAATGGCATGTCCAACACCACAATGGCAACCCCGAGCTCCTTGGTAATGCGTCGCCATTCCTCAAGAATCTCAGAGTAATTACGGCCAAGTCGGTCGATAGAAAGCACCACCAGCACGTCCCCGTCTCCCAGGACGTGCAGCAGCTCGCGATACCTCGGGCGATCGAAGTCCTTGCCGCTCGCATGGTCGGCATAAATATTCGCCGAGCCCACGCCATAGGCGCCCAGCGCATCCAGCTGCCGATTAAGATTCTGATCGCGCGAACTCACCCGCGCATAACCGTACACCGTCGCCATCTCATCCCCGCTTTCTTGTAAACCTGCCAAAAAGGGACAGGTTTATTTTGGTAGGTTTTACCTCTCAAATAGCAGGTAAGCGGGCGGCCGAGCAGACGGCAAGGTAGCCACGATTCAAATGCGAAGGGCGGCCCCGAAAGACCGCCCTCCGCTCTCCCGCCGCGAGTCGGGATTTGGCTAATGGATAAGCTTAAAGTCCAAGTGCCCGCGCGTGGTATTGACGCGCGAGACCTCGATGATCACGCGCTGCCCCAGCTCGTAACGAGTGCCCGTGTCGGCACCTGTGAGCGTGAGCGCGTCCTCGTCGAACTCGAACCACTCGTTGCCCAGGCTCTTGATCGAAACCAAGCCTTCGACCTGCGTCAGGTCCAAGCGCACGAAGAGGCCCATGCTGCTAACCCACGAGACGGTTCCGGCATAGCGCTCGCCCAGACGGTCCTCATAGTACTGGGCAATCTTGATCTTTTGCGTCGCATGGCTAGCGGCATCTGCCGCGCGCTCGGCATCGCTGCATGCGCGGCAGATCTGCGGCAGAATGCGCGGCAGCGACTCGCGCCCCTTGCCGATCAGCCGCGGCGTACGGACCAGGGCGTCCTTGCCGCCGAGCTGCTCATAGGCCAACTGCAGTTTGAGCACGCGGTGCACCACCAGATCGGGGTAGCGACGGATGGGACTCGTAAAGTGACAGTAGCACGGCGCGGCGAGCGCAAAGTGGCCCTCGTTACGCGGCTTGTACAGTGCGCGCTGCATGCTGCGCAGAAGCAGCGTGTTGACGAGCGGTGCGTTGGCCGTACCGGCGGCAGCATCAACTGCAGCCTGTAGCTCATCGGGACTCCCCAGGGCGATACCGGCAGCACGGCGATCGTCGATGATGCCTAGCTGCGCCAGCGCAACGGCGGCACCGTGCAGGCTATCGGGGCTCGGATCCTCATGCACGCGATAGCAGGCCTCGATATCACGGTCTGCCAGCCACTCTGCAACGCACTCGTTGGCGAGTAGCATGGCTTCCTCGATAAGCGACGTGGCACACGAACGCTCGCGCGCCACAATCTGCACGGGCACTCCGTCCTCATCCAATAGAGCGCGAATCTCGGCCGTGTCAAAATCGACTGAGCCGCGGGCACGACGAATACGACGGCGAAGTTCGGCGAGTTCGTTGGCGGCGACAAGGAAATCGCCGAGGTCGACGTTATAGCCGCGAGCAGTTTCCTCGCACGCAAGACCGCGCTCAAGCGCCTCCTCGCGCGAGGCCTCAGCAGCCGCAACATCCTCAGCGGCGCCTTCCAGCACCGAATACTCAACAGCGTCGGCACGCACCAGCAGCGCCTCGGCGCCGTCATAGTCCATACGCACACGCGAGCGAATCACGCTGGGGTACGGATCGTAATGGCGCACGCGACCCTGCGCATCGAGCTCAATGTCAACGGTAAACGCAAGACGGTCCTCGTCAGGGCGAAGCGAGCATAGGTCACAGGACAGGCGTTCGGGCAGCATGGGAAGCACGCGATCGGCCAGATACACCGATGTCGTACGATGGCGAGCCTCAAGATCGATATGCCCGTCCCAAGCCACATAGTGAGAAACGTCAGCGATATGCACACCCAGCTTGTAGCCACCCTCGGGCGTGCGCTCAAGCGAAATGGCATCGTCAAAGTCGCGCGCGTCGACCGGGTCGATCGTGATGACAAAGCGGTCGCGCAGATCGCGGCGGAGCGGGTCCTTAAGCGCCGCGGACACATCGAGCGAAAGCCCCTCGGCCTCGTCCAGCGCGGCCTCGGGATAGCTATCGGTATAGCCGTAACGCGCCATCACGTATTGAACGCCCAAATCGGGCGCGTCATCTCCGCCAATGCGGCGTTCGATCGTCACGGTGCCCGATTCCAGGCGCGTCGGGTAGGTCAAAATGCGCGCGACAACGGCATCACCCGGGTGGACGCCCAGACGATCCGCCGAGGTATCCTCGGGCAGAATGAAGAAGTCGGCCTTCAGGCGCGAATCGAGCGGCTCGATCACACCGAGCGGACCAGCGGTCTGGTACGTACCCACCACGCTTATGGCTGCGCGCTCAACCACGCCTTCGATCACGGCGCGCCGCTCACCGTGCGGGCTATTCTTAATGCTCACGGCAACGGTATCGCCATCCATGATCTCGCGCTTACCGCGGCCCATAACCTTGTAGTCGCCGCTCTCGGTTATGACATAGGCGCCATGCTCATGGAGCTGCACGCGCCCGGTCAGGCTCGGACGGCGTTCGCTGCGCACCGGCCCACGCTTATTGCGAGCACCGCGCTTATGCTTGTTATTGCGCCCCATGGCGCCTCCTTGCTATCGATGACGAACTCCAAAGAGTCTACCCAAATGATTCGCTTTCCTGCCGTCCCCTAGAGATCAAAAAACGGGCCGCCCCATAAGAGACGACCCGTTGGAAGGGATGAATTCCAGGCATGCCTACACGCGCAGGTAGCGGCGCATGGCTATGGCAGAACCAAAGAGACCGATAATCACACCGACCAGAATCAGCGCAGCATAGGTCACCAGGTAGTACTGCATCGGCAGGGCAAACGACATCCAGCCGATGCTCTCCTGCAAACGCGGAATCATCAGATTGCGTAGCAGCTCCAGAACGCCGATGGAAAGCAGCGAGCCCAAAATGGCCTGCAGTACGCCCTCGGTGATAAACGGGCCGCGAATGAAGCCGTTGCTGGCGCCGACCAGACGCATAATCGCAATCTCACGACGACGCGCCGTGATGGACAGGCGAATCGTATTGTTGATGAAGATGAATGCGATAAAGGTCAAAAGGCCAACGAGCACCACGGCGGCGATGCGGATGTAGTTGGTCACCTGGAACAGGCGGCTCACTTCCTCTTGGCCGTACAGCACGCTCGCGTTGACGTCGCCGTCATCCGCGATCTTCTGGAAGTCGGCGTTCTTCTTGAGCTTCTGGGCCGTGCTCTCGACCTTGGACGGATCGTCCATCTCAATTGCAAACGAAGCCGGCAGCGGGTTCTGGCCATCGAGCGCGCTCATGGTGGCGTCGGCGTTGCCCGACATCTTGCTCGTATACTCGGCCAGCGCGTCGTCCTTGTCCTTATAGGTCACGGACTTGACGTTATTCCACGTCTTAAGCTCGGCCTCAAAAGCCTGGACATCGGCCTGATCGGCGTCATCGCTAATGAACGCGTTGATGACAACCTGATCCTCGACGGTGCCGATCACGGAGTTCAGCATCGCGGAGCCCATGATGAACAGGCCGATGATAAACAGCGAAAGGAAGATCGTGATGACGGCGCCGAGCGAGGTAGTCCAGTTACGGAAGAAGTGACTGATTGCCTCTTTGAAGGAGTAGCCCACGTTAGTTGGTGCCATAGTTGCCGTAACCTCCCCTCTCCTGGTCGCGGATAACGTGGCCGCCCTCGAGGGCGATCACGCGACGGTGCATGCTATCGACCATCTCGCGGTCGTGCGTGGCGACGATCACGGTAGTGCCGGTGCGGTTAATACGCTCGAGCAGCTTCATGATGCCCAGCGAGATCGCCGGGTCGAGGTTACCCGTGGGCTCGTCGGCCAGGATGATGGCGGGCTTGGTGATCAGCGCCCGGGCGATGGCCACCCGCTGCTGCTGGCCGCCGGAGAGGTGGCTGGGATAGCTGGCCAGCTTGCCCTCCAGGTCCAAAAAGCCCACGAT
>CAJLJQ010000086.1:0-8279 GCA_905207015.1 uncultured Collinsella sp. | reverse complement strand
GTCGCAGACCTTCGTGCGCCTGACGGTGCTTATTTTGGTCACGCTCGTGGCGTTTTCCGCCATCTTTAGCCTCGATATCGTGTTGGGCGCTTTTGCCGCCGGCTTCGTCCTGCGCTATATCATCCCCGAGGGCAACCATACGCTCGAGACCAAGCTCGACGGCCTGGCCTACGGCTTTTTGATCCCGGTGTTCTTTACCGTGTCGGGCGCAAAGATCGATCTGACGGCCGTGGTGTCGCGCCCCGGGCTGCTCGTGGGCTTTATCGTGGCGTTGTTGATTATTCGTGCCGTACCCATTCTTATTTCTATGAGCATTTGTCCTGTGACGCGCGATGTGTCGGCGTATGGTCGCATTACCGTGGCCCTGTACTGCACCACGGCGCTGCCGATCATCGTTGCCGTGACGAGCGTGGCCGTCAACGCGGGCGCGCTGTCGCAAGATGTTGCGTCGGTCATGGTTGCCGCCGGTGCCATCACGGTGTTCTTGATGCCGCTGCTCGCGCAGCTCTTCTACCGCGTGGTCGATGCCGCGCCGGTCGCCGCCGTGGCAGAGGTTGCCGAGCATCCTGCCGAGGCACTCGATATCCTGCGTGCCCATCACGATTTGGCGAGTCTGCTCGCACGAGAGCACGAGCTGCTGACCTCGCATGGCCATGGTCGCGTATTCGAGGGCCTGCCTACGCTCGATACGATTGCCGAGCGTCTTTCCGCCGAGGCGGCGAGCGGCCACATCGATGCCCGCATCGTGGACGCGGCGCATCTTCTTGCCGATAAGACCTATGGAGACGAGATCGACCCGTCCGAGCTTACCCCGCGCGAGCGCCGCCGCCTGGAGCGCGCCAAGCTCGCCGTGCGCGAATACCGCCGCCGCATGCTGGAGCTCTACGCACGCGATGAAGCCCAAGACGACGACGGCAAATAACGAGACGCTTCCCTAGGGGAAGACGCGTCCCACTTTAAAGACCCGAAACGGGACGCAGTTTCCGCAAGGAGGTCCTGGGGGACCGGGCCCCGTTCTGATCCGAAATACTGGGACATAGTTTCCCTTTCATAACAGAAGAAGGCGCGCTGCCTGCAATTGATGCGGGCGGCGCGCCTTCTTTGTTGGACTATGTTGAGGCTGGGAGTTGAGGCTTGTGGTCCCTTAAGAGCGGGCAGCTCCGTCGACGGGGAGCACGGCGCCCGTGACGTAGGAGGACATATCGCTCGCCAGGAAAACAAAGGCGTTGGCGACATCCTCGGGCTCGCCCATGCGACCCAGCGGAATGGTGGCGATGATGGGCTTGATGATCTCTTCGGGCAGGTTGGCGACCATGTCGGTTTTAGTTACACCAGGTGCTACGGCATTGACGCGAATGCCCATGGGAGCGAGCTCGCGCGAGAGCGACTGGACCATGCCGTTGACGGCGAACTTGGACGTGGGATAGCCAACGCCGGAGGGCTGACCGTACTTAGCGACCATCGAGCTCGTGGTGGTGATGGTGCCGCCGTGGCCGGCTTCGGTCATGATCTTGGCGGCAGCCTGGTGGCCATTAAAGACGGCGACGACGTTGAGGTCCATGACCTTGGCGAACTCCTCGGCCGTGTAGTCCAAAAGGGGTGAGCGCTGGGAGATGCCGGCATTGTTGACGACCGTGTCCAAGCCGCCCATGTCGGCTGCAGCCTGGGTAAAGGCCCCGGTCACGGCCTCGAGCGAGGTGAGGTCGCAGGAGCGGCCCCAGACCTTGGCGTCGGGATAGGCGGCTGCCAGCTTCTCAACGGCCGCGTCGGCAGTCTCCTGGCGCGAGCCAAAGACGGTGACGGCAGCGCCTTCCTCGATAAAACGGCAGGCGATGGCATAGCCGATACCGCGTGTGCCTCCGGTGATGATTGCTTTTTTGCCCTCGAGCAACATGGTGCTTCCTCTCATCGCGGGCGGACATTCGCAGCACAGCGTAGCGGTAGCCGGAATCGGTCGCGTTTGCATATCGGTGAACGGTAGCCCGCGTTACCGATGAGCGGCTCGCGCAAATATGCTCTGCCGTTGTGCTTGGGGCAGGAGACAAAAGGGCTCCCGTCCCACATCGGACGGGAGCCCTCAAGGCGCGTATTGCTAGGCGAGCGTTGGGCTAGTTGGCCATAACGCCTTCGGTCCAGGCCTCGACGTCCTCGATACGCAGGACGTTGGCGACCTCGGCCACGCAGTCGACGTTGGCAAGCTCGGCGGCGGCAGCCTGGACGTCCTTCTCGAGCGCGCGGTGCGTCAGGAAGATAACCGAGCAGGCATCGCTGACGCCCGACTTGCCATCCTCGACCTGATTGATGAGCGAGATCGAGATGTTGTGCTTGGCAAAGATGTCGACCGTCTCGGACAGGGCGCCCACGCGGTCGGCGACCTTCAGGCGCACGTAGTACTTGGTCTGGAGCTCGTTCATGGGCTTAAAGGCGAGGTTGTGGCCATAGGGCTCAATCTCGGGCAGCGGGGCTACGCCACGGCTGATCTGCTCGGAGAGCGACAGGATATCGCCCACGACGGCGCTCGCGGTGGGGAAAGAGCCTGCGCCGGCACCGTAGAACATGGTCTCGCCCACGGCGTCGCCTACCACGTAGACAGCGTTCATGGCGCCGTTGGCCTTGGCAAGCATGTGGTCGGCGGGGATCAGCGTGGGATGCACGCGGACGTCGACGCCGGCGTCGGTGTTGCGGGCGATGCCCAGCAGCTTAATGGTGTAGCCGAGCTCGCGGGCCTGGGCGATGTCCTCGGCACCGATGGTGCGGATACCCTGCTGGTACACATCATCGGTGGTAACGCGGGTGCCAAAGCCGATGGAGGCGAGGATGGCCGTCTTGCTGGCGGCATCGAAGCCGTCGACGTCGGCGGACGGGTCGGCCTCGGCATAGCCCTTGGCCTGGGCGTCGGCGAGCACGTCAGCGTAATCGGCGCCCTCGGCGTCCATGCGCGACAGGATATAGTTGGTGGTGCCGTTGAGGATGCCGGCGATGGTCAGGATCTTGTTGCCCACCAGGTCGTGCTCGAGCGTGCTCACGATGGGGATACCGCCGCCGCAGCTGGCCTCGCACTTAATCTGCACGCCGCACGCGCGCGCCTTCTCGGCAAGCGTCTCGACGTGACGGCCCAGCAGGGCCTTGTTGGCAGAGACGACGTGCTTGCCGTGCTCAAAGGCGGTGGTGAAGATCTCGGTTGCGGGATGCTCGCCACCGATCAGCTCGACGACGATGTCGACGGCGGGGTCGGTGACGACGTCACGCCAGTCACTCGTAAAGGCCTCGCGCTCAATACCAGCTGCCTCGGCCTGCTCCCAAGCAAGCGCGCAGGCGCGGGTCAGCTTAAGGTCGATGCCGTAGGCTGCCAGGTACTCATCGTGGTGGCTCTTGATCAGACGGGCCACGCCGCCGCCGACGGTTCCCAGGCCGATCAGACCGACGTTCACGGTGCGCAGGGGTTCGCTCATAGATAGCTCCTTCGTGCATCTTATGGATGGATTAACCGCTTAAAGGTTGAGTGCATTCTAGCGTGAACCGAGGGCGTGTGCTCGCCAGGCAACAGGAGTCGCACAAAACGGCACCCCCGAAACGCTGCGGAAACATTGGAAACATGCTCGCTACAAACGGAACTCCGTAACAAACTGTCAACGTTTGCACCATAAGGTTTGCCCTGTACCGCAAGACGGCCGCATCGCGGCTAGCGAAAAGGGGGACACCATGTTTATTAAGAGCGGGAACGCTTGTAACAGAATGGAAACATTACTTTTACACAATAAAGTGGCTAAACTGCATAAACCAATAGAAATACGCATAATTATGGATAAACGGACAAAACAAAAGAAAAGTTGAAATAATCGCCACTTTTCTCAACTAAAGCGTCTACTATTTTGCGAACGCCGAACACGGCGAAGGATGGCCTGTCGGGTAACCAAAACCCGACGAGATTTGAGAGGAGAGCCGCATGTCGAGCCTCACCGGTAAGTCATTAAACCCTGTTATGAATCGCAGGAGCGTTATCGCGAGCGCAGCAGGTCTGGGGGCGATGTCCATTCTAGCTGGTTGCTCCTCCAACGGCGGCGACAGCGGTTCCGCTTCGAGCGACGCTTCGTTTAAGATCGGCACCATCGGCCCGCTGACCGGCGCTAACGCGTCCTACGGCAAGTCCGTTACCCAGGGCGTCGAGCTTGGCTGCAAGGATTTCTCGACCAAGGAGCTGCCGCTTGCCAGCAAGGCCGAGGATGATCAGGCCGACGGTGAGAAGGCCGTCAACGCCTTTAATACTCTGCTCGACTGGGGCATGCAGGCCCTCGTCGGCCCGACCACCACGGGTGCGTCGGTTGCCGTTGCCGCCGAGTGTGGTAACGACCCCAAGACGTTCATGATCACCCCGTCCGCGTCCTCCGAGGACGTCACCGACGGCAAGGATTGCGTCTTCCAGGTTTGCTTTACCGACCCCAACCAGGGTGTCAACGCTGCCAAGTTCCTGGCGCAGAAGTATGCGGACGAGAAGTTCGTGCTGTTCTATAACTCTGGCGACGCCTATTCTTCGGGCATCGCGGATTCCTTTAAGGCCCAGGCCGCTGAGTCCAAGCTCGAGGTTGTTGACGAGGAGACCTTTAAGGACGACTCCGCCTCGAGCTTTACCAACCAGCTGACCAAGGCCAAGCAGGCCGGTGCCACCATGATCTTTGCGCCGATCTACTACACGCCGGCGTCCGTCCTGCTCAAGAACGCCAAGGACATGGGCTACGACGTCAAGATGATGGGCTGCGACGGCATGGACGGCATCCTGGGCGTTGAGGGCTTCGACACCTCTCTTGCCGAGGGTCTGCTGCTCATGACCCCGTTCTCCGCCGACGACGAGAAGAACGCCGACTTCGTCAACGCTTACAAGGATAAGTACGGCGATACTCCCGACCAGTTTGCCGCCGACGCCTACGACGGCGTGCACGCGGTGGCCGAGGCCCTCAAAGAGGCCGGTCTTGGTGTCGACGCCGACCCGACCGAGGTCGCTGATAAACTGTCCAAGGCTATGCTCAAGATTACCGTTGACGGTCTGACCGGCAAGCTTACCTGGAACGATAAGGGCCAGGTCCAGAAGGAGCCCACGGCGTACGTCATCACCGACGGCAAGTACGTACAGGCCTAATAAGCCGCCTTACATAGAGCGGTTTTGATCCCAGGCAGGGGAGGTTTTGGCCTTCCCTGCTTGCTTGGTATCTAGGGACAGTGTAACGTCCCTGTTTCATACATTAACTGGAAACCTATTCGAAAGGGGGATGTGGAACATGACGGTCTTTATCCAATACCTGGTCAACGGCCTGTCCATGGGCAGCGTCTACGCCATCATCGCGTTGGGCTACACCATGGTCTATGGCATCGCCAAGATGCTGAACTTCGCCCACGGCGACGTCATCATGGTCGGTGCCTATGTCTCGTTCTGTGCCACGTCGTATCTCGGCCTCCCGGGCTGGGCATCTGTAATTCTCTCTTGTGTGGTCTGTACCGTTCTCGGTGTTCTCATCGAGGGCCTGGCATACAAGCCGCTGCGTCAGGCGGGCCCGCTGGCCGTTCTGATCACGGCCATCGGCGTGTCTTACTTCCTGCAGAACGCCGCACAGCTTCTGTGGGGCGCCACGCCCAAGAACTTCACTTCGCTCGTCACCTTCCAGGTGCCGGAGTTCTTGGCCAAGTTCAATGTAAGCGCCGTCTCGCTCGTCACCATCGTCGCCTGCCTGGTTATCATGGCCGGCCTGATGTTCTTTACAGGTAAGACCAAGATGGGTAAAGCCATGCGCGCCGTGTCCGAGGACAAGGCTGCCGCTCAGCTCATGGGCATCAACGTCAACCGTACCATCTCGATGACGTTTGCCATCGGCTCTGCCCTTGCTGCCATCGCCGGCGTGCTGCTGTGCTCCTACTCGCCGGTGCTGCAGCCCACGACGGGTGCCATGCCTGGCATCAAGGCCTTCGACGCCGCCGTCTTCGGCGGTATCGGCTCCATCCCCGGCGCCTTTGTCGGTGGCATTCTCATCGGCATCATCGAAGCGATGGCGCAGGCCTATATTTCCACGAGCCTTGCCAACTCCATCGTCTTTGGTGTTCTGATCATTGTCCTGCTCGTCAAGCCTGCCGGCCTCTTGGGCAAGTACGTCCCCGAGAAGGTGTAGGTGAGCGTTATGAAGTTTCTTAAAGACAAGCAGACGCGTCACGACTTTGTCACGTACGCCATGTGCATCGTGGCATTTGCCATCGTGTTCTTTATGCAGTCCAACCATATGATCCCGCGCATGATTGCCGGCCAGTTGGTTCCCATTACGGCCTACATCGTCATGGCCATTTCCCTCAACCTCGTCGTCGGCATCGCGGGCGACCTGTCGCTGGGCCATGCGGGCTTTATGAGTGTCGGTGCCTACACGGGCATCGTCACCGCGGTCGCCCTCGAGAGCGCCGTTCCCTCCGATCCAGTGCGCCTGATCATCAGCATTGTGGTCGGCGCTATCGCCGCTGCCATCTTGGGCTTCTTGATCGGTATCCCGGTCCTGCGCCTGAGCGGCGACTATCTGGCCATCGTGACCCTGGCTTTTGGCGAGATCATCAAAGAGATCGTCACCTGTCTCATTGTGGGCGTCGACTCCCGCGGCCTGCATGTGATCTTTAACATCACGGGTAACTCCACGATCGACGACCTGCACCTGCTCGAGGACGGCACCGCCATCATCAAGGGCGCCCAGGGCGCCTCGGGCGTGTCGACGTACTCGACCTTCCTCGCCGGTGCCATCCTGGTCATGGTCGCACTCGTGATCGTGCTCAACCTGGTTCGCAGCCGTACCGGCCGTGCCATTATGGCCGTGCGTGACAACAAGATCGCTGCCGAGTCCGTGGGTATCTCCGTCACCCAGTACCGCATGATCGCCTTCGTGGTTTCCGCTGCCCTCGCCGGCGCTGCCGGAGCCCTCTTCGGCGGTAACTTCTCGCAGCTCTCCGCCACCAAGTTCGACTTCAACACGTCCATCCTCATTCTGGTGTTCGTGGTCCTGGGCGGTCTGGGCAACATGCGCGGCTCCGTCATCGCGGCGGCGTTGCTTACGGTGCTTCCCGAGCTGCTCCGTCAGTTCTCGGACTACCGCATGCTCATCTACGCCATCGTGCTGATCCTGGTCATGATCTTTACCAACAACCCGCAGCTCAAGTCGTTCTTCGCACGCATTAAGGACCGCTTTGCTTCCAAGAAGGAGGTGGCAGCCGATGCCCAGTAAGTTTGAGTTCAACAAGGGCAAGATGGTCCCGTATCCTTCTGGCGCCATCGTTCCCGACCGCGACCTGGGCCAGCGCCCGGCGCTCGAGTGCATCCACTTGGGCATTGAATTTGGCGGCCTTAAGGCAGTCGACGACTTTAGCCTGACCATCGGTAAGACCGAGATCGCCGGTCTGATCGGTCCCAACGGTGCCGGTAAGACCACGGTCTTCAACCTGCTCACCAAGGTGTACCAGCCCACGCACGGCACCATCCTGCTCGACGGTGAGGACACCTCGGGCAAGTCGGTCTATCAGGTCAACCGCATGGGTATTGCCCGTACCTTCCAGAACATTCGTCTGTTCAACACCATGACGGTGGAGGATAACGTTAAGGTCGGCCTGCACAACCAGGAGCGTTACTCCGGCTTTGAGGGCGTACTGCGCCTGCCGACGTACTGGAAGCACGAGAAGGCCGCCCACGAGCGCGCCATGGAGTTGCTGTCCATTTTTGACATGGAGCACTTGGCAAATGAACAGGCCGGATCGCTGCCTTACGGCGCTCAGCGTCGTCTGGAGATCGTCCGCGCGCTTGCCACCAACCCCAAGCTACTGCTGCTCGACGAGCCTGCCGCCGGCATGAACCCGTCCGAGACCGCCGAGCTCATGGAGAACATCGTTAAGATCCGCGACACCTTTGGCATTGCCATCATGCTTATCGAGCACGACATGTCGCTCGTTATGAACATCTGCGAGGGCATCTGCGTGCTCAACTTTGGTAAGGTCATCGCCAAGGGCACGGCCGAGGAGATCCAGAACAACGACGCCGTTATCGAGGCATATCTGGGCAAGCAGGATAAGGGGGAGAACTAAATGGCAGAGCCGATGCTTTCCGTCTACAACATCAACGTCTGGTACGGCGCCATCCACGCCATCAAGGACATCTCCTTTAACGTCAACGAGGGTGAGATCGTGGCCTTGATCGGCGCGAACGGTGCCGGCAAGTCCACAACGCTCAAGACTGTCTCGGGCCTGCTGCGTTCCAAGACCGGCTCCAT
>CAJLJQ010000085.1:0-8463 GCA_905207015.1 uncultured Collinsella sp. | reverse complement strand
TCTCGGGCGAGGGTGTGCAGCAGGCGCTGCTTAAGATTCTTGAGGGCACGGTGGCCAGCGTTCCGCCTACCGGTGGCCGCAAGCATCCCCAGCAGGAGCTGCTGCAGATCGACACGACCAACATCCTGTTCATCTGCGGCGGTGCCTTTGTGGGTCTGGACAAGATCATTGCCGATCGCGTGGGCAACAAGGGCGTGGGCTTTAACTCCGAGATCGCCGGCCCCACCTCGGTCGACGAGAACGACCTGCTGCGCCAGGTGCTCCCGCAGGACCTTAACGCCTTTGGCATGATCCCCGAGTTTGTGGGACGTACGCCCGTCGTCACCCAGACGCAGGCACTCGACGAGGACGACCTGGTTTCGATCCTGACCGAGCCCAAGAACGCCGTGGTGCGTCAGTACCGCAAGATGTTCCAGCTCGAGGACGTCGACCTGGAGTTTGAGGATGCGGCTCTGCATGAGATCGCCCGTATGGCGCTTGCCCGCAAGACCGGCGCCCGCGGCCTGCGCGCCATCTGCGAGGACGTGCTCCAGCAGACGATGTTCGACCTCCCCAGCGAGGAGGGCGTCACCAAGGTCATCGTGACCGAAGCCTCCGTAAAAGGCACCGAACAGCCCCAGCGCATCTACGGCTAAACCTGCCAAAAAGGGACAGGTTTATTTTGGCAGGTTTTATCAGGGAGAATGACGTTTGCCCATATAAAACCGACCAAAATAAACCTGTCCCTAAATGGTAGGTTTCGCAAATGTGAATTTGAATAGCCTCCGGCCACCTGCGGTCGGAGGCTATTTTATATATACGCAATAACCCCAACTACCTGTGTTATTCTGTGTGTTTGTTTAAGCCTCAGCGAAGTCATATCAGACTGAAGTGATCGATACCTAAGGGGAGGAATGTAGGCCCGATTTTCGTAGATTCCGCACGAGCCGAAGACCACTTAATGTGGTCTTCGAGCGAGCCCAGGACCTGACCGAGCGAAAATCGGGCCTACATTCCTCCCCGATGGGCAAGGGAGAGATATATGGAAGAAATGCCCAAGAACTACGATCCGTCGACCAACGAGCCGGCGATCCTGCAGAAGTGGCTCGACGGCGGCTACTACAAGCGCCGCGAGGGCGTGGGCGACTGCACCGTCACCATTCCGCCTCCCAACGTGACCGGCAAGCTCCACATGGGTCACGCTACCGACGACTCCATCCAGGACGCCATCGTCCGTATGGCCCGCATGCGCGGCAAGTCCACGCGCTGGGTGCTGGGCACCGATCACGCCGGTATCGCCACGCAGACCAAGGTCGACAAGAAGCTCAAGAGCGAGGGCATCAGCCGCCTGGAGATCGGTCGCGATAAGTTTGTCGACGCCTGCTGGGACTGGACCCACGAGTACGGCGGCATCATCGTCGAGCAGATCAAGCGCATGGGCTGCTCCGTCGACTTCGACAACGAGCGCTTCACCATGGACGAGGATTACGCCCAGGCCGTGCGTAAGGTCTTCTGCGACTGGTACCACGACGGCCTGATCTATCGCGGCAAGCGCATCGTCAACTGGTGCCCCAACTGCACCACCGCCATCTCGGACGACGAGGCCGAGTATAAGGACGAGAAGGGCCACCTGTGGCACCTGCGCTACCCGCTGACCGAGCCGGTCAATGGGCAGGACTACATCGTCGTCGCCACCACGCGCCCCGAGACCATGCTCGGCGACACGGGCGTTGCCGTCTCCCCGAAGGACCCCGAGAAGGCCGCCTTTGTGGGCAAGACCGTCATGCTGCCGATCGTCAACCGCGAGATTCCCATCTTTGAGGATTGGCATGTCGACGCCAACTTTGGCTCCGGCTTCGTCAAGGTCACCCCGGCCCACGACCCCAACGACTACGCCATGGGTCAGGCCCACGACCTGCCGCAGATCAATATCTTCGACGAGCACGCGGTGGTCGTCGAGGGCTATGGCGAGTTCACCGGCATGACCCGCGAGGAGTGCCGTGAGGCCGTCATTAAGTGGTTCGAGGAGCATGACCTGCTCGATCACGTCGAGGACCACGACCACTCCGTCATGCACTGCTACCGTTGCGATGCCGCACTGGAGCCGTGGCTGTCCGAGCAGTGGTTTGTGGCCGTCGACAAGCTCAAGGGGCCGGCGCTCGACGCCGTCAACTCCGGCAAGGTCACCTTCCATCCCGCGCGCTGGACGCAGACCTACACCACTTGGATGGAGAACCTCAAGGACTGGTGCATCAGCCGCCAGCTGTGGTGGGGTCACCGCATTCCCGTGTTCTACTGCGAGGACTGCGGCTGGGAGGACGCCCTTACCGAGGACACCGACGTGTGCCCCAAGTGCGGCGGCCATCACGTGCATCAGGACGAGAACGTGCTGGACACCTGGTTCAGCTCGCAGCTGTGGACCTTTGCCACGCAGGGCTGGCCGCAAAAGCCGGAGCTGCTCGAGGGCCATCACCCCACGACGGCGCTCGTCACCGCGCGCGACATCATCGCGCTGTGGGTCGCCCGCATGGTCATGAGCTCGCTGTACTTCCTGGACGAGGTTCCGTTTAAGGACGTCGTCATCTACCCGACGATCCTTGCCAAGGACGGCAGCCGCATGTCCAAGTCTAAGGGCAACGGCGTTGACCCCATGGACCTCATTGGCATGTACGGCGCCGACGCCATGCGCTTCAACTTGCTCACGCTGTGCACCAACAACCAGGATGTCAAGTTCGACGCGAACATCGACAAGAAGACCAAGAAGCTCATCGACAGCCCGCGCACCGAGCAGGCCAAGTCGTTTGTGACCAAGATCTGGAACGCCAGCCGCTTCCTGCTTATGAACATGGAAGGCTACACGCCCGGCGAACCCGTCGTGGAGACGCCGGCCGACGCCTGGATGTTCAGCCGCCTTGCCAAGGCCGTGAAGATGGTCACCGAGGGCATCGAGAACTACACCTTTGGCGACATGGCCCGCGGCGTGCAGCAGTTCTTCTGGAACGAGGTCTGCGACTGGTACGTCGAGGTCACCAAGGCCCGCCTGAAGGGCGAGGGTCGTCTGCAGGCGCAGCGCAACCTGATCTTTGTGCTCGACACCTCCATTCGCCTGATGCACCCGCTCATGCCGTTCGTGACCGAGGAGATCTGGGACAACATGCCGGCGAGCGTGCTCGATCTGGACGCCGAGGGCAACGTGGACCGCGCCGAGGCGCTCATGATCGCCAAGTGGCCCGAGCCCGCCGACTACGCCAAGTATGTTGACGAGGACGCCGAGCGCGCGTTTGAGCTGTGCCGTACCGTCGTGTCTGCCGCCCGCGCCACGCGTTCGCGTTATCGCTTGAGCCCCAAGGCCGAGCTCGACGTGGTCGTGCGCGCCGGTGCCGAGGACATCGAGAAGCTCGAGAGCTTGCGCTCCACGATTGAGCCGCTGGCAAACACGGCTTTGCTGGTCATGGGTACCGACGTTGAGAAACCGGCCGCGAGCATTGCCGTGGTCGATAGCGGCGTCGAGGTCTTTGTGGTGCTCGAGGGCAAGGTCGACCTTTCGGCCGAGAAGGCGCGCCTGGAGAAGGAGATCGCCGCGGCCCAGAAGGAGCTTGCCGGCTGCGAGAAGACGCTCGCCAACGAGGGCTTCGTGGCCAAGGCCGCGCCCGCGGTGGTCCAAAAGAAGAGGGACCGTGCAGCTGAGCTCAAGGAGATCCTGGCGGCGCTGACCTCGCAGGTTGCTGACTTCTCGTAAGCGGTACTGGGGGACGCGGTTTGGGGCATTGCTCGCTACTGCGGACACCTATTCCGCCGTTCTAACGAACGGCGGCTGACTCGACGCTGCAAACGCCTCTGATGGCCAATCTGCCGTTCAACTTCGGGCGCATGGGCATAAGCCCTATGCGCCCTTGTTTCACGGCACCTTGGCTCATCAGAGGCGTTTTCGCTGACTATCCTCAACCTATACTGTTTTATTTTTCTATGAATGGCGGTTCTAAAAATGCCTAAGCGTTCCGGCTTGTATACCGTTCCTTTTGAGTTTGATTTGCTTTCATTTGATGAGGCTGTTGGGCTGGCTGCTGATACGGGGCGGATTTCTGGGGATGCTGGTCCTTTGCTTGAGACGGTTGTCGATATGCTTGATGAGCTGGGGCGTCCGGACGAATATTTTGATTGCATTCAGGTTGCCGGTACCAATGGCAAGACTTCGACCACGCGTTTTTCGGCTGCTATCTTGCGTGGTGAGGGGTTAAAGACCGCGCTGTATACGTCGCCGCAGCTGGTGCGCTATCCCGAGCGCATGGAGGTTGATGGGCGCGTTGTGAGCGACGAGTCGTTTGCCCGTGGTGTTTCTGCTGCTGTTGAGGCGGGACATCGCGTGAATGCCCGTCGTGTTGCGGCGGGGGAGCGCGCCTATTCCATTACGCCGTTTGACCTGCTGACGGCTGCCGCACTTGTCGTGTTTGCTGAGGCCGCGGTGGATGTTGCCGTGCTCGAGGTCGGCATGGGCGGACGCTGGGACGCCACGAGTGCGACCGATCCCGTCGCCGTTGCCATTACGGGCATTGGGCTCGATCACACACGCATTTTGGGCGATACGCTCGAGGCCATTGCGGGGGAGAAGGCTGCGGTTATTAAGCCTGGACGCCTGGTTGTTTTGGGCGAGGGTACGCACGAGGCGAGCGTTCAGCGCGTGATGGATGCACGTTGTCGCGAGTGCGGCATAGTACCGCTGGTGGTGAACCATGCCACGACCACGGTGCCGGCACATGTGGGCGACACGGTTGAGTTTAGCTGCACCACGCCGCGTGCGATCTATACGTCGAGCATGGTCAAGCCGGCGTATCAGCCGCAGAATGCCGCGTGCGCGATTATGCTGTGCGAGGGGTATCTGGGTCGCGAGCTCGATCATGACAAGCTCGATGCGTCGTTTATGGGCTGTCCCACGCCGGGTCGCTTTGATGTGCTGGGAACCGATCCGCTCAAGCTGATTGACGCCTGTCATAACCCTCAGAGCTGCGAGAACTTTGTGAGCGCGCTGGACGAGATCGATCCGTGCGTGGAGAACCGCCCCACGTTGCTGTGCGCCGCGCTGGCCGATAAGGACGTGGCCGGCATCGTCGATGTACTGATCCCGGCCTTCCCGCGCGTGGTCGTGACCCAGACCGATTCCGACCGCGCTCTGCCGGCAGAGGAGCTCGCCGCCCTAGTGGACGCCGACAAGCTCGCGGGTGTGTATCCCAGCGTGCCCGAGGCCCTCGCGGCCCTCGATGCCGCGGGCGAGGCTTTCGTTGCCGCCGGCACCATCACCCTGGCCGGCGAAGTAGCGGGCCTGCTCCGTTAACCCATCCCCACATCAGTTGCGGTGAAAACGGACTGTTTTACAAGCAAGAAGCCTCAAACAGTCCGTATATCACCGCAACTCAAAAGCAGTCAATTTGGGACGGGGCTTTTTGGCTGCCCTGTGCCCCGAGTTGACTCGCTTGCCACGAAATGGGCCTATCTACTACGTTTTACCGACTACCCCCGACCACACCGAGAATTGCGAAATGAAAACCGCAGGTAGATGGCTTACCAGTTTTGCGAAAACACGGGTATGGTCGACCCATGCGGGCTAAACGTAGTAGATAGGCCGTTTTTGTGGCGGCATTCATGTGATGCGGCAAAGGGACAGCCCCTTTGCCGCATTGCCTAGTCTAGGCGGACCGGATCGTGGGGGTAGGCATTGAGGATCTCGACGCCGGACTCGGTCACCAGGGCCAAGTCCTCGATGCGGACGCCGGTGCGGCCGGGGAGGTAGATGCCCGGTTCGATGGAGAACGTCATGCCTGGCTCTACGACTTGCTCGTTGACCAGCGAGACGTCGCCCGGCTCGTGGTCCTGCAGGCCGATCGAGTGTCCCAAGCGGTGCGTAAAGTACTGCCCATAGCCTGCGTCCTCGATCACATCGCGTGCGGCGCGGTCCAGGTCGCACATGCGCACGCCCGGTGCGATGAGCGCTTCGGCGGCCTCGTTGGCGCGGCGCACGATGTCGTAGATGCGTGCCGTCTCCTCGTCCGGCTCGCCCCAAAAGAACGTGCGCGTCATGTCCGAGCAATAGTTGCAGCGGCGTCCGCCAATGTCGAACAGCACCACGTCGCCGCGCTTGAGCACGGTGTCGTCGGGTTCGTGATGCGGGTCGCCGGCGTTGGCGCCAAAGCTCACGATGGGCGGAAAGCTAAAGCCCTCGCAGCCGTGCTTGCGATACAGGCCGAGCATTTGGTCGGCGATTTCGCGCTCCGTCACGCCCTCGTGGACGAGTTTGATCGCGTCGGCCATCACGGCGTCGTTGACTGCCGAGGACACGCGCATGAGCTCCTGCTCGGCGGCGTCTTTGTAGGTGCGCGCGGCGGTGACGGCAAAGTCGCCCAGGAAAAACTCGCTCGCGGCGTGGCGCTCCATGAGCGGCATCAAAAAGCCGGAACGCATGACAGTGTCGATGCCAAGCGGCTTGGCTGGGTCGATCTCACTCGCGATGGCGTCGGTCACGACATCGGTATCGGTGTGGTAGGCGACGCGGGCATTGTCGTACTCGGGCAGCTGATGCAGGGCATTGACCAAGATCACGGGCTCGTCATCGCGCGCGAGCAGCACGCCGCAAAAACGCTCGAACATATCGGCATAAAAGCCGGTCAGGTAATAAATCGACCACGGGTCGTTTACGAGCAGCTGCGCGCCGGGGTGCTGAGCCTCGAGCGCATCGAGCACGCGCACCACACGCTGGTCATCGATATGTGCCATACATCGTCCTTTCGCTAGGCTGCCACCATGGTATCCCAAGCCCGGCACATAGGGACGTTCCTTTTATGACGGCACCGGGGGACACTCCTTGCAAAAGCAGCTAAAAGAGCCCCGTCCCAATTTAGCTACTCGATGTCCATGCTGGCGATTAGGTTGATATTGGTGTTGAGGAGGTCCTTCAGCACGACGTCGCCCATGCGGATGGGGGCGTTGACGACTAGGCCTCGGATGAGGGCCATGGCTTGGGCGTGGAGTTCTAGCGGGATGGCTTCGGCGGTGCGCACGGGGAGTAGGGCTTCGTCGCCGCCGGAGACGGCCACGGTCGTTGTGAGCACGCGCATGGGGCAGGTGAGCTCCTGATGTGCGAACGTATCGCCGCGCGGGCAGTTGTTACCGGTTACGGAGCGCACTTCCACCACGGTGCCATTGGCGTCGTGCTCCACCTCTACGGTCAGGAGGCACTCGGATGGGCAGGTGGTGCAGTTGAACTGCAGCGTCTCGGTCACATTCGTACTCATGAGCTATGCCTCCTCAACGGGATCGACGGACAGGACGATTTCGCTGGCACCCAGGTCGAGTGCGCGTTGAATCACCTTAGCCGGCAGCGGGAAGCTTTCCATGACGCTCGGTTTAAACGCGCGGACTTTGCCCGCAAACACTTCTTCGTCGTTGGCCAAGATGCGTACTCGAGCGGTATCGACCGGTCGGCGTACGCGGAAGTTGAGCTTGGTGAGCGCCACAGCCGTAATGCGTCCCGGCAGCGCGTATCCCGCAATGCCGGCAGGGGAGACGGTGAGCTCGCAGTCCGGAACGGCGCCCGCGCCGGTCCCCAGCGCGTACGCCGCCGCAGCCGCACCGGCGCGCTCGGACTCGGCCGTCACGTTGTCGGCCAGGTCGTGCACGTGCAGCACGTTGCCGCAGGCAAAGATGCCGGGCACGCCCGTCTGCAGGCTCTGGTCCACCACGGCGCCGCGCGTGCGTGGGTCAAGCTCTATGCCCGCGGCAACCGAAAGCTCGTTCTCGGGAATCAAGCCCACCGAAAGCAGCAGCGTGTCACACGGAACAATGCGCTCGGTCCCCGGAATGGGCGCCAGGTGCTCGTCGACCTGGCTTACCTCGACGGCCTCCACGCGATCGTGTCCGATCACGCGCGTGACGGTGGTGGACAGGTGCAGCGGAATGCCAAAGTCGTCCAGACAGTTCTTGACGTTGCGGCGCAGGCCGTTGGCGTACGGCATGAGCTCGTACACGCCCTCGACCGAAATCCCCTCGAGTGTGCAACGGCGCGCCATGATAAGCCCGATGTCGCCCGAGCCCAAAATGACGGTGCGCGAGCCGGGCTTGAGGTTTTCGATATTGATGTATCGCTGCGCCAGGCCCGCCGTAAACACGCCGGCGGGACGGCTGCCGGGGATCTTGATCTCGCTGCGCGTGCGCTCGCGGCATCCCATAGCAAGGACGACCGCGCGTCCGGTGAGCTGCAGCATGCCGGCGGTGCTCATGAGCGTGACGGTATGGACCGCGGTGTGTTCCGCAGGCTCGCCTGAATCAATTCCAAGCACCATGCTGTTTAGGAACAGCGCAATGTCGGTTGCGTGCACCTGGTCGATAAAGCGCTGCGCGTACTCGGGACCGGTAAGCTCCTGTTTAAAGTGCGACAGGCCAAAGCCGGGGTGGATGCACTGGCGCAGGATGCCGCCCAGATGCTGCTCGCGCTCC
>CAJLJQ010000084.1:0-8567 GCA_905207015.1 uncultured Collinsella sp. | reverse complement strand
GTGATTTCTGGACCGTCAGGCGCAGGCAAGGGTACACTCGTCACTCGTGTGCGCGAGCGCCGCTCGAACCTGGGTCTGACGGTTTCGGCTACCACGCGAGCACCACGCAAAGGTGAGGTCGACGGCGTCAACTACTTTTTTCTGACGCGCGAGGAGTTCGACCGCCGCGTGGCAAACGGTGAGTTTGTTGAGTGGGCCGAGGTCCACGGTAACTGCTACGGCACGTTGGTGAGCGAGGTCACATCCAAGCTCGCCTCGGGCTCGTCTCTGATTTTGGAGATCGATGTCCAGGGCGCCCTGCAGGTGAAGGAGCGTTTCCCCGAGGCCGTGCTGATCTTTATCAAGCCGCCTTCGCTTGAGGTACTCCGCGAGCGTCTGGTCGGTCGCGGTACCGAGACGCCCGAGACGATTGAGCTGCGTATGGCAAACGCCGCCGATGAGCTTGCCCTTGCCGACCGCTACGACGACGTCGTGGTGAATGACGATCTCGACCGCGCGACCGATGAGCTCGTTCGCGTTCTCGATATGCATGAAAGGATCTGAGGTCCGTGTCCGTTGTAAAGCCTTGCATTGACGATCTTCTGGAGAAGACCGATCACAACCGCTTCCTGCTCGCTTCGCTTGCCTCCAAGCGCGCCTGCGACATCAATAGCATGCTGCGTGGCCAGCACAACCGCGTGCTTGCCGTCCAGGATGTCGATGACATCACCATCGGGCTTTCCGGTGCCGATACCATCTCGATGGCTATGGACGAGATTGTCGACGGTGACATCTCTTACGACGAGGCCCGTTACGAGAAGGCGCTCGGCCACAAGGTTGCTGAAGCCTAAATGGCGGCTCGCGTCTGCCTGGTCCACTATCACGAGGTTGGACTGAAGGGCAAGAACCGCGCACATTTTGAGCATATCCTCATGGATAACATCAAGGCGGCCTTGGCCGCCTTTTCCGTGAACGCCGTGTCTCGAATTTCCGGTTATATCCTCGTGACCTTTAACGAACATCAGGCCGACGAGGCGGCGCGTGTCATTCGCGCCGTTCCCGGCGTTGCCCGTGTGTCTTTGGCGTATCACACCAACCGCGACCCGCAGGAGTACTGCGCCGCCGCCGTGAAGGCGCTGCGCGAGTTTGGTTCCTTCGATTCGTTTAAGGTGCACGCCAAGCGCTCCAATACTGACTATGAGCTCACCTCGATCGATATCAATCGTCAGGTGGGCGAGGTACTGTGTGAGGCCTTCCCCGATAAAAAGGTTCAAATGCACGACCCCGATGCAATGGTGCACGTACTGGTGGTCCAGGGTAGCGTTTACGTGTACGCACGCTCCGAGCGCGGCGTGGGCGGTCTGCCGGTGGGTTCTGCCGGCAAGGTCGTGACGCTGCTGTCCTCGGGTATCGATTCTCCGGTGGCGACCTGGATGCTCGCGCGCCGCGGCGCGGTTTGCGTGCCGGTACATTTCTCCGGTCGTCCGCAGACGCCCGATACGAGTGAGTATTTGGTGCAGGATATCATCCGTGCGCTTGAGCCGGGTGTCCAGATCGGCCGCCTGTACGTGGTGCCGTTTGGCGACTGCCAGCGTGAGATTTCGGTCACCTGCCCCAGCAACCTGCGTGTGATCATGTATCGTCGCATTATGTATTCGGTTGCCGAGCGCATTGCGCACATCGAGGGCGCCAAGGCCATCGTTACGGGCGAATCGCTTGGGCAGGTTGCCTCCCAAACGCTTGAGAACATCATGGCCGTCAACGAGGCCGTGAAGATCCCCGTGTTCCGTCCTCTCATCGGTTCGGACAAGCAGGAGATCATCGCGCGTGCTGAGGAGATCGGTACGTTCGATATCTCGACTGAGGCCGCTCCCGACTGCTGCACGCTGTTTATGCCGCGCCGTCCCGAGACGCACGCTAAACTCGATGCCGTGCATGAGGCCTGGGAGTTGTTCGATCATGAGGAGATGATCGAGCGCCTGCTCAAGCAGACCGAGCACATCGACTTCGAGAGCAACACGTATAAGGCCCCTAAGACCTTAAAACGCAAACATTCGGAGCTTGCTCCGCGTGAGATTTACCAAGATTACGAGTAAATTTGTGCATAGACCGACGATGCGCCTGCATCGTCGGTCTTTTGCTATCTGGGCATTTTGCGGCTAAGCGTTCATTTGCTGACGTGTGCCTGAATAAATGGACAGATTTGTGCAAGGTTTTGGTCGGTTTTTGGTTTGACCGCAAAAACCGGTTTTGGGGCTTGGCTGTTGTGGAGCTCCTTTCCTGACACGATGGTGTTGGGAGGTTTTGCTATGGCGCAGAGCGAACAACACGAACGAGTCAAAAAGATGGACCGCTGGGCGGGCAAACTGCTCGGTCATAAGGCAGTGGTGATGGCGATACTGGTCGTCATTGCGATGGCGAGTGGGCTGGCGATGGCGAACCTTGGCGGCGGTGCCGGCGGTGTGTCGTTTGAGCGCACTGATGGTTCGGGCACGTTAGTGGAGCCGGGATCCGGCGATGCTTCGAGCGGAAAGACATCCGAAGGCTCTTCGCCTAAGGCGTCTGCCGCGGCAGAGGTCTATGTCGATGTTGATGGCGCCGTGGTGTCACCCGGTGTATATCGCCTCAAAGACGGGGCGCGGGTGGCTCAGGCGATTGATGCCGCCGGCGGGCTGGCGCCCGAAGCAGACGTTACGGGGCTTAATCGTGCATCCAAGGTCACTGATGGACAAAAAATTCACGTTCCAACGGTAGGGGAGCAGCAGGCGTCCATTGCGGAAGCCGGTGTTGATGGTGGGACTTCCGCATCGTCGGGCGTTAGTGGCGCAACAGGCCTAGTAAACATCAATACGGCAAGCGCAGAAGAGCTGCAGACGCTTTCGGGCATCGGCCCCTCTATGGCCCAGTCGATTATCGATGAGCGGACAAAGAACGGTGCTTTCGCCTCGGTTGACGATCTGATGCGTGTGTCGGGAATCGGCGAGAAGAAGCTTGCCAAAATCAAAGATTGCATCTGCGTATGAGCGCGACCGAGCGCGAGCACGTGATGCCTCCGCGACCCCTGATTCCGTGGACGATGGCCCTGTGTGCCGGCATGTGCGTGAGCTGCGCCTTGGTGCTCAGCATAGCCGCTGATGCGCTGCTGAGGGAGCGGGCGACGGCGGTCGGGCCGCTATGGGCCATTCCCGTTGCGGCAGCGGTTTTCGTTGTGCTGGCTCACTCTTGTGCGCGGCTTGCCCCTTTGAAGCGGTGGCTGTATGCCGCGTCCGCCGGTCTCGTGGCGGGAGCGGTCGTCTCGGCGTGGTGGGCTGTGGGTGTGCTCAGCGCCTCGAAGGCACTCGACGGTCGAGCGGCAAGCGGCCTCGAGTTTGTCGTGCAGGGCGATCCATCCATAAACGACGACGTGTATTCCTATACCTGCGGGGCACGCTCGGACGGTAAGAACTTGGCAACGGTTCGCCTATCGTGTGATCGTGAGCTCAAGGTCGGGGCGCACGTGCGTGTTATCGGTCGCGTTTCACGTTTTGAGAACGATGCGTATGGACGATCGCGTGTGCTCCGAGGCGAGGTGCGTAAGGTCAAAGCCGTTCGGATTGTGTCGGTCGATGAGGGTTCTCCGAGGCCGCTGCTTCGGCTGCGAAATGGGCTGCTTGCGTCCATCGCGCCTGCGACCGACCCGGCGCGTGCGCTCATAGCCGGTGTCGTCTGCGGTCGTTCGGCCGAGCTGCGCGCCCAGCCGGCGGGCGACTGGTTTTCGGTGACGGGAACGGCGCATCTTATCGCAGTCTCGGGCAGCCATTTGGCTATCGTGGGGTTTGTAATCGAGGGTGTATTGCAAAAGACTCGGTGCTCACGTGGTCTTCAGCGGGCGATATTGGCGATAACGCTTGTGGGCTACGCTGCCTTTACGGGCGCGTCTCCCTCGGCCGTGCGCGCGTGCTGCATGGTGTTCGCGACGCTTGTCGTAAACGGCGCGGGGCGTCGTCGGCACGGCCTTTCGGCACTCTTCGTAACCATGTCCATCTTTGTGCTACTGCGGCCGACGGTGCTGTTCGAGATGGGCTTTCAGCTTTCATGCGCCAGCGTCTTAGCCATTCTGTGTTTTTGTCCCTATGCGACCTACGCGTTGGGTGAGCTAGGTGTGCCATCGGGCGTTGCCAGCGTGCTTTCCGTCACGCTGTGCTCGCAACTGGCGACACTTCCCATTACCATTCCTGCCTTCGGTACATTCTCGCTCATTGCTCCGTTGGCAAATGCGGCCATCGGTCCGGTGGTGAGCGTTCTGCTCGCTGTGTCGATCGCGCTGGCTCCCTTTTCGCTCGTGGGACCGTTGCGGACTTGGGCGCTCGTTGTGCCCATGATTGCCGCCCGTTGCGCGCTGTTCTTCGAGCAGCTGTTTGCCGCCGTGCCGGGTGCATACGTGAGCGTGCCGCCCGATAGCATGTGGATTTACCTAGTGCCGTGTTTTCTGGCGGTTCTGCTGGTCTGGTGGCCGCGTCCCCGTGCACGTCCTATGGCGGTGGGGCTTGCATGCCTGATGCTCTTGGCTGCGATTCCGTACGTCTATTGGGATCGATTCGCTCCGCCTTCGGTGACGGTGCTCGATGTGGGCCAGGCCGATGCGATTCTTATCCGCCAAGGCGGCGCAGTAGCTCTCGTCGACTGCGGGCTCGACGAGCGTGTGGTTGCGGCGTTGGTTCGCAATAACGTGCACCATATCGATGCCGTTTTTGTGACGCATTGGGATGAGGACCACTGGGGTGGTTTGCCTGCCGTGCTCGAACAGTTTTCGGTCGGAACGATTGCCGTGGCGGCGGATGCGCTGGAGGATGCTCCTGCCGAGGTATTGAACCGACCTGGCGTGGAGTATCGGCAGGTGCGCCGTGGGGATACGGTCGACATCGGCTCATTTTGCGCCCGCGTGATGTGGCCATTCGAGTCCGTGGATGGCGAGGGAAATGAGGACTCGCTTGTCCTTCTGCTCTCTTATGTTCAGGAAGGCAAGGGCCTGCGTATGCTCCTCACCGGTGATGCCGAGCTCGACCAAGAGCGGGAATTCGTGCAGGAGGTGGGGGATATCGATGTCCTTAAACTTGGGCATCACGGCTCCAAGGTTTCAGTCGATGGCGAGTTGCTGGACGTCCTGAAGCCCGAGCTTTCCCTCGCAAGCGCCGGTGAGGGGAATCGATACGGGCATCCGTCCGATGCCTGCATCGATGCCGTTAAGGAAGCGGGTGGTGTGTTCGCGTGTACCATCGAACACGGCGACATTACCGTCACGCCGACTGCGAATGGCTTTGCGATGCGATGCCAGCGACCGTGACGACGTCGTTGGCGTGTGGTGGGCCCCTGGGCTAGAATGGCACGGAACGAATACGAAGGCCTGCGGGAGGGGGCGCAATGTCCGAAACCGGTTTGCTGCCGGCATATCTGATCGTCGGTACCGACGGAGTTAAGCGCGACCACGCCGTCTCGCGTATGAAAGCGCGTCTGGAAAAGTCGGGTATGGTCGAGTTCAACCTCGACGAGCGAGACATGACCAAGGACCCCGATATCGAGTCCATTATCGGATCGCTTAACACCTTTCCGATGGGCAGTGAGTTTCGTCTGGTAATCCTCGATGGCTGCTCAAAGCTCGCTAAGGCGGTCTCGGAGCCGCTCGTTGGGTATCTGGCGAGTCCCAGCCCCACAACGGTCTGCCTCATCATCGCCGACTCACTTTCCAAGAATACGCGCCTGTATAAGGCAATCGCCAAGATCGACAAGAAGGCTATCGTCGATTGCTCGGGTACCAAGCGCTGGGAACTGCCGCGCCGTGTTCAGCAGATGGCGACGCAGCGCGGTAAGTCGATTTCGACGGCGGCCGCCGAGGAGCTCGTCTCGCGTTCGGGCGAAAACACGCGCATGCTCGATAACGACTTGGCTAAGCTTGCCCAGATGGTCGAGTCGCCTCAGATTGAACTTGCCGATGTTGAGCGCTGGATTGTTCGTACGGCCGAGGTTCAACCCTGGGACTTCCTCAACGCCGTCTCGGCTCGCGATATGCGGCGTTCGCTCGAGCTCTTTAAGCTCCTGCCCTCCAAGAGCTACGTGTGGACTTACACATTGCTGTGCGGTCGCATTCGCGAGCTTATCGTCGCCAAGGCGCTCGATGCGCGTGGGCAGGGTCGCGAGCTGGCCGCAACGCTCAAGCTCCAGTCCTGGCAGGTCAAGAATCACCTGACCTGGGCACGTCGCTTTTCGATGGCAGAGCTCATCGCAGCGCTCGAGGGTGCCGTTGATGTGGGGCTCGCGCTCAAGGGTTCGGCCGATTCTCAGACGGCGCTTTTGCTCTGGATTACGAACATCTTGAGAAAATCGTGATGATACCTGCCTATTTGACAAATTCGTTCTATCCCTTTGAGAGGGAGCGTGCTATAGTAGGCGCTTGCATGACCTCACCGTGTCTCAGAGGTGTCATACATTTTTTGCAAGGAACTCGAAAGGAACTCCAGAAGTGGCAAACATCAAGTCTCAGAAGAAGCGTATCCGCACCAATGAGGCAGCTCGCATGCGTAACAAGGCTGTCAAGTCCGAGCTCAAGACGCTGACCAAGCACGTCCAGTCCGCCGTCGCCGAGGGCGACGCCGAGAAGGCCCAGGCTGCCCTCAAGACCGTCACCAAGCGTCTCGACATGGCTGCCGCCAAGCATGTTATCCACAAGAACCAGGCTTCCAACCGCAAGTCCGGTCTTGCCAAGCTCGTGAACAGCATCAACGCCTAAGTTGTAAATTTCACACCACACAGATTACGCGCATAAATGGAGCCTGTTTTATGGAACAGGCTCCATTTTTTGTACCGCTCGGGTAAGATAGTCCGCATGAATACTTCAATTGACATTTCCCACATCCGCAACTTCTCGATCGTTGCGCATATCGACCATGGCAAGTCCACGATCAGCGACCGCATCCTCGAGCTCACCCATACCGTCGACGAACGCGACATGGAGTCGCAGCTGCTCGACACCATGGATATCGAGCGCGAGCGCGGCATTACGATCAAGTCCAATGCCGTCCGCGTTTCCTATGACGCCGACGATGGTGAGACGTATCAGTTCAATCTGATCGATACGCCGGGCCACGTGGACTTTACCTATGAGGTCTCGCGCTCGCTGGCAGCCTGTGAGGGCGCGGTACTCGTTGTCGACGCCACGCAGGGCGTCGAGGCGCAGACCGTTTCCAACGCGACGCTCGCCATGAACGCCAATCTGGACATTGTGCCGGCCATCAACAAGATCGACCTGCCCTCGGCCCATCCCGATGAGGTTAAGACCGAGATCGAGGATGACCTGGCGATCCCTGCCGATGATGCTGTGTGCGTCTCGGGCAAGACCGGCGAGGGCATTCACGATCTGCTGGAGTCCATTGTCTTTTTGATCTCTCCGCCCAAGGGCGATGCAAACGCTCCGCTCAAAGCGCTCATTTTGGATTCGTACTTTGACGAGTATCGCGGTGTGGTGGCTACGGTGCGCGTCTTCGATGGTTCCATCAAAAAGGGCGATACCCTGCTTATGATGCAAGCCAAGGGCGACTTTTTGGTCGACGGCGTGGGCGTCAAGCGTCCTGCCGAGACCCCGGTCGACGCGCTGACGGTCGGCGAGGTCGGATATGTGGTCACGGGCTTGAAGGATGCCGAGGCCGTTCGCGTGGGCGATACCCTTACGTGGGCGTCGAACCCCTGCCCCGAGCCGCTTCCCGGTTATCGCGAGGCCAAGCCCATGGTCTATACGGGCCTGTTCCCGATCGACAACAAGGACTACGAGAACCTGCGTGACGCGCTCGATAAACTGCACGTCAACGACCCGTCGTTGGTGTGGGAGCCCGAGACCTCGGTGGCGCTCGGCTTTGGCTTCCGCGTGGGCTTCCTGGGCCTGCTGCACATGGAAGTCGTCAAGGAACGCCTGGAGCGCGAGTTCAACCTGGACCTCATTGCCACGAGTCCCTCGGTTGATTATCACGTCTACAAGACCGACGGCGAAATGATCGATGTCCGCAGTCCGCAGGACCTTCCCGAGGCCACACGCATCGATCGTATCGAGGAACCCTACCTCAAGGCAAAGATCATCTGCCCGCCTGAGTACACGGGTGCCGTCATGCAGCTCGCCATCGAGCACCGCGGCGTCACAACCGACATGATCCACCTGACGAGCAAATCGGTCGAGATGCGCTTCGATATGCCGCTCGCCGAGCTCATCTTGGACTTCTTCGATCAGCTCAAGAGCCGCACCAAGGGCTATGCCTCGCTCGACTACGAGTTCAACGAGTACCGTCCCTCCGAGCTCGTGAAGCTCGATATTTTGCTTTCGGGCGACGAGGTGGACGCGCTTTCGTTTATCGTCCATAAGGACAAGGCATATGGCCTGGCCCGTGGCCTGTGCGACAAGCTCAAGGAGATCATCCCGCGTCAGCTGTTCGAGGTGCCCATCCAGGGTGCTATCGGCAACAAGATCATCGCCCGTTCCACCGTCAAGGCGCGTCGCAAGGACGTTCTTGCTAAGTGCTACGGCGGCGATATTTCCCGTAAGCGCAAGCTGCTCGAGAAGCAGAAAG
>CAJLJQ010000083.1:0-8600 GCA_905207015.1 uncultured Collinsella sp. | reverse complement strand
GAAAGCACTTAATGTGCTTTCCGTCTTGCGCAGGACTGTAGAGCAGCAAACTTAACCGCCCCGCCCGGCAGACGAACGTACAGGAACGACATCTGTCCAACAATTCGTGCGAAACACAATGAAAAACCGTTTGATGTGAGTTAATATAAACAACGTCGTGAATCTGACTCCTGCCACATGCATGACAGGGGTTAAACACAAAAAAGGAGTCAACTATGGTTTCTGAGAAGGCTACCCTCGTTAATCCTCAGGGTCTGCACATGCGTCCGGCTGGTCTGTTCGCCTCCACCATGGGCAAGTACGCCTGTGACGTGACGGTCGTCACCCCCGAGAAGGAGGTCAACGGCAAGTCCCCGATGGCCCTCATGGCTGCTGGTATCCCCTGCGGTACCGAGGTCGAGGTCAAGTGCGACGGCGCCGATGAGGCCGAGGCTCTGGCTGCTGCCATTGAGCTCATCAAGAGCGGTCTTGGCGAGTAGAACTCAAACGGGTCGCATGTTGAACAACTAAGTTCATATTTGGGGGCGCAGTGACCTGTTGTAAGGAAGCTGCGCTCTTTTGTCATGGATATGGCAAAACGCTTTATCACATGACACGGAGAGAGGAATGGGAATGTATCAGGGAGTCAACGCTTCCGAGGGTATCGGTATCGGCACCGTCATGGTCGCCGTCGATCCCGACTTGACGTTTGAGCCGCACGAGGTTGCCGATTCGGCAGCAGAGAAGGAGCGCTATCAGACCGCTCTTTCGGTCTTCTGCGAGAAGACCCAGGCTCAGGCCGACCACATGAAGGAGACGGTGGGCGAGGCCGAGGCCGAGATCATGAGCGGACACATTGTCCTGGCTCAGGATCCGGGCATGACCGACGCCATCAACGCCGCCATTGACGGCGGCACCTGCGCCGAGCAGGCGCTCATGGACACCTCGACCATGTTCGAGAACATGTTCCTGTCCATGGACGACGAGATGTTCCGTCTGCGCGCGGCCGACATCGCCGACATCCGTACCGGCATTCTGGCCGAGTTGCTGGGTAAGGAGGTCGTCGACCTCTCCGTCCTGCCCGAGAACACCGTCGTTGTCGTGCACGACCTCACGCCGTCCATGACCGCCACGATCGATAAGGCGCACGTTGCCGGTATCGTCACCGAGACTGGTGGCCGCACGTCGCACTCCGCAATCATTGCGCGCGCCCTCGAGATCCCGGCTGTCCTTTCGGTTTCCAACAGCTGCACCGCACTGCGCAACGGCATGACCGTTGTCGTCGACGGTGGCAAGGGTATCGTCGAGGCCGATCCCGACGAGGAGACGCTCGCTGCCTACACTGCCAAGGCCGAGGCTTTCGCTGCCGAGAAGGCGGCTCTCGAGGCCTTCCGCGGCAAGCCGTCCGTGACTGCCGACGGCATCAAGAAGATCATTGCCTGCAACATCGGCAACCCCGATGACGTGCCCAACGCGCTCGATCACGATGCCGAGGCTATCGGCCTGTTCCGTTCCGAGTTCCTGTTCATGGACTCTGCTGAGCTTCCTTCCGAGGAGGAGCAGTTCAACGCCTACCGTAAGGTCGCCAGCGCGCTCAAGGGCGCTCCAGTCATCATCCGCACGCTCGATGTGGGTGGCGACAAGGAGATTCCGTACCTGCACATGGTCAAGGAAGAGAACCCCTTCATGGGCTTCCGCGCCGTGCGTTACTGCCTGGCCAACCCCGACCAGTACAAGGTCCAGCTCCGCGCCCTGCTGCGCGCCAGCGCCTTCGGTGACGTCAAGATTATGATCCCGCTCGTCACCTGCGTCGAGGAAGTCTTGGCTGTCAAGGAGCTCGTCGAGCAGTGCAAGACCGAGCTGACCGAAGAGGGTCGCAAGTTCAACGAGAACATCGAGGTCGGCATCATGGTCGAGACGCCTGCAGCCTCGCTGCTCGCTGACCGCCTGGCCGAGGTCGCCGACTTCTTCTCCATCGGCACCAACGACCTGATCGGCTACACCATGTGCGCCGACCGTGGCAACGACACCATCTCCAACCTGTACCAGGTTTACTATCCCGCCGTGCTCCGCTCGCTCAAGAATATCATTGAGAGCGGCGTGAAGGCCGGCATCATGGTCGGTATGTGCGGCGAGGCCGCTGCCGATCCGTTGCTCGAGCCGCTGCTGATCAGCTGGGGCCTGGAGGAGTTCTCGATGAGCGCTCCGTCCATCCTGCGCGCCCGCAAGACCATCAGCCAGTGGACCAAGGCCGAGTGCGACGAGCTCGCCGAGAAGGCGCTCGCCTGCAACACCGCTGCCGAGGTCAAGGCACTGCTCGAGTCCGCAGCTCGCTAATTTGGTATCAGAGGTAACCGCGTGGTTGGAATGGGCCGGCCACGCGGCCCTCACATATACAGGGGGTACTGTAAATGTTCTACACGCTAACCGCTAACCCGGCTGTCGACATGACGGTTTCGAGCTCTCCGCTCGAGCCCGACGAGAACGTCCGCACCGGCTCGGCCAGCTACACGGCTAACGGCAAGGGCCTCGACGTGTCCTTCGCCTTTAAGAAGATGGGCGTCGACACCGTCGCGCTCGGTTTCTTCGCCGGCTTCACGGGCAAGTTCATCGTCGAGGAGGTCATGAACCTGGGTTGCCTCTGCCGCCCGGTCTGGACCGACGGTATCACGCGCATCAACACCTACGTCAACGATGGCCAGCACGAGTACGGCATCCTGAACCCCGGTGCTCCGATCACGCCGCAGCACCAGGAGGAGCTCTACAACATCCTGGACACCGCGGGCGACCTTGAGTGCCTGATCGTCTCCGGCTCCGTGCCTCCCAAAGCTACGCCCGACTTCCTGGCTCAGGTCATGGAGCACGCTCAGGCCCGTGGCGCCGACGTCGTCTTGGACCTGTCCTCCGACAAGCTCAAGGAGCTCGCTCACAAGAAGCCGCTGCTCATTAAGCCGAACCATCACGAGATGAAGGCTATCTTCGGCGTGCCGGTCGACACCGACGACGAGGTCCGCGTTGCCATGAAGCTGGCTCACGAGGCCGGCGTCCAGAACGTGCTGCTCACCCGTGGTAGCCGCGGTGACGCTTACTTCTCCAACGGCGAGGACATCTGGTATGCCAAGCGTGAGTTCAACATCAAGCTTGTCTCTTCCGTCTGCGCCGGCGACTGCACCCTCGCTGCGTTCCTGCACAAGTGGTACAGGGATCGCGACAACGTCGAGGAGGCCATGAAGCTCGCTATGGCCACCGGCGCCAACGTTGCTGAGTCCGTCGGCATCGGCGACTTTGGTCACGTCGACGAGTACAGCAAGCGCGTTGCTGTCCGCAAGCTCGATCGCAAGTAAGCGAAACGCGACATATTCGTGCGCATGCGGCGCTCCGGTTTCGGCCGGGGCGCCTTTTTTGTTCCGCCACGGGGGAGAGGAGTCCTTCCGTACTTCATCGCTTCCACACCGTTCACCGAGTTGTTGTAGCCTTTTGCCGAAGCGTGGAATATACTTTCATTAACACGTTACTTCGTGAAAGGAACATTCATGATTTACACGCTTACTGCAAATCCCGCTATTGACTACAACATCTCCTGCGATGGTCTGACCGCCAACACCGTTACCCGCACCCGTAACGCTGTCTACACCCCCAACGGCAAGGGTCTCAACGTTTCGTTTACGCTCGACCACTACGGCGTCGACACCACGATCCTGGGCTTCTTCGCCGGCTTCTCGGGTGAGTATATCGTTAAGGGCGCCGAGGCCCTGGGCGTGCCCGTCAAGCCCGTGTGGACTGACGGCATCACGCGTGTCAACGTGTTCCTCAACGCCGGTCCCGACACCGAGTACAACATGGTCAATGCCGGTGCCGCCATCAACGCTGCCAACGAGCAGGAGATGTTTGAGCTTATCGATTCGCTCGATGACATGACCTGCCTGGTTATCAGCGGCTCGCTGCCCCCCAACACCTCCGAGAGCTTCCTGGCAGAGGTCCTGCGTCGCGTGAAGGCGAAGGGCGCCGAGTTCGTGCTCGATATCTCGAGCCATCAGCTGGCCGACCTCATTGCTATGGAGCCGTTGCTCATTAAGCCCAACGACGACGAGCTGCTCGACATCTTTGGCATTAAGGTGAGCGGTGGCGACGACGAGTCCGTCAAGGGCGCCATGGCCGAGCTGCACGCCAAGGGCGCTAAGAATGTACTGCTGACGCTCGGCGGCGACGGCGCGTACTTCTCCAACGGCGAGCACATCTGGTTTGCCAACCGCACCTTCGACGTCAAGCTGCTGTCGACCGTCTGCGCGGGCGACTCCTCGCTGGCCGCCTTCCTGTCCGTGTGGCACGACGCCCCGGAGCGCGTCGAGGATGCCCTGCGCCTCTCGATGGCCACCGGCGCCAACGTGGTCGAGTGCCCGGGTCTGGGCGATTTTGCCAAGGTCGATGAGTATCAGAAGGGTATTGCAATCCGTCAGGTTTGCTAGTTCCGGCACCTTGCCTGAATAGTTCAATTATTTCGCATCCGTCTTAGACCAGGACGGATGCGTTTTTGTTTATCGGACTTGCGTGTGCAGTGGAGGCTGTTTCTTGCTAGACTTCTTGCAGACGCAATCGATAGCCAATTTGATAGTCGCAGGAGGCCATAGGCATGTGCAATGTTTCGCTCAACGGTACGCAGCCGACCGATGCCTCTATCCGTGTCCTGCGTGCGCTTGAGGCAGCAGGTCTTGAGGCTTGGTACGTGGGCGGTTGGGTACGTGATGCCCTGATGGGATGCCCCAGCCACGATGTTGACATGTGCTGCAGCGGCCTGTGGCAGGAGTCCAAAGAGGCGCTCGAAGCGGCTGATATTGCCGTGGTTGAGTCGGGCATAAAATTTGGCGGCATCACGGCTATTTGCGATGATGAGCGCATTGAGGTCACCACCTACCGCCTAGACGGCTTTTACACCGACGGCCGCCATCCCCAGAGTGTGGAGCGTGCAGCGTCGCTTGAGGACGATCTGGCGCGTCGTGACTTTACCGTTAACGCTATGGCCTGGCATCCCGAGCGTGGTCTTGTCGACCGCTACGATGGTCAGGGCGACCTGAAGCGCAAGCTCATCCGCGCCGTTGGAGATCCCAAGCGTCGTTTTAACGAGGACGCGCTTCGCATGCTGCGCGCGGTGCGTTTTGCCTGCCGTCTGGATTTTATGATCGAGCCTAAGACTAAACAGGCGCTTGCCGAGTGCGCGCCGCTGCTCGATGCTGTGGCGCGCGAGCGCGTGGGCATTGAGCTCGAGGGTATCCTTTCGACCGGCCATGGGGGAGACGCGATGCTGCGCTACCCCGAGCTCATCTGCGCCGCCGTGCCCGAGTTGGCAGCGGGTCGCGGGTTTGATCAGCGCAGCGTCTATCATGCGTTTAACGTTTACGAGCATATCGCCCGTGTGCTGACGGTGGCGGGGGAGTTGGCGCTGTGCGACGGCTTTACACCCTCAATGAGCCTAATGTGGGCGGCGTTTTTGCACGACGTTTCCAAGCCCGATTGCTTTACGGTCGACCATGCGGGCAGCGGCCACTTTTACGGTCACCCCGAGCTCGGGGCCAAGAAGGCGCGCGCCATCATGGATCGCTTGGCGCTTTCGCACGACTTGGTCCGCGACGTGTGCCTGCTCATTAAGTACCACGACAAGCCGCTGCGCCCCGAGCGCTCCTGCTTGCTCAATATGATGCGCTTGCTTTCGGGCGAGGGCGTCGATACGCCGCGCCTGATGGACGAGCTTATGGACCTTAAGCGTGCCGACACGCTGGGCAAGGCGCCGTCGTGCTTCTATTACGTCGAGACGATCGAAGAGATGCGTACGCTCGCCCACGATCTGCTGCAGGCGGGGGAGCCCTATACACTCAAGATGCTTGCCATCAATGGTGGCGATCTGATCCGCGCCGGCGTCAAGCCGGGGCCGGAGCTGGGGCAGCTTCTCAACGCTGCCCTCGACGCCGTGATCGAGGACAACATCCCCAACAACCGCGAAGCCCTCCTGGCTCATCTCAACTTGAACTAGCTAACCAGTTGACCTGCGCGTTCCATAACCTGCCGACAATTTTTTCGGCAATTTTGAATTTCTTCTTGCGCTGATGTTTTTTGTCCCGTAATATATTTCCTCGCAGCACGGCAGTGCAGATGTCACGTGGCCCGTTCGTCTAGCGGTTTAGGACGCCGCCCTCTCAAGGCGGAGATCACCAGTTCGAATCTGGTACGGGCTACCAAAATTGAGCGCCCGGGCCTCGTAAGAGACCCGGGTTTTGTGTATTGACTGATATTTAAGGCGCGCGTTGAGTCTGCCGCCCGGACCGAGGAGTTGTCATGGACCTGCCTATCAGCTTGGAAGACATCACGTATGCCGAGAACTATCTGGCGCAGGGCGACCTGGCTACGGCGACGCCGCTGCTGGAGCGTCTGGTGGAGCTCGCCGAGGAGTATATCGACGCTGAGTGCAAGACGGAGGAGAAGCGCCAGTACTTTAGCTTCGACAGCAAGTTTGAGCGCCTGGCCTATCGCCGCGTGGAGAAGGATCCGCGCGAGCTCGTGCAGGTCGAGGTTCCCGTTGACCGCCTGTACTCCGACATGGCGTTTGCCTACATCCGCCAGCAGGATTATGTGAGTGCTCGGAATGCCCTGATGCAGGCCGTGCGTTGGGATCCCATGAACTGCAACTATCGCTTGGACCTGGCCGAGTTGTTCCGCGCGCTCGAGGACAAGCAGGAGTGGGCATCGCTCTCGTTCTCGGTGCTGGAGCGCGCGAGCGACGGTAAGTGCGCCGCACGCGCCTACACCAACTTGGGTCAGTACTTCTTGGAGCCCGAGACCGAGAACATTTCGGCTGCCGTGGGCTGCGCGCGTCTGGCGCTGCGCCTGGCGCCCAATGATGCGCATACGACGCGCCTGCTCAATAAGATCCATACCACCTATCCGGATGCCGCCGATGAGAGCGACGACCACGTGATGGGTGAGCTCGCCCTGCAGGGCGTGCCGACCTCACCTTCGGCCGAGATCGCCATCTGCCTGATCATGTGTGCGACCGACGCTGCGAGCGACGGCGACAAGCAGGAGGCTACGCGCCTGACGGTCCGTGCCCGCGACCTGGTGGGCGAGGAGGCATGCGCGGCGATCATTAAGCTGGTGCGCGAGAGCGACGCCGAGCTCAACGCCGAGCGCAAGGCTAAGCGCGAAGCTACGGGCAAGGGTTCCGATGGCGCCAAGGAGGCCGGCGATGCCCAGTAAGCGTGAACGCAAGCTCATTTCCAAGAATCGCTCGGCACATCACGAGTACTTTATCGATGAGACTTTTGAGTGCGGCATTGAACTGAGCGGCACCGAGGTCAAGTCGATTCGCGAGCGCGCCTGCCAGATCACCGATACCTTCGCGCTGATCCGCGGCGGTGAGTGCTGGCTCGTCGGCCTGCATATCCACCCTTATAGCCATGGTGGCGTGTGGAATCGCGATCCCGACCGTCGGCGTCGTCTGCTGCTGCATCGCAAGGAGATCGACTTTCTCGACGGCAAACTTCGCAACCGTGGTTATGCGCTGGTTCCGTTGGAGCTCTACTTTAATACCGACGGCCGCGTAAAGTTGCTGCTGGGCCTGGGCCGAGGCAAGAAGCTCTACGACAAGCGCGAGGACATGGCCAAGCGTGATGTCCAACGCGAGATAGATCGCGCCCTTAAAGAACGCAACCGCTAGGAGCGAGTTCACGGGAAGGTGCCCTACCGCGCCCGCCCCGTCTTCCTTGCTGTTTTGCCATATATTTCCAAAAAACGGCGTCCGTTATGGGCGCCGCTTTTTATGGGTACATACAGCCTTAAGGTTCAATCCCGGGTTAGGGGAGTACTTGTTATGGACAAAACTGCATTCTTTACCATGCCGAGCGGTCTGTATGTGGTGAGCGCCGCGGCAGACGGGCTGCGCGCCGGCTGCGTCATCAACACGGCGGTGCAGGTGACGGCAGCACCACCTCGCATCTCGGTTGCCGTAAACAAGGAAAATGTGACCGCTGGCGTGATCGAGACTGCCAAGGCCTTTGCGCTGACCGTGATCGACCAGACGGCGGATATGCTCTACATTGGCAACTTTGGATTTCGCACCAGCAGCAACTATGACAAGTTTGCCAAATACGAGACCCGCGAGACGGCTCTGGGCATGCCTTATGTGTCCGAGCACGCGGCGGCTCTGTTTAGCTGCCGTTTGATCGACACTGTGGATGTGGGTACGCATCTACTGTTTATCGGCGAGGTCGAGGACGCCGAGCGCCTGAGCGACGAGACGCCGTTGACCTACGACTACTACCATAAGGTCCTGAAGGGCAAGACGCCTCCGAAGGCGTCCTCGTATCAAGGCTAGAAATGTTTTAAAAACACTTGCATTATATTATTGAGAACATATACTAATAAGCGAAGTACATCACCAGTCACGTTCGAGAGGAGAACATCATGGCTGAGGAGAAGAAGACGTATAAGTTCGTGTGCGTCGTTTGCGGTTACGAGGTTGAGGTCGATACGCCCGAGCTGCCCGAGGATTATGTGTGCCCGGTGTGCGGCGTCGGTCCCGATCAGTTTGAGCTCGTCGAGGAGTAGCTCGCAGGCACACGGCGATTAGCCAT
>CAJLJQ010000082.1:0-8656 GCA_905207015.1 uncultured Collinsella sp. | reverse complement strand
TTGGCCGTTCGCTTGGCGCGCTCAAAGTCTTCCTTGCTGGTGCCGGCCGCGCGCGAGGCGTTGGCAGCCGCGGCGCCGCCACCCAAGCTGGCGACGAACTTACCTAGGCCGGGGACGTTTGCGGTCGCCGTGACAAAGGCATCGTTCTCCTTGCGGCGCGCGTCGATGTTTTTGGACAGACCGCGCAGCACGCCGAGCGCGATCACGGCGATGGCGATCCAGCTGAGCCACTGGATACGGGCCATCGACCCGATTATCGCGATGATAATGCCTGCGAAGCCCAACACGACGGTGAGCTCATCGGCGCCGTTGCGACCCTTCATAAAGTCATTCATGCGAATTGCCTTTCGTTCGATATGCTGCACGCCTTTATACCCGATTTAGAGCAAGGGGGACAGGTTAATCTGCGCCAATGTGGTGCAAACATACCTGTCCCCGGATCACCAAGACGGTGCAAAGAAGTCTGTCCCCAATGCCCCAATTACTTGGCGAGCTTGTCGACGACGCGCTCTATCTCGGCAAGCTTGGCGGCTTTGAGCTCCTCGTCGCCCGATTCGATGGCCGAGGCGACGCAGCCCTCAATGTGGGCCTTGAGCACGTCGGCGTTAATGCGCGCGAGGAGCGCCTGTGTGGCCATAAGCTGCGTGGAAATATCGACGCAATAGCGGTCCTCCTCGACCATCCGCAGGATGCCGTCGATCTGCCCGCGTGCCGTCTTAAGCATGCGAGTCACCGATTTATGGTCTGCCATCATGGCGGGTCCTCGTTTCTGGTCAATCCTTCAAATACCTCGCCCTCAGTTGCGGTGAAATAGTTCTTGATTGAGGGCTTGGAGCGCTAAAACAGGAACTATTTCACCGCAACTTCTGAAGGGCTGGTTGAGCGGTGGTTGCTGGGCGGCTATGTCGGCCGACAGCGGTGCCTGCTGGTGCGGTGGCAGCTAGGATGCGGTCACGGACAGGGCGTGGAATTTCTCGCCCGCGGCCTCGACGGCGGCGGCGAGCTGCTCGGCGGTCACGGTGTCGGCGCACTCCACCTGGACGGTCTGGGTTTCGTGATCGGCGTCGGCGTCGGTCACGCCGGCCACGTTGAGCAACGCCGTCTCGACGGTGGCGTCGCAGTGGCCGCACATGAGGCCGGAAGTCTTGATTGTGTAACGCATGGGTGTACTCCTTATCGATTGAGATTATCTGACAGTTTAGTCGTGAACAGTGTCATCTTAAAGGTGCGCTGAGGTGCCCGAGATTGCCCCGAAAGAGGAGCGAAGCGTACTTGGGTACGCGAGCGACGGTTTGAGGGGCAAGGTCGGGTGCTTCAGCGCGCCGTCTTGGGCTTAAAGGTTCGCAGGCGCAGCGCATTGCTTACGACGCACACGCTCGACAGGCTCATGGCCGCGGCGCCAAACATCGGCGAGAGCTGCCATCCGGTGAGCGGGAAGAACACGCCCGCCGCCAGCGGAATGCCGATGCCGTTGTAGAACAGTGCCCAGAACAGGTCCTGCTTGATGTTGCGGATCGTGGCGCGTGAAAGCTCGATGGCTCGGGCGACGTCCATGAGGTCGCTGCGCATGAGTACCACGTCGGCGCCCTCCTTGGCGATGTCGGCGCCGGTGCCGATAGCAAGGCCCACGTCGGCGCGCGCCAGGGCGGGGGAGTCGTTGATGCCGTCGCCCACCATGGCGACCTTGCCGCCCGCATCCTGCAGTTCGCACACGTGGCGTTCCTTGTCGGCGGGGAGGACGTCGGCGATGACCTGCTCGCTGCTCAGCCCCACGCGGCGGGCGATGGCCTCGGCCGTCACGCGGTTGTCGCCGGTGAGCATGCGCACGTCGACGCCGAGCTTGCGGAGCGCAGCGATGGCCTCGGCGCTCGTCTCTTTGACCTCGTCAGCCACGGCGATGGTGCCGACAAGCTCGCCGTTCTTGGCAAAGAACAGCGGCGTCTTGCCTTCGGCGGCAAATTGCTCGGCAAGACCCGCGGGCACGGTAACGCCCAACTCGTTCATCAGGCGTACGTTGCCGGCGGCGATGACATTCTGCCCCTCGCGCGCCGTTACGCCACGACCGGGCACGGCGGCAAAGTCCTCGACCATGCGCGCGACAATTCCGCGTGCCTCGCACTCGGCCATAATCGCCTCGGCCAGCGGGTGCTCGCTCGAGCGCTCCAACGCGGCGGCCAGCTTGAGCAGCGACTTTTCGCTCATGGCGGGCGAGCCGTCAGCACGCGTGGCTACTACGATATCGGTCACGGCAGGCTTGCCGCGGGTGACCGTGCCCGTCTTGTCGAGCACCACGGTGCCCACACTGCGCAGATTCTCCAGCGCCTCGGCACTCTTGAACAGAATGCCCATCTCGGCGCCCTTGCCGGTACCCACCATAATGGCGACGGGCGTGGCCAGACCCAGTGCGCACGGGCAGCTGATCACCAGCACGGCCACGGCGGAGGTGAGCGCCTCGTTCATGCTGCCGGTCAGTGCCATCCACACTACAAAGGTCACGACCGAGATTACAAACACCACGGGCACGAACACGCCGGCGACCTTGTCGGCCATGCGGGCGATGGGCGCCTTGGTGGCGTTGGCGTCCTCGACGAGCTGGATAATCTTGGCGAGCGACGTATCGGCGCCCACACGCGTGGCGCGGAAGGTAAACGAGCCCGTGCGGTTGACCGTGGCCGCGTTGACAGTGTCACCGGCGGTCTTCTCCACGGGGATGGACTCGCCGGTCAGTGCACTCTCGTCCACGGCCGAGCTGCCCTTGAGCACCACGCCGTCAACGGGGATGGACTCGCCGGGACGCACACGCAGCACCTGGCCGGGAAGGATGCTGTCGACGTCGACGGTGGTTTCGGTGCCGTCGTCGGCAACGACGGTCGCGGTCTTGGGTGCCAGGTCAATGAGCGCCTCGATAGCGCCGCCGGTCTTGGACTTGCTGCGCGTCTCGAGGTATTTGCCCACGGTGACGAGCGACAGGATCGTGCCCGCACTCTCAAAATACAGGTTGTCCATGCCCGTCATCATGGCCTCGTGGATTTGCCCGGCGGCCAGCTGGTCGGCCATGATAAACATGGCGTAGAGCGACCAGGCAATGGACGCGGTGGCGCCGACGGCGATGAGGGCGTCCATGGTGGGCGCGCCGTGCGCGAGCGATTTAAACCCGTTGATAAAGTACGCGTCGTTGACGTAGACGATGGGGATGAGCAGGACGAGCTCGGTGAGGGCGAGCGTCATGCTGTGGGTGTGGTCGGTGAAGACGCCGGGCAGTGGCCAACCGAGCATGTGCCCCATGCCTATGTAGAACAGCGGGATGAGGAAGATGATCGAGATGATGAGGCGGGTGCGCATGGCGGAGGCGGCGGCCTCCAGCTTTTTGGTGGGCGGCTCCATATGGGCGGCGCCGGACCTAGCTTGCGTGCTGCCGCTTGGGCCGGCGCCGCCCGCGTCGACGGGCGAGGCCGAGTAACCCGCGCGATCGACAGCGGTGCAGATGTCGTCGGGGGAGACCTGCGCGGGGTCATAGTCCACCAACATGGAGCCGGCGAGCAGGTTGACGGCGACGCTTTGGACGCCGTCGAGCTTGCTGACGGCGCGGTCCACGTGTGCCTGGCAAGCGGCGCATGTCATGCCGCCCACGTCGAACTTATCTTGAGCCATGGCTTCTCCTTTCTGTAGTTTGGTGTTGGAATTGTTAACCTGCCGATACTATACACCCATACCCCCTGGGGGTGTCCAGTGGGGATGAAAATGTATGACATTTCGCTACAGATGCGGGTGGCTGCTCAATCGTTGGCAGCTCATGTCAAACATCTCGATCTGTAACATCTAGCGGGGAAAATGACCTCTAACTGTTACAGATCGAGATTATGTTTTGCGATGTTTGAGTTCGTCTCAATCTGTAACGTGTAGACCCGGTTTTGTCTCGTAACTGTTACAGATTGAGACAATTGGCCCAGGTCCGCCCCGTCCGCCTCGTCATCTGTGGTTTACGTGGGGGCATACGGAATGCGGGTATACTAACCGGCGGCGAATCTGCTCCATCGCTTAGAGCTGCTGCGTCTGGACGGCGCGTGATAGGGCTGCCAAAGCGATCGCCAGCGTGCTGAGCAACGTCCTCTCTGTGCGCACCTGTTTTGTATGTATTAGCGCACTACCAAGCACGCCCGCGCGGCCGCATGCCGTGTCCATTGCGCGTGCAGATAAGGAACAACAACATATGCGTAATTCTGTATCCGACGTCACCGACGCCGAGATTCTGGACGAGACCCGCGAGGCCATGACTCAGGCTGCCTTCGACGCGGCCGACGAGGCCAATGCCGCCGAGGCCGTTGAGTCCGCTACCGAGAGCCTGCCCGCCTTTGACGAGCTGGGCCTTTCCGACGAGATGCTTCGTGCCATCGAGAACCTGGGTTACACGGCGCCCACGCCCGTGCAGGCCGGCTCGATCCCCGTGGTGCTCGAGGGTCGCGACCTGCTTGCCGCCGCTCAGACCGGCACCGGCAAGACGGCTGCCTTTTTGCTGCCGACCATGAACAACCTGGAGCACATCGCTCCTCCCAAACCCGTACGCGAGCGCGGCGGCCGCAACCGTCGTCGCGGTGCTAAAAAGCCCGAGGGCAACGGCCGCGGTCCCGTGATGCTCGTCATCACCCCCACGCGCGAGCTCGCACAGCAGATCGACGAGGTCGCCGGCAAGATTGCCGACGTCACCGGCCATGTCGCCGTGACCGTCGTGGGCGGCGTGAGCTACAAGCCCCAGACCGCGGCCCTCAAGTACGGCTGCGACATCCTTGTCGCCACGCCGGGCCGTCTGGTCGATCTGATTGAGCAGGGCGCTTGCCACCTGAACGAGGTCAAGGTGCTGGTGCTCGACGAGGCCGACCGCATGCTCGACATGGGCTTTTTGCCCGCCGTTCGCCGTATTGTGCGCGAGACGCCGGTCGAGCGCCAGACGCTGCTATTCTCGGCGACCCTCGACGAGGAGGCCGTGGGCGAGATCACCGACCTGGTGAGCGATCCGGCCCGCGTGGAGATCGCGCCTGCCACGTCGACCGCCGACACCGTCGACCAGTTTGTGTTCCCGGTGTCCATCGAGGCCAAGAACAACCTGCTGCCCGAGTTCCTCAAGAAGGAGGGTCCGGAGCGCACCATCGTCTTTATGCGTACCAAGCACCGCGCCGACAGCTGCTGCCGTCGTCTGGAGCGTAAGGGCATCAAGGCCGCCGCGATTCACGGCAACCGTAGCCAGGCCCAGCGCGAGCGCGCGCTCTCGGCCTTCCGCGACGGTACCGTCGACGTGCTGGTGGCAACCGACGTTCTCGCTCGCGGCATCGACATCAGCGACGTGCGCTATGTCGTGAACTTTGACGTGCCGGCCGAGCCGACCGATTACATCCACCGCATCGGCCGCACGGGCCGTGCCGGTGAGCTGGGCTGGGCCATCACGTTTGTGACCGAGCAGGACGTCGATGAGTTCTATGAGATCGAGAAGCTCATGGACAAGACCGCCGACATCTACGAGGCCGGCGACCTGCATGTGGGTCCCAACCCGCCCGCGGTTGATCCCGAGCGCGACCCTGCGGCCTTTAAGGTGAAGAAGAAGACCAAGCGCGGCAAGTCCAAGAGCAAGAAGAAGCTCGGGCAGGCACGTCGCGACGGCAAGCGCAACGGCGACGATTACGGCGATGTTGCCGGTCGTTCCAACCGCGGTCGCGATGAGCGTCGCGGCGACGGCGAGCGTCCGAGCCGTCCCAAGCGCGGCGGCAAGACCCGCGTGCGCGAGGGCGTTCAGGCTCGCGTGGACGAGGCTGTGGAGAGCGTGGCTCGCGAGGTGGCTGCCGAGGAGCGCGGGGGTGCTGCTGCTGTCGAGCAGACCCCGCGCGGGAACCGTGCCGAGCGCCGTGCCAAGCAGTTCCAGGGCGAAGCGCATCGCCGCCGTCGCGAGGATGGGGATCGCGGTGGCCGTCGTCGTGTCGAGCGCGAGGACGAGGGCCGCGGTTCGCGCGGTGGCAAGCGCGGTGCGGGCTACCACCGTCGTTCCGGTCGTGATGACGAGCGCGGTGGCCGTGACGAGCGCCGCGGCGGCGAGGGCCGTGGTGAGCGTAGCACCCGCGGCGGCGAGTCCCGTGGCGGCAAGCGCTTTGAAGAGCGCGGTAGCCGCGGCGGCGAGCGTCGCGAGGGTGCTCGCGGCAATGGCGGCCGCGGCGGCGCTGGTCGTTCTAACGAGTCGCGCGATCGTCGTGACCCGCGTGCCAGCCGCGATCGTCGCGATGACTGGCGCAACTACGACGATACCCGCGAGGAGCGTCGTGGCGGCTATCGTGGCGGGCGTGGCGGCAACCAGACCGGCTCCCGTGGCGGCCGTGCCGGCGGTCGCGATAACCGTGGCAGCTATGGCAACAGCCGTGGTGGCAAGCGCGGCGGCAGCTCCCGTCGCCCCGGTGACGGCGGCGGCAAGCGCAAGTAACACACGTGTCGCGCGGTAAGGCGAGATGAATTTGGGCCCCGAGCAGACTATGCTCGGGGCCCTTTTTAGTGGGCGCAGTTTGAGGTGGGCCGGCTCCCTAACGAAAATGCACGGAGACGGTCGCGGCAAGAGATGTGGGCTATCGGCTTAGTTGGAGATTCGCGTATGCGGGGTTCTGGCATCGACGGAGAACGTGAAACTCCCCACTGACACGCGGCGGCTGCGGTGCCCGGGCGGATACGCCAGGGATTCCGCTCGCCGTCTGGCACCCCTGCTGCCATTTGGCTTTCACGCTCGCATTCTTTTGGATGTGAGCGTGTTTTTTCACGGCATGCACGGGTCCCCTCGGGTGCACCGTGCATTTTTGGGAGTATTCAGCAGGCCGGGGCGGCTGCATACGCACCGGAAGCGTCTTTTTGGGCCAGCGAGATCCTTCGACAGACTATTTGGGTTGGCGGACGGGGTCCGGCGCGGCGATATCACACGTTTCGCGGCGCGCCGGGCCCCAAAATGACGCCGATTGCGCGGCTTCCCCGATTCGCGGCGTCGCCGACGGGGACCGCGATGCTGAATACTCCGGTTTTTGCACGGTCCAAGCGGGGGTACGTTGGGACGGGAAGGGGTGCCCCCGTCTTTTTATGCATGACGCAAGCGAAATTATGCAAGACAATAGGGCACCATGCACCGGATACCCAGATTGGGGGCGACATGCGCCGCGATACGGGGTCGGGTGCCTCACCGGGAATAGCCACGAGGGTTACAAAACTATAGAGACATCCAAATATCGCCTAAAAACCGTTTATCGGAGAATAAATACCGTTCACCGGTCATAATGATTGTTCTGGCTTTGGGCTTGTCTACAATAGGTCCCGTAAAAAGAAATGCGGAAGGTTACCGAGTCCCTCGGACGTGGGCCTAACCAAAGTCTTTGAACGGGTGTGTCTCTATGGATGCATTCGCTTGGTTTTGGTTGGGCTATATTTATGAAGGGACATGCCACCATGGGTTTCTTTTCTCGCCTTATGGGCGGCTCGGACAAGCAGGCGACTGCGTCTTCCGAGTTCGAAATCCTCGCTCCCGTTTCCGGCGAGCTTGTTCATCTAGAAAATACCAATGATTCCGCTTTTAGCAGCCGTGCCGTGGGCGATGGCGTTGCCGTGGTTCCCCAAGAGGGAACGGTGTGCGCTCCTGTTTCCGGCACCGTCGCGGCGCTGTTCCCGACTGAGCACGCGCTGGGCATCATGTCCGACGACAGCTCTGCTCAGGTGATGCTGCATATCGGAATCGACACTGTTAAACTTGGGGGCAAGGGCTTCCATGCGCTTGTTGCTCAGGGTGACCATGTCGACGCGGGCCAGCCCCTCGTCGAGGTCGATTTTGACGCGGTCCGCGCCGCCGGCTTCGATCCCACGGTCTTCGTTATCGTGTGCGAGCGTTCGGAGAACTCGACTCTTCGTGAGCATGCTTCCGGCCCTGTTGCTGTTAAAGAGCCTGTCGTCTGGCTTTCCGAGTAAATTCTTGTGGTGGGTACCGTGGTTATCAAGCGAGTTTTCAACAATAACGTCGCAATGGTCACTTCGGACGATGGCTCCGAGCTCATTGTCATCGGTCGAGGCCTCTGCTTTGGCCGTCATGCCGGCGACGCTGTCGATGAAGCATCGGTCGAAAAGACCTATGCGCTGCAGGAGGGCACTTCTCAGGATTCTCGTACGATTGACCGCTTGGCACATCTTTTGGAGTCCATCCCCACCGTCAACCTCGTGATCGCCGAAGACATTGTTCAGATGCTCCGTCGAGAGCTCAATGTTGATATCAACGACAAGATCCTCATTGCTCTCGCAGACCATATCGGCCTTGCTTTGGAGCGCGAGCGCAAGGGCGTCTCCTGTGAGAATCCGTTGCTGCTCGAGATCCAGCAGTTCTATCGCAAGGAGTATGCGCTTGCGGGCCGTGCGCTGCAGATTATCAAGGAGTATATGGGCATTCAGATGAGCGAAGAAGAGCAGGGTTTTATTACGCTGCATATCGTCAACGCCACCATGCCGCAACGCTCCGACCGTCTCATCATCTCGGTCCAGCTTGTTCGCGACGTACTCGCGATTGTTTCCGATCGTTACGCTGCGACCCTCGACGACACCTCGTTGCCCTATGAGCGTTTCGTCCGCCACCTGCAGTTTTTCGCACAGCGGGCGCTTG
>CAJLJQ010000081.1:0-9019 GCA_905207015.1 uncultured Collinsella sp. | reverse complement strand
TGTTGCAGGCGGTGGAAAAGCTGTGGGGCTTTTCAATATAGGTGCCGGAGATGACCGTGCCGTTCTGCAGCATATCCTCCAGGTTCACCAGGTCGCAGTTGTGCATGTGCTGGGCAAAGTAGTCGGAATCGTGGAAGTGGATCAGGCCCTCATTGTGGGCATCCACGATCTCCTGGGGCAGCAGCACGCGCTGGGTCAGGTCCTTGGAAATCTCGCCGGCCATATAGTCGCGCTGGACGGAATTGACGGTCGGGTTCTTGTTAGAGTTCTCCTGCTTGACCTCTTCGTTATTGCACTCGATCAGCGACAGAATCTTGTCGTCGGTCGTGTTCTTCTGGCGCTTCAGGCTCTGAACGTAGCGATAGATGATGTAGTGGCGGGCGACCTCGTAGCAGTCGAGACGCATGATTTCGTCCTCGACCAAATCCTGGATCTCCTCGACCGAAACGGTGTGGCCCGCGTTCTCGCATGCCTCGGCGACGTTTTGTGCCGCGTAAACCACCTGGCGGTCGGTTAGACGAGAGCTCTCCTCGACCTCCAAGTTTGCGGCGCGGATGGCATTGACGATCTTATCGATGTCAAAGACAACCTCGGTGCCGCTGCGCTTGATGATCTTCATCCTCTTGCCTCTTTCGCGTCGTAGTCTCATTGCGCTTCAGAGCCAAACGATGCCCGGCAGGGCTTACCCCTGTCTTGCGGCGCCGTCGCGCAATCTGTGTTCTCGATAAACCATAGGTCCTCATGCGGACAATCCTCGCGGCCGATCAAGCGGCTCAAAGGCGTGTCCAAATGGGGCGAATAAGGTCCTCGTTCTCTGTCCGCCATCTATCATACGACAAAGACGCATCTATATCCTGTATTCTTTTTTTAGGTCAAACACAACATATAGTGTTTCAGCAGGTCAAAGCAATTGGTCATTTTGCAGACGCATTAATTATGAGGGGCTCTTGGCAAGTCGGTAAAACGTTACCAACACGGCTACCTGCATGGCAGTTATAAAACCCCCTTAGTCAAGCCGCCGACAAATCCTACCAAAACCAAGCCGCTCGCGCCAAAAGAATCCAAAAGATTATGCTTGACCAACATGTTGCGGTCGAATGCCGGCGGACGGAGCGACAGGACTGTAAACGCTCGGAAGACTACAGCCCCGGCGCCCCGTCCGCCGGCATTCGATAGGCGAGGATCTATTACCTCTCTTCGCGAACCATCATGCGGCCGAGAGCCGCTGTAAAGGGATCGAGCAGCACGCCGGCGATAACCACAAAGGCCCATCCCTTTGTGACGAGGCCGGCCCAACGCGCGAAGAACGTACGGCCTTCAATCGTTCCGAATCCTCCTTGGAAGGCAATCTCGCCAAAACCGATCACCATAAAAAGGAGCGTGGCACCGATGACCGTACCGGCGATCTTGTGTGATGCACTCCCCTGCTCAAAACCAAAAAAGTCCAGGCACATACCAACCGTTTTGCCAAACAGCGGGAGTGCGCTCAGAACCTCGGCGATCACCGTGGCCACGATGAGTTGTCCCCAAAAGCCCGTGGGGCCCGTCAGATCCAAGCCAGGCGCCCCTTCAATGATGGGGAGAAACGCGCAGAGCAATAGCGGGTTAAAGAAGCCGTTGAGAATACCGATAACGCGCCTGACAGGTAACTTCATAGCCGTAAGCCTTTCAAAGTCATTGATAGAAAGAGGGCCGCCGGCATATGTCGGCGGCCCCGATAAAACATGATGTGCGGCAAAGCAACTACTCGAGCGGCTACTCCGCCTCGCCGCCGGCCGCCATCTTCTCGGCCTCGGCAAGCTGGGCCGGGGTGAGCTTGCGATACTTAATGGCGCCAAAGACGACACAAGCCGCACAGACGATCATGCCGGCGATGAACTTCTGGTCAATCGTTGCACCAAACGGCGACGTCACGGCCTCAAACACAATGGGAGACAATGCCATGCCAAAGTTGATACCTGCCATGCCAATGGCGAGGTTAAACGCACGTCCCTCGGGGGCAGAGTTGCCGGCGGCAAAATTGCCCTCCAGCGGCACGTAGGTCTCCTTGCCCAGCGCAACGACAAAACCCGCAACGCACAGCACCATAAAGGCGGGCGCAACCAGCGTCAGGCCCAGGCCGACGAGCGTCACGCCCCACGCGATCGGCATAGCCAGGTTCTTAAACTTGGCAAACAGCGGACCGACCAAAAGACCAGCCGCAATACCGGCAACGGTCATAACGGTAGAGGCAAGACCGGCCTCCACGGTACCGCCAAAGCCACGGCCCACGACAAGCAGCGAGACATTGGAGCTAAAGAGCTGGAACGTAAGTACGAACACAAAGCTCATGAGCGTGATAATCGCGACCTCTTTAGGCATATTGGCAAACACGTTGACCTCGCGCTTGGGCTCAAGATGACCCTCAGGAAGGCAAACAGCCTCGATTACGATGAAAATGATCATGATGAAGTACGCCGCATAGCTGTGGAACCACTCGGCAGAACCCAAGATGCCGGAAACCATCGTCCAGATAATGCCGCCCAGTGCAACAAAAGTGGAGTAGATGCCCATGACAAACGAGCGCTGCTTTCCGCCAAAGTAATCCGCGATAAGAGCGTCCGTTGAATTCTGCACGGCACCGAGACCAAGGCCCATGACAGCAGAAGCCGCTAAGACTTGGCCGAGCGAGTCGTGGAACACCAGCACCGAGGCGCCTGCCAGCATCACGATAATGTGACCGACGAGCGTCGTCTTCTTCTTGGACACGCGAGAGGCAAGCTGTGAAGAGACGAGCATGGCGGACAACGCCATCATCAACGGGATGATGCCGATAATCATCTGAACGGCAGCGATGTTCTCGTTGGGAAACGCGGCCGCAACAGAGGCCACGATGGGAACGGGCACGAGCATGCCCATGATGCACATGGCGGCTGCGTAAATGCCCACCAGGTACTTGATCTTGGTTTTATCCATGATCCATCCTTACACTTAAAGAAAAGGGTCGGAGCGGCCAGACATCACCAGCGGCCGCCCCAAACACAGCACTATTAGTCGTTGAATCCGGTGAACACGGGTTCTCCGCTGTACACGAGCGCTTCCTCGACACCATCGAGCACGCGGCAGGCGCCAGACGCCATCGCCTCGAGCTCAAACTCGCCGGGATAAGCCGATACGGGAGCGATCCAAGAGCAGCATTCCTCAATCGAGGCAACGAGCTCCTTGCTGTGGACCATGCCGCCTCCGAGCAAGATGCCGTCGACGTCGCCCTTCAGCACGCAGGCCATCTCGCCAATCCACTTGCAGATTTGGTAAACCATTGCATCCCAAGCGCGTGCTGCAGCCTTATCGCCCGCAGCGGCACGTTCACACACCTCGATGGCATCGGACGTACCCAAAAGGTCAACGAAGCCACCGGTCTTCATGCAATGGGCGCGGGCAACGTCGAGACCATGTTCCGCCGTATACTTCGCGACCTCGATTGCGGGGACCGAGCCACAGCGCGTCGGCGCCATGGGGCCCTCGCCGCCGACGATGTCGTTGCCGTCGACCATCTTGCCCTTAAGGTGAGCGGAAATCGAAATGCCACCGCCGATATGACAAACAATAAAGTTACACTCGTCATATGCGCGACCGAGCTTTGCCGCGTGACGAATGGCGGTCTCTTTAAGATTAAGGGCGTGCAGGTGCACGTTTCGATACACGCCCTTAATGCCCGTCATACGTGCGAGGTCGCACAGCTCATCGGTATCGGGAGGATTCACCACAAAAGAGGGCTTGCCCGTCTTTGAAGCGAACTCATGGGCAATCTGGGGGCCAAGCTGCGCCGGGTGCTGAATGCCGTTCGCACCGATGCGGGCATGCTCGAGCATGACCTCATTGATGGCATACGTGCCGCCGGGCAACGAAAGCAAGCCGCCGCCGCGACCGACAAATGCATCAAAGTCCTCGAGCTTCAGGCCCGCCTCCCCCAGTGCTCCAAGAATCAGATCGCAGCGATACGGCATCTGAGCCGAAACCCCATCGAACTGGGCGAGGTCCTTCGCATCGTGCGCAACGTTCTTGCTGAGCTTGCACTCATCACCCTCAAAAACGCCCACCTTCGTGGAAGTGGAACCCGGGTTGATTACCAGGATGCGCCAGGGAGTCTTTTTATCGGACATATCTTAAGCCTCCTTAAGCGCCTGGGCGCGCACGCAGCTCATCACCACGTTGCCGACGATCTCGTCGACGGGCGCAGAGCGCGAGCAATCGCACACGATCTTCTTGAAGCCCTGAAGCATGGGGCCGTAAGCATTGGCGCCGGTCAGGTTCTGGATGATCTTGACGCCGATATTGCCCACGTTGATATCAGGCCAGATGACCACGTTGGCCTGTCCCGCAACAGCGGACTCACGACGTACCTTCTTGGCCGCAACCTTGGGGTTAATCGCCGAGTCAAACTGGAACTCGCCGTCGATGGCAAGGTCGGGACGGCGATCGTTGGCAATCTCGCGAGCGCGGCGTACTTTGTCGACGAGTTCGTTATCCATCGAGCCGTCAGTCGAATGCGAAAGCAGCGCGCAACGGATATCCCATCCGGTCAGCGAGCGCACCGTTTCGCTCGACGAAATCGCGATCGAGGCAAGTTCCTCGCTCGTAGGGTCGACGCAAACGGCGGAATCGCCAAAAGCCAAAAGGCCACCTTCGCCGCCGTTCCAGTTGGGAATGTCGGCGATACCGCACGAGCTCACGGTGTCCACCCCGTCGGCAAGGCCGACGATGGTCTGACCCGCCAGGATAATATCGCCCGTGGCGTTATCAATGCCGGCGAACATTACGTCGACATCGCCGAGCACCTGCAAAATCAGGGCGCGCTCAAGCGGACGCGCCATACGGCGCGCGGCGCCCTTGGGCTTAAACTTGCAATCCGGATGCGAAAGGTAGCGCTCGCAGCAGGCAGCGTTCGCCTCCTCGTCGGTCACATCGACAATCTCGATGCCGTCAAGGGAGATGCCGCGCTCATCGGCAAGCTCCTTGAGCTTACCGCCGTCGCCGACCAGCACACATTCGGCAAGATGCTCGGCGGCGATCTTTGCGACCGCCTGCATCATGGTCTCGTTTTCGCCCTCGGGAAAAGCAACGCGCATAGGCTTGGCGGCAGCCTGCTCGCGCAGGGTCTGCATCAGGTCCATGGCAGCTACTCCATCTCTTCGGCAGTGCGCTCGATAAGCTCGCCGATGGTCTTCATGACCATGACCTCGCGAACGGGGACCTCGGCATCGAGCTCGTTCTCGATCATGGAGGTCAGGGCGATCATCTTCATCGAGCCCTTGCCCAGGGTCTCAAACGTCGTCTCGGGGGTCACATCGCCATCGTAGTTGTAAGCGGACTTGGCAAAATCGCAGATCTGCTGAGTGAGTTCTTCGTTCATGATGGTGCCTTTCTAAGATAAAAAGAGGGGCGGCCACGGCGGGCTGGAGACACGGGTCCCGCCGTGGCCTAAGAGAGGAATCGAATTGTTAAAAGGGTGAAAACCTAGTCGTCAAGCTCAAACGTGAGCTCTTTGTAACCCGGTCGATCGATGACCTTGGCATGGACACCAACGGTCTCGCCCGCCATGAGCTTGGCGCGGATCTCGGGGGCCTTCTTCTTGGTAATGCCGTAGATGACGTAGGTGTACTGAGAACCCTCGTCAATATCGACGGCGCCGTAGGCGTACTTGCCATACTCCTTGAGGTAGGGCTTGTCGTTCTGCGGACCAGGCAGGGTAAAATCGATCAGATGGCCGTGACCGGAAACCTGGACCCAATCGGTCTTGTGGTAGCCGCAGGCATTGCAGGCAAGGTGAGGCGGAAACTCGACGGCTCCGCACTCGGGGCACTGACGTGCCCAATAGATGCCCTCTTCAAGACCCGTGTAGAACTTCTTGACCACGGGCTCCATATCTTTGAGTTGCATGAGAATACTCCTTATGGGAAATCGAAAACCGCGGTCGCTTAGGCGACGGTACGAAGAATCTGGCAGCGCACATTCTGAGAACCGCCAAAACCGCGCAGGAAGGCCGTCTCAGGAATCTTCTTCATCTGGGTTGCACCGGCGACGCCGCGCATCTGCTTGACGGCCTCGACGATATCGGCGATACCGGATGCGCCATGAGCGTGGCCGAAGTTGCAACGGCCACCGTGCGGGTTGATGGGCTTATCGCCGTCAAAAGCGGTGCGGCCATCGATCGCATACTTCCAAGCCTCGCCGCGCGGAATATAGCCGCACTCCTCGGCCGAGACGATCTCGGAAGCCAGGAAGAAGTCATTGCACATAAACAGGTCGATCTCATCGGGGCTCACGCCGGTAAGGTCGTAGACCTGCTTGGCAGCAAGCTCGGTAGCCCAGTGCTCGTTGTGAAGCAGGCCGGCTTCGACGGCAGAGGCGCCCGTGCCCAGAACCTCGATAGGTGCATACGGGACACCCATGGCCTTGGCCTTCTCCGTGGGCATCACGACAACAGCGGCGGCACCGTCGCATTTCTTCTCAAAGCCGGTAACGCGCAGGTACTGCGTAACGCGCGGGTTGTACATGCTCTTGAGATACTCGTCGGCGGTATCGAACCCAGCCGCCTTCGCATCCTCCTCGACCGTGGTCTCGTACCAGGCAAGGGGATTCAGGACGGCACCGCGGCGAAGGCTCTTGGTAAGGCCGTTCAGGGCGTCATCGATCTGATCGGCAGTAAGGTCGTACTGCATCGAATACTCGTTGATCCAGTTGTCGAACGACACGCCAAAGGCACCATCGAGCGGGCGACCATACGCGCGGTCATAGATCTTATCGAGCGAGGGAATCATGACGTCAAGCGTAAAGTCCTGGCGAATATGCGAGGGCATGTGCTCAACGGGAAGGGTCGAAGCCAAATCGCAGGCACCCGTAAGGACGACATCGTAGGCACCGGAGGCGACTGCCATCACGGCCTGCTCAAGGGCGACGTAGCCCGTGCAGCAAGCCTCGGAATGATGGACGGAACCCTTGGCGCGAACGCCAAACCAATCGGCAACCTGCATGTTGGGGGTAATGCAATCGCCAACAAGATACGGATTGGCGCTGCCGTGGTAGAAAAAGTCGATATCGCGGGGCTCAAGACCGGCATCGGCAATTGCCTCGAGGGCAGCATAGCCAAACGCCTCGCCCTCGCCAATGCCCTGGGTCTCGGGATGCTCCTCAAAATCCTTGAACGGGGTGCAGCCTACGCCTACAATCGAGACGCTGCGCATGTTCTTTCCGAGCGTAACCACTGAATATCACATCCTAATCATGTGAGGGTGTACGGAGTGATGGCGCAGTCCGGCCGCGAGCGAAGGTGAGAGAGCGCTCGCGGCTTTTCTGTGCCGTCACACGTTGAACTACTGCAGTGGTTCTTTTGAACGTAGCTTTAGTTTATGAGGGGTTTATTTGGTGTTGTGGGACAAAAAGCCGTTATATGTCCCATCATTTGGTACGCATAGCTTAATTTCGTTCCAAATAGCAGATAAATGACCGTGCTTAAAACCGATTCATAGGGTTGGAGCACTTTGAGTTCGCTGCATGCGCAACCGTTCATCCCTAAAAAACAGCCGCTCACCCGAGTGGCTTTTCAAAATCGGGGATACGTGGGTGCCAATGGCGCGAGGTATCGTCGACAAAGAGCGGTGCGTAGAACATGCGATTGAGCGCGGCGGCAACGGTTCGTGCCTCAAGGTCAGGCCGGACTTCGAGCCAATACTGGATGAGGTTATGGTGGCCCGCAAGCGCAAAAGCAAGATACAGATCGAGGTCCGTCTCATCCGAAAACGTCGACCGCAAACGATCGCGAAAATAGTCATGCATGAAGATCGTTGCCTTGTGTGCAAACACGGGATCACCGTTATCGCTGTTAAGCGCCAGGACTTTCGAGCGATTGGCCTTGAGGATTTCCATGCGCTTGATCATCGTGGGCGTGGGATCAAGCTGCGCATCACCAAAACGAGCCTCAAGGGCAACGTCGTTAATGTCTTGCATGTTCTGGAGCAGCTCATCTTCAAAGCGCTTGACCACATCATCGACAGAGCGGTAGCAACGATAGAAGGTTGATTTTGATGTATGGGCAAGACGGAGTACGTCGGTGACCTTAATCGATTGCACAGGCGTTGTCGCCATAAGTTCAAAGACGGCGCCTTCGATCCGCGAAGCAATATCGTTTTTAGCGTTCAGTGACATAGAAGGCCTCCCCTGTTGGCGATTGGCTACTATGCTACCCGAAAGGCATGCTCCTCAATGGCGATATGGGGCATAGAACGCGCTGCACAAGAGATGACACACTGGCCAAACACCACCGAGGAAGTAAACCATCCGCTCGGCAACCCGTCTTTGCGGGGATCGATTGAAAAGCCGGACCCCTCCGCCTTCAGGACGGCTTCGATACGCGTCCAAACCCGACACAGCCGAAAGGCGCGTTCCTGCGAATCTGCCGCAGCGTCAATCCACGCCCGTTCCCTTGAGCTCGCCATACGCTCAACCGCAATAGGTACAATCTCATCGACCGCCTCGATATCCACGCCAATAGGTCCTCCGACCGACCGAGCAACATCGGAAACAGCGAGGACGGCCACGCTTCCGCCATGTGAAATGGAAATAGAGGGGGCCTCCCCATCCGCAAGCTCGATCTTGCCGAAAGCAGAGCGCGCAAGCTGGGTGTCGTCGAAGACACCCAGGGCGTCGCGAAGCAGCAGACCCACGCCCGCAGCTTCCCTCCGAGACGCAATGGGGAGATCTCCATTGGAGGCACGCGAGGCATAACGTCCCGCGATTGATGCCATATCAACGGTCTCGCCGGGATCGATCGCAGAAACGTCAACGAGATGCACGGTTATGTTCAAAATGGTCAACCCCCACTCGATTGAGATGACAAGGCTAAACTGACGTTCAGAACCGCTCTTTCATGAAGCGAGGTACCTTTTGCCGGCGATTTGGCGACCAAAACAAAACAGCTCAGAGGCTAAGCCTCTGAGCTGCGAACATTTGGTGGGCGTTAGAAGATTTGAACTTCTGACCT
>CAJLJQ010000080.1:0-9082 GCA_905207015.1 uncultured Collinsella sp. | reverse complement strand
AGACCTCTCCCATGCCGACCTACCCCCTCAGCGATTCGATGAGGAAGGCGGCAACCACGCCTGGGCCTCCAACCGAGGCGTAATACTTAGCACGCCCCAAGGCACCATCCGTCGCAAAACTCGGATGCTCGTCAACCCAGCCCTCAGGATCTTTGAGGATGGCAGCGAGATTTGCGCGCTTCCACGGCTTGAGGTCGTCAAGCGAAAACTCCCCCGCGTCCAAGGCCGCTTGGAACTCCTTGGCCATCTGAACCAGGAACTCCTTATAGAACTTAGGCGCCAAGCGCACGTAGTTCCACATATACGAATCGTACTTAATGAGTTGGTTGAACTTGAGCATGCGCGCGACGTCATCACTTGCGTGGTCGCGGGCATAATCCTCTCGAATCCAACGCTCAATCTCGGCATACTCGGTATTGACGCAAAAGACCTTAGCCGAAGAATTGACCGAGGAATTCTCGTTGTCCTGGCGATACGACAACACGGCATCATGCAGGTAAATAGCCTTTTCGGCACACGCGATCACCTTAAAGGCAAATGACGTGTCCTGAAAGGATGCCCCCGGAGTCGGCAGGAACTTGATACCGTTGCGCTCAAGAAAATCACGACGGTACACGGCCGACCAAATCGACGGTTTTTGCTTAAAGAACTGCGTCGTATTGCTGGGATGCACCGGTTTGCCACAATCCCTTGCTTTAAACATCTCGTGCAGCGAACGGCGCTCCTCGGGCTTAGACCAGTAGAAATCAAAGTTCGCCTTCGCAAAGTCGGCATTATTGGTATCGGCGGCCGAGACAAGCTTTTCGAGTGCGTCGGGCGCCATAAAGTCATCGGACTCCAAGATGCCAACGTACTTGCCACGCGCCATCTCCAGACCGCGGTTCATCGAGTCGCCGTAGCCGCTGTTGGCCTTGTCGATCATCTTGACGCGCCCATCGCGCTCCATATACTCGCGGATAATCGCCGGCGAGTTGTCGGTCGACCCGTCGTTAATGCAGATGATCTCAATATCCTTGAGCGTCTGCGCCAGGGCGGAATCGAGACACTCGCGCAGGTAGCGCTGAACATTGTAAATGGGAATAAGCAGCGACAGAACAGGGCTGCCAGAGGCGTTAGTAGACAAATGTGCTCCTTAGGAAATACCTGTCGTTTCATGGTATCAAAGGGTCAGCGCGCCAGCGGACGTTTATATAATCTATGGAGCCTCTTGCGGGCAAAGTAGCCGCACGTCATGCGGCGGGCCCGTGGCAGGTTCCTGCGTTTTATTCAAAGCTTGCCGTCAAGGTGCGCCGAGCCTTTACAATAGGACAGTCCCAAGGACGTATTCGATAGCTTCCGCGCAGCGCTCGCGCGCCGCGCGTGAAAGGATATATTGCCCCATGCCTTCAACCCTTCCCGCCCCCATCGATAAGCTCGCCATCGTTGTCGTCACGTACAAGCGCCAGGAACTCCTGGCCAACTTGTTCGACTCCATGACCGAGCTCACGGCAACGCCCTGGCGCATCGTGATTGTCGATAACGAGAATTCGCGCGAGACCGAGGCCATGTGCACCGCATTTAACGAGCGCCTCGCCAACCTGTGGGGCATCGACACCGACCAGCCCGATTCACAGGGTGGCACCGACCGCGTTATATACGCGCCGCAGCTTGAAAACGGTGGCGGCGCGGGTGGCTTCTCCGCCGGCACCAAATGCGCCTACGACCTGGGCGCCCAGTGGTTCTGGGTGATGGACGACGACGTGCTCGTCATCCCCGAAGGCATCGAGCGCTTGGCCAAGTGGACCGACTGTTACGACGTCATTCAGGGTTCGCGCCTGGACTTTGACGGCGGCGCCTTCTTTTGGCAGTACCAGCTCATCCTTTCGCTCGGCATCCCTAACCCCATCGCCAAGTGGGATTTGGGACCCGAGGGCTACCGCACCATGAACCAACTGTGCTTTGAGGGCGGCATGTTCTCGCGCCGCGTGGTCGACAAGATTGGCCTGCCCGACGCGCGCTTCTTTATCTACGGCGACGATGCCTGCTACGGCTACGTGGCCAGCCAGCACTTCCCCGCCGCCGTGGTTGCCGACGTGGTGCTCAAGCGCGCCCGCGCCGTCTCCAACTGGGACATCGCCGGCAAGCGCCAGCTCAACTCCACGAGCGACACCAACCGCTACTACATCATGCGCAACCGCGGTTATCTGGCACGCTACATGCAGATCTACGGCGACTACCACCCCGTGCTGTTCCGTCTGGGCAATGCCGCGACCTTCTGCAAGGAGTTCATTCGTCTGGCAGCAGTCGACAAATGCTTTAAGACCGGTATTCCGGCGCTGCGCCGTGGCATGAAGGACGCACGCAAGATCGTTAAGGATCCCAACTGGAAGCCCATGCCGCCCCTGAAGGACGCCGAGTAGTAAAGGGCTTTCGCCCGCCGCTACAGTCGTTGACACACCACGGACACACGCTGACCGTCAAAACCAAAGCCCCAACGCATGCGCCCGACGGCGGGGCGCGGCACGCGGATATCATCGATGCCGTCGCGCTCTATGTCGAGCAGCGCCTGAACCGCTAACAGTTCCAGGCCCAGGGCATCGACGCCAGGGTCATACAACATGTTGATCGTAATGAGCGGTCGCTCATCGAGCATGCCGAGCGTGTCGGCCACGTCAAACACCCGACCGGTGGGAATCACCTGGATATCCCAGCGATCCGAGACGCCACTTCGCTTGGAGCTGGGATTGCAATAGCCGGACAGTCCAAAGCAAAGCCCCTGCAGCGCCAGATGATAGGCTGTCGGCATATCTGATTTGTCCACATCGATGCCCAGATCGCCGATAGCACAGCTCAAAGCTTGCTTTACAGCGTCCTCGTCTCCTCGACACAACCCGTCATGGAATGAGTCGATAACTCCAACGTCCTCAACGGCGCACTCAAACCATTCCAGAATTACAAGACGGAGCGCCTGACGCACTTCGTTGTTAGGCAGGCGCAGGGAACGAAGGCACGCGCCGTCCTCCGAATGCCCTGTCATGTCCGTCGTAAGAAATCCAGACAGATACAGCGCAGTCCAGATATCTTCGGGCTTGGCGGCATCGACCTCCTCGGCATGCACATGCACTGGCGCCTCAATAAACCCATGCGGCTCAACCAAATCGAACAATGCGGACAGGCGCATGAGATTCCAGTCACCGACGCATGCGCTCAGACGGTCGGCGTAACCATACAGATCCGCCCGAACGGGCGCGACGCAATCGCGCTGTGCGTAGTCCACCACGCGCTCCGGGCTCGAGCAATAAAAACCACCAAACAGATAGCCCTCGAGCCACTCACGCGCGTCATCCAGACAGCCGTTGCGACCGATGCAATCCAACAGCACTTGGACTTCGTCGTCCGAAAAACCGAACCATCGATCACACCAACTCGACAACGCTGTCGCCGACCGATAGGAAACCCCACGTTGGGACAACGCAAACTCGGCATGACCGGGGCGCTCGCCCATCAGACACGTCAATCGCAACGAGTCGCCGGCATCGGCAATGGTGTCGAACAACATTCGGCTGAGCGACTCTAGGGAATCCACGCTACCGTCGTCCTTAGCGTCCAAACGCTTTGGACATACCGCGTCGTAGTCGTCTATCAGAAGAACAACCTGCTCATCGAAAGCTGCCTGGAGCAGCTTGATAAGCACGCCAAGCGCCGCATCGATCTCCTTATCGCTGGCCACCCCACGCGCCGCCCTCTCGATAAGACGGACTTCACGTCTTGACAGATCAGGTGCGGCAAGCAGCGGCAGCAATCGGGCGCACTCGTTCGCGACAGCGCTGCGAATAGCCGCCGCAGCATCGGCGTCGCGCCCCGCAGCGGCAGCTGAAAAGTCGAGCGTGATGATCGGATAACACGCGTACTCATCACGATAGTGACCGCCGCCCGCCTGCCAAATCTGGGAGCCGACGAACGGGCTTCGATCCGGCCGCCGGTGATCAGGTCGTTCCAAATAGCATTTGAGCATCGATAGATTCATGCTCTTGCCAAAACCCTTGGGCCGACAGCAAACCGCAACAGGTGCTTCGCTGTCCAATATATCGGCAATAAACATAGTCTTATCGACGAGTAAACACCGATTGATTGCATCGGAAAAGTCGTGTACATCAACCGGCAGAGCTGCGTTATCCGCATAACTGAGCAACCGTGCGCCAAACGCATGAGCAACACCATAATTCGCCTGTTCAGACACCGTAAACTCTCCTTCTAACGCAGCACGATGCCCATTGTAGCGAGCGGGTAGAGCGCAACAATATCGACATGCAAACGTTTCGGGCAACGGTAGCAGCAGACCCCCGAGGGGGCATAACAAATCGTTGCACAACAAAAACGGGGCCCGATGCCGCCGCACCGGACCCCGTCCCAAACTCTTATAGAAAACGATCTAGAAGATTACTCCTCCAAGCCGTCCTCCCCAGAAGCCTTCTTCTGCTGATCGAGCTTATGCTTACCACTTACGATAGACGTAGCGCCCAGTGTGGCCAAGCTTGCACTGGCAAGGCTCGCCATCACAATCAGATCGCCCGTCTTGGGCATGTTGCCGCCCGAGGACTTGGTAGTTGTAGTCGTCGTGGTCGTGGTGGTCACCGTTTTGGAGTCATTTTGCTCCTGGTTCTGGTTGTCGGTGTTGCCCTTACCGCTGTCCTTGCCCTGCTGCTTTCCGTCCTCGGTCTTGTCCTTGCTCTTGTCCTTCTCCTCAGATTCAGACTTCTTATCCTCGTCCTTCTTCTGTTCGGACTTGTCGCTCTTCTCCTCAGAGCTAGAACCCTTATCGGATTCGGTCTTCTCGGAAGCCTTGTCCTTGGAGTCGCCCTTTGCGGCTTCGATCTTTTCCGTGGAAACCTGATCAGAGTTGCCCTTGTTCTGGGTCGAGCCGTTATTGACGCCAGCCATCAGCGAAGAGCCCAGCGTAGAACCAAGCTGCTCGGAGAAAGAAGGCTTCTTGTCCGGCGAAGCAACGGGGACGTCCGGCGCCTTATTCGAGTCATCCTTGGAAGCATCGGAACCAGGGGTTGCGTCAGAGCCGGAGCCGTTGTTAGAGCCGGTGCCAACGGACGAATCGCTCGAGCCGGTGGATGAGTTAGAGGTGCCAGCGCCGGTCGAACCAGAAGCGTCGCTGTCCGTATTGCCGGCAGAGCTTGAAGACGAATCGCCCGCAGCAGAGCCGTTTGAATCGGAGCCGTTCGAGGTAGAGCCGTTGTTGGTAGTGCCACCAGCAGAGCCATCACCGTCAGCACCGGTCGAGGGCGCATCCATCCTGTCATCGTTGGCATCGTCGCTCGAGTCGTCATTCGAATCAGGCGTCGGCGAGGGCGCCGGCGTGGGCTCGGGCTGCACGGGCGTCGCAGCGGCAGCGGCCTCGTCCTCGGCGATATAAACCAAGCAGTCCTTCAGCTCGTTGCGGTAGCGGTTCTTCCAGCCCTCATGATACTGGGGCTGGCTCGAATACTTGGTCGCCACGTTATTGACCACACTGTTGGAAAGCGCCGTCACAAACTCGCGATCAGTCATACTGTTAGAAAGGTTTGCCCAACGGAAGAAGTCCCTGCAGCCACCGGTGCCGCACATGTTGGTGATGCTCCACACCATGCCCTTAACGCAATCGGCACGGCCCGAAATATCAATGCCCAGGCCACTCTTGAGCCACGCCTCGGTCACCGCATAGTACGAGTTGTACGCATAGGCATCTTGAAGAGCTGAGAACTCAACAGGATCGATGTTATAAGCGCCCTGGAAGGCCTCCTGCGCAATACGGCCCAACTCGGTGAGCTGGCCGTTCTCGTACATGGCATTGCTCATGTTGGAAATCTCGCTGCCGCGATCAATCGCATCCTTGAGCATGCTGTATTTTTCGGGGTTGTAGTTGTAGGCCTGCTTCATAAACGGAATGAGCGACCAACGACGGTCGAACTGGTAATAACCCAGCGCGTTATAACCGTCACCGTACGAAAAGCCCTGGTTATAGTTGCCGTGACTCTCATATTTGGTGAAGTACTTCATCTCGGGAGTCACGTTAACAAACGAAACGCCCTGGACCGACCTCAGCACGCCCGAAAAGGACTGCTGGGTATAGAGACCCTTATCGATATCGGTCGCATCCGAGGCAACGCCCGGCGTGGGCTCCTCGGCAGCGGCGGGTGCCGGCGCGGAAACGGCGCCAAACGAAAGCGCCAGCGTCAGGCCCGCGACAATCGCAGAATGCTTGGGCTGCATAAGATCCTCCCTGCATTGGTGTAGTTAAAGTGCAGTTTGCAAAGATAAGAATAAGTATTGCAGCTCGCCCGTTGTTGCACAACAACCCCTCGGTAAACGGCAACAACCCTCCGCGAAATCTAAAGGAATTAAACAAACTGGTCGTCGGGCACCAGAAGAAGATCGCCGTAGCGTCCCATCAGCCCGTCTCTCAACTGACAGAAAGCGGGGATATAGACGTTCAAGATACGCTGAATCAAATCTTGAGCGAGCTTGTTGTCATAGATATGGACGTTCGTATTGCGGTCTCTGAGCATATCTAGCCATGCCGCCTCATCAATAAAGTCATAGAATCGGTAGGCTTCCTTCAAGATGGCACGAGGAGACCCCGATGCAGCAAGCGTGGCGCCCTCATACTCGAGCAGACGTTTAAGGAGCTTCCAGCTCAGTTCAAACTGAAGGTTGAACTTATTAATCAATCCACTCTGAACAAAATCATTGCTAAGATCCTGATTGGGTGCATCCTCAAGATTCGCCAAGGCGCTGGCAAAGTTCTCATATTTTTTCATACAGAATCACACCATCCCTGGCAATTTCATCGAGCAATTGCTGCGATAAGGACTCATCCAGATTGACGACGTCTATATCTAAAAGAGTATCAAGACGCTCCTCTATCAGATATGAGAAACGGTCGAAATCCCGGCAACCTGCTACAGCAATATCAATATCGCTCTTAGGCAGGTTGTCACCTCGAGCGCGAGAACCAAACAACACAACCTTCTCGGCGTCACATTCCCGAGCAAAAACTTCGATTTGCTTGTATACCTTGTCGAGAGATGCCATTTGCAGCCCTACAGTTTAATGTCAAAGTTGATCTCGGGGACGGCGGCCAGGTCTGCCAGGGTCACACCGTCGACGTACTTTTCGATGACCTCGTCCAGACCGCGCCAGAATTTGACGGTCGAGCAAAGATCACTGCGGGCGCAGCTGTTGTCGATGCCATCGCACGCCACCGGAGCCGTGCTGCCCTCGACGGCGCGCAGGATGTCGCCGGCACGCACCTCGGCCGGGTCCTTGGCCATCATGTAGCCGCCGCCCTTGCCGCGCACGCTCTTAAGTAGGCCCGCCTTCATGAGCGGACGAACCAGCTGTTCCAGATACTTCTGCGAAATGCGCTCGCGGTCGGCAACCTCGCGCAGAGCAATCTTGCCCTCGGCGTCACCGAGCGCCGCGATATAGATCATCAGACGGAGGGCATAGCGGCCCTTAGAAGAAATGAGCATACCTACCCTCCCATCGTTACTGGGACAACATAACCAGGTTTGTTTGTCCCAAATCTTAAGTAAGTGGGACAAACACAACAGGTTATTTTGTCCCAGAATTTGAAAAGTCGAGTGGATTAGTCGGGTTTTCCCTTGACTAACGCCGAACCCATAGTAACTTTATTCCGAGAAGATTCCTAGGGTTTCGCACACCCATGAGTACACCATATACAGAGAGGGACAGCATGAGCGCAAATCCGCTGCTTTCCATCGAAGGTCTGACCGCCTCCGTGGACGAGAAGACCATCCTCCACAACGTCAACCTCAACGTCGCCGCCGGCGAGACCCACGTGCTGATGGGACCCAACGGCGCCGGCAAGTCCACCCTTGGCCACCTGGTCATGGGCGATCCCGTCTATACCGTCAACGACGGCCGCATCGTCTTTGACGACCAGGACATCACCGAGCTCACCACCGACAAGCGCTCGCGCGCCGGCCTGTTCCTGAGCTTCCAGGCCCCGGTCGAGATCCCGGGTGTGCCGCTGTCGAGCTTTTTGCGCGCCAGCATCGCCGGCCGCCCCGGCCTGGAGATGAAAGGTAAGGAGTTCCGCCGTCGCGTCAAGGAGCTCGCAGCCGAGCTCAACATGGACACCGCCTACCTCAACCGCGAACTGGGCGTGGGCTTCTCGGGCGGCGAGAAGAAGAAGGTCGAGATGCTCCAGCTCCTGCTGCTGCAGCCCAAGCTCGCCATCCTCGACGAGACCGACTCGGGCTTGGACGTCGACGCCCTGTCCACCGTCAGCCACGGTATGGACGCCTACCGCAAGAGCTGCGACGGCTCCATGCTCATCATCACGCACAACACGCGCATCCTGGAGCACCTGGATGTCGACCGCGTCCACGTTATGGTCAAGGGCCACATCGTGCGCGAGGACGATGCCTCGCTGATCCCCTGGATCGACAAGAACGGCTTTGAGACCTTCGAGCGCGAGGCCGCCGAGCAGCGCGCCCAGGCCGAGGCCGCCGCTGCCGAGCAGCAGGCGTAAAGGGGCGACGCAATGACCAAGAACCGCACCGAGGTCGCGGACATCGACCGCAGCCTCTACGACTTCACCTACGGCGAGGAGGGATTCGAGCGCCTCGACGCCGGCATCACGCCCGACATCGTGCGCGAGATCAGCGCCAAGAAGGACGAGCCACAGTGGATGCTCGATCTGCGCTTAAAGTCCCTCGAGATCTTCAATCGTTTTCCCGACCCGACGTGGGGCCCCTCGATCGAGGGCCTGGACATGGACAACATCGTCACCTACGTCAAGCCCAACACCGACCAAAAGCACGACTGGGAGTCGGTGCCCGACGACATCAAGAACACCTTTGAGCGCCTGGGCATCCCCGAGGCCGAGCGCAGCTACCTGGCAGGCGTCGGCGCGCAGTACGACTCCGAACTCGTCTACCACAACATGCAGGACACCGCGTCCAAGATGGGCATCGTCTACTCCGGCATCGAGGAGGCCCTGCGCGATCCGCAGTGGGAGCCGCTCATCCACGAAAAGTTTATGACGCTCATCCCGCCCACCGACCACAAGTTTGCGGCCCTGCAC
>CAJLJQ010000079.1:0-9132 GCA_905207015.1 uncultured Collinsella sp. | reverse complement strand
TCTGGAACGTTTTTATGCGGCGCTCGATCGCGCGGGCCGCCCCCACGACGCCGCGCGCCTCATTGCCGTGTCCAAGACCGTTGGTGTCGATGAGACTGTTGCTGCCATCCAGGCGGGGTATCGCCATTTTGCCGAGAACCGCCCGCAGGAGCTGGTTCGCAAGCTCACGGGTCTGGCGGAGCATCCGGAGCTGCCCGAGGTGCGCTTCGATATGATCGGCAACCTGCAGACCAATAAGATCAATGCGGTGCTGGGCTCAGCCGAGCTGATTCACTCGGTGGGTTCGCTGCATCTGGCACAGGCGATCTCGAGCCGTGCTGTCCGCAAGATTGAGGCAGGCGAGCTCGCCGGCCCCCAGCGTGTGCTCATCGAGGTCAATGTGAGTGGTGAGGAGTCGAAGGGAGGCTTTTCGCCCGATGAGATTCGCGCCGCCGCGGGTGAGCTTGCGGAACTTGAGGGAATTTGCGTACAGGGGCTTATGACTATGGCGCCCCGGGGGAATAAGGATGTGGCACGCCGCACCTTTGCGGGGCTTCGTGAGCTGAGGGATGAGCTGGAGGCTGCGCATCCCGATTTGAACCTGCCTGAGCTTTCCTGCGGCATGAGCGAGGACTTTGAGCCTGCCCTTGAGGAGGGCTCTACGCTCGTTCGCCTGGGCAGGGTAGTATTTAGCCCGGAGTTTGCAGTAAAATAAGGCTCTGAAGTGCGCACTGATTATCGGGGCGCCTGCACTAAACCGCGAGAGGACACAACCATGGGCTTCCTTGACGAGATTAAAAATAAGATGCACCTGGGCGGCCAGCAGGGTTACGACCAGGGTTATGGCCAGGACGACGACTACGGCTACGATGACGGCTATGACGATAGTTATCAGGGCAACGGCTACGGCGGTGCTTCGGGCGAGGGCTTCTACACCCAAGACGAGCCGAGCAACGGCCTGCTTGGTCAGACGCGCCGCGGTGAAGCTGAGTCGGTTGCCGTGTATACGCGCTCCGGTCAGCTGGTCGGCGAGGACTCCCGCCATGCCACGACGTATAACCCGCCTTCGCGCTCGCAGGACAGTGTTGCGAGCGGTTATCGTCCTGGTGCCTATGACACGCCGTCGAGCTACGCCGAGAACACCCGCGCCCGTGCCGCCGCTGCGCCCGCGCCTGCACCGAGTGATGCCTCGGCCTATGCGAGCAATATCATCAACGCCACGCCGCAGCTGCCGGCCTATGTCCTGCGCCCCGAGAGCTATGACGACGTGGAGACCGTGGTGCGCCGCGTTCGCACCAAGCAGCCTGTCGCACTGATTTTTGTGGGCGTACGCACCGAAGTTGCTAAGCGCGTCTTGGACTTCTCTTACGGCTTTGCCTGCGGTCTGGGTGCCACGGTCAAGGAGGTGGGCGACCGCGTGTTCATGGTGCTGCCCGCCGGCTGCGAGGTCAAAGATTCCGATCTCAAGAAGCTTCGTGCCGACGGCTACCTTAAGTAAAGACAAGACGAGGAGATTCCCATCAACATCTACACTATCGTCCAGCTGGTCAACACGCTGTTCAACTTCTATTCCACGCTCATTGTCGTCTACTGCTTTATGACGTGGATTCCCATGAAGCAGGGTGGTTTGCTTCAGGATATTGCTGCGGTGCTCGATAGCGTGTGCGGTCCGTGGCTCAACCTGTTCCGTCGTTTCATCCCGCCGATGGGCGGTATCGATTTTTCGCCGGTCGTTGCGATTATTGCGTTGCAGTTGGTGCAGAGGCTGGTTCTGCAGCTTCTTATAGGTATACTCGTATAGAACTGACTTAGTAACTTACGTCGGGCGTGTAGCGCCGAGGCGATGAAAAAGGAGACTTGTTATGGCTATTACCCCTGCAGACATCCAGGCTCAGACTTTCTCTGAGGCCAAGCGTGGCTACGATCCCGCCGAGGTCGACGTCTTCTTGGAGACGCTGTCCTCCGAGGTTGACGCTATGCTCGCTAAGATCGTCGACCTTAAGGGTCGCCTGACTGCTACCGAGCAGCAGCTTGCCGATGCGCAGGCTCAGCTTGCCCAGGCTCAGGATGCCACCGCCCAAGCCGTTCCTGCCGCCCCCGTGGCTGCTCCCGCCCCTGACTTCTCCGCTCAGGAGCGCCAGATTTCCGCTGCCCTGATTGCTGCCCAGCAGACCGCTGAGACCATCGTCAACGATGCCAACGAGAACGCTGAGCGTATCCGCAACGAGGCTGACGCTAAGGCACGCGAGGTTATCCGCCAGGCTCTGACCGAGAAGCAGGCCGAGCTCGAGGAAATCGATCGTCTCAAGGCTTCCCGCGAGGAGTTCAAGGCCGAGTACCTCAAGCTCATCCAGCACTTCATGGACGATGCCCAGAACTCCTTCCCGGCCGACCTCATGGCCTCCACGCCGGTCGGTTCTGCCGCTTCTCCTGCGGTGACTGTTCCCGCCGAGCCGCTGCCCGTCGCTGACCCGGTTGTCCCCGTGGCCGATCCCTTCGCCCCGATCGACAACTTTGCCGCCGACGACCTGGACTAGCATCAGAGCTACAATCTAGTGTCCTTAAGAGGAGCTCGCACCTGCGGGCTCCTTTTTTGTGGCTGTATACGGGTTGGGAAACAAAACGCCGAGCTCTGCATGCGATAGGACAGAACTCGGCGAAGGGCGCGTGGTAAAAGGTAGATTTTAAGGTATGTCTAAAAACTACTTGAGGAGGAAGTTGGAGAGGGGAATAGTGCGGGCCTCGCGATGCTCGGGATCGGCGATGTGGTCGGCGGGATAGCCACAGACGAGCATGTGATAGGGATAGACGCCCTTGGGCAGATTGAACTGCTCCTCTGCCACCTCAGGCTTAAAATGGCATACCCAGCACGTTCCCAGGCCCTGCTCGGTGGCCTCCATCATCATCTGATCACACACGATGGACGTATCGATTTCACTGGAATTCATCTGGTCATACGGGCGCACCCAAGCATCATCGGTAACGCTGCAAATAAGGAAGACAAGCGGAGCCCCAAAGATAGACCCATCACGAGCAAACCGAGGCTGACAAGCAGCAGCCTTCTCCAGAAGCTCGGGCGTATCCAACACTATCACACGGGTTGGATGATTATTACAAGCAGAAGGAGCAATCCGCCCCGCCTCAACAATGGCATCCACTACCGACTGCTCAACAGAACGATCCTCAAACTCGCGACAAGAATACCGACCCCGAGCCAGATCCAAATAAGACATACAGGTCCTCCTACAATTAAAAATCAAACAAACCCAAAGTAACCCAAAGAGTACCCAAAGCAGCAATCGGCCAAACGTTCATTAAGGGCCAAAGTGTCCGAACGGGTACCAAAGGTCCCTTCAGCCAAACCCCCATCGCGCTAAATCTATCAGCCAAAGTTCCCAATGGTGGTGCATAAGGGAGCGGGCCCGGCCACTAATAACCTTTTGAACGACTCTGCTTGCAGCCGGAGTGAAAAAGGTTATTAGTGGCCGGGCCCGCGACCGGTGGGACATGTACCCCCAATTAACTGTTCTTCATGACAATCGAATCCACGACATCGGCCACATTCTCGCAGCAGTCGGCGCAGTACTCCAGGAAGGCGTACACGTCACGCCAAGCGATGACCTCGAGCGGGTCCTTGCCGTTAACGTGCAGGTTACGCATGGCGTTGATATAGAGCTCGTCGGCCTCGGACTCGATGGTGTTGATCTGGATGACGAGCTCGCGCAGCGTTTTGGACTTGCGGTAGTTAGGCAGCTCGACCATCAGGTCTTTCATGGCGCGGCAGGCGTCGGTCACCTTGTGGGCGATCACGATGGCATCGGGATGGATGCTCTGGATGTTGGTGAAGTAGACGCGCTGCACGACGCCCTCGATACGGTCGAGCACGGTGTCGAGCGAGCAGCTCATCAGGTCCAGATCCTCGCGCTCAAGCGGGGTGATAAAGGCGGTGAGCAGGGCGTCCTCAAGCTCATGGTGCTTCTTGTCGGCCGCATGCTCGATCGCATGCATCTTGTCGAGCATATCGTGAATCTTTGCGGGATCGAAGTTCTCGAAAATCTTGGTAAGCAGCTCGGCGGCCTGGACGGCGAGGTCGGCGCAGGCGACGTAGTTGTCAAAGTAGAACGAATCGGGTTTCTTTGCCATGAGTGGGTCCTTTCGGGGCGAAGACGGGTGGGCGAGGTGTTACGGTCCGGATGGACGTTCGGTTTGACTAGAGGAACATCATGAACAGCTTGGCCATGACAAAGCTGATGAGTCCGCAGGCGGGGAAGGTGAAGAACCAGGTGAACATCATGTCCTTGACGACGCCGAAGTTGATGGCCGAGAGGCGCTTGACGGCACCAACGCCCATGATGGCGCAGGTCTTGATGTGGGTGGAGGACACGGGGATGCCGGTAAGGGTGGCAAGCAGCAGGTTCGCCGCGCCCGCGAGGTCGGCGGAGAAGCCCTGATACTTCTCGAGCTTAACCATGCTCTGGCCGACGGACTTGATGATGCGCTCACCGCCCACGCTGGTGCCGATACCCATAGTGGCCGAGCACAGCAGCATAATCCAGATGGGGATGCCGGCATCGCCGACGCTCGTCTGGCCGTTTGCGAAGGCTACGCCTAAAAAGAGCACGCCGATGAACTTCTGTCCATCCTGCGCGCCGTGCATAAAGCTCATGGCCGCAGCGCTCGCGATCTGAGCGTATTTAAAGAAGACATTGGCACGTCGCCTGTTGGCGGCGGCGAAAAGAATCGAGACGAGTTTGCACAGGACCCAGCCCATGACAAAGCCCAGGCCGATGGAGAGTGCCAGGCCGTAGATGACCTTCATCCACTCGTGGACGTTGACGCTGCTCGCGCCGCCGAGGGCGATAGCGGCACCGGTCAGGCCGGCGATAAGGCTGTGGCTTTGCGAGGTGGGGATGCCGAAACGCGATGCTGTGGCGCCGTAGACGACGATGGAGAACAGGGCCGCGCACAGGCAGGCGAGCGCCATGGTGCTGTTTCCGCCAAAGTCAACGATATGCGAGATGGTATTGGCGACGCTCGCGTTAAAGTGCGTCATGATGAGCACGCCGAGGAAGTTGAATGCGGCGCTCATGAGAATGGCGGCGCGGGCGGGCATGCAACGCGTAGTGACGCAGGTCGCGATGGCGTTGGGCGCGTCGGTCCATCCGTTGACGAAGATGGCGCCCAACGCGAGGATCACGGTGACGGCAAGGACTGGGTTCGACACAATTTGGCCGAGGAAGGTTGAGAACGTTACGTCCATATATGGGCTTTCTCGAAGTTTGCAGGCACGTTACAAAAACATGATAAATCGTATCACCTCCTGCGGGTTTCTTTGCCGAGTTCTGATGGGAGAAGTAATTATTTGGCACTAAAATTGAATATTAGCCCTGTTGACCGCGGGTGTTCTTTTTGCTATCACGCCATGCGGACACGTGCGATTGCTACGACACTCCAAAACCACAGTCTGTTCGCTTTACAATATGCAAACATGCGTTCGATAATAGGAGACATGGAATATCGACAGACAGATGGCAAAACTCGGCGCGTGCACAAGCAGTATGTGGACGTCGTGGCTCGCATCCTCGCGGGCGGACAAGTCGTGCCGGTCACCGTCTGCTGGGTCGACGGTCGCTGCTTTACAATTGACGAGATTGTCTCGTCCACGGGCTTTGGCTTAACGGTTCACGGTGTTCGTACGGCAACGTATAAGGTTCGTTTTGGCGGGCATGCGACCGAGTTGTATCTGGAGGACCAGGCGTGCGGACGGCCGGACGGCTCGCAGGCCCACGTGATGCGTTGGTGGGTCTGGGCGTTTGACCGCACCCTCGAGGGCGAGCGCCGTAAGTAGGGACGCACGGCGTTCGGGTACAATGGTAGGAATCTTGTCATCTGCTGCGCCGTCATTCGCGGCGCTTTTTGAAAGGACGAAACTATGAACGATATCCAGGGCTATCAGAACGGCCCCATCGAGACCGGCGCAAGCCGTGCCAAGGAGATGTCGCCGCGCGCGTACAATCTCGCCATGTCCGCCCTGATCTTTTTGGGCTTTTGCGCCATGGGCGCCGGCGCCTACTTTACGAGCACCATGGCGTTTGCCCGCATGATGATGAGCGGCGCCGCTTTGCCGCTGGTCTTTGGCTCGTTTATTTTGACTATCGTCGGCATGGTCATGATGTCGGCCGCCGCGGGCAAGCAGTCTGTGGGCCTGTCCCTCGTGGGTTACGTGGTCTTTGCGAGCACTTTTGGCCTGACCGCGTCATTTGGCCTTGCCAACTACGACCTGCCCACCATCAACACTGCCTTTATCGCCACGGCCGCCATCACCTTTGTCTTTGGCGCTTTGGGCGTGACGTTCCCCAAGTTTTTCCAGCGCGTATATGGCATCGGTTTTGGCATTCTGCTTGCCACGATTCTGGTCGAGATCGTGCTGATGTTCATGGGCGTTTCGCAGTCCATCACCGACCTGATCGTGATCGTGGTGTTCGCCGGCTTCATCGGCTACGACACCTATGTGGCAACGACGGTGCCGCCCACGCTGCCCAACGCCGTGCTCATGGCATCCAACCTGTTCGTGGACATTATCAACGTGTTCCTGCGCATTCTGAACATCCTCGGCCGTCGCGATTAAAGCGCGGCATTGCGATGCTTCCTGCCGGACACGGTAAAACGATGCGAAAGGCGGTCCTTCGGGGCCGTCTTTTTTGTGCGCGGCGGGGTATCATGGATGGGAAAAGCCGATAGCGGCAGCGACAGGAAAGGTGGCCACGTATGGCAGACGTCGACAACAGGAACCGTAACCGCAGGTCCAACCGAGCGGGTCAGCCCAATCCCAAGCGCGAGGCCCGTGCCAAGGCCGCCGAGCGTCACGTGGCAACTGTGTCCGAAGCGTGCGCCAAGGATATCGAGCGTTCGCTTGCCGGTGTTCGCGAGTTTGACGGTATGCCTGCCGGCTTTGTCGCGGCGATGAAGGCCAAGGTTCAGAGTGCTGTGGCCCCCGAAGAGCAGGTCGCCGAGGACGTCGAGAACGCGGAGACTGCCGAGGTCGAGGCAGCGCCCGAGACCGAGGCGGCGCCCGAGCCCGTCGAGGAGCCTGCCGAGGAAATCGCCGAAGCTGAGTCCGCGCCTGCTGAGGAGCCCGCTCCGGTCCTGCCCGAGGTCACTGTGCTTGATGCCTCCGCCACGCAGGCAATCCTCGATAACGGTCGCGGCTATGCGCAGTTCTGCGACATGGCCGTGCTCGCCTTTGCCTCGTTTACCAATCCGGGCGGTGGATATATTCAGGGTTATCTGGGCCAGGAGGCCACGCTGTGCGCCGATTCGTATCTGTACAACGTTCTCGATAGGCAGCGTAAGTGGTACGGCGAGAACCGTCGCCGCAACATCAACTGCGAGCTCTATCGTAACCGTGCCCTAGTGGTGCCTGCGGTGCGCTTCGACTGCAACCACGTGCATGCATACGCCGACGTGATCGTGGCCGCCGCGCCCAACGTTAAGCGCGCCCGCCAGGAGTATCGCGTGAGCGACGATGCTCTGCTGGATGCCCTGCGCGACCGCATTCGCTTTGTGCTCGCCATCTGCGACGAGTTGGGTCGCGAGAAGCTCGTGCTGGGCGCATGGGGCTGCGACAACAACGGCTTTGATGCCGAGGCCGTGGCCGAGCTCTTCCGCAAGGAGCTCGCATCGGGCGACTTCAAGGTCAAGCAGGTCTTCTTTGCCGTGCCCTCTACGCGCTGGGACGAGGACTTCGCCAAATTCGAGCACGTGCTGGCAAACTTCCCCGAGCGAAACGAGGAGTCCTATGCTCAGGTTGCCGCCCGCGCCGCAGCCGCCCGTGCCGCCGAGCAGGCTCAGGCCGCTGCCGAGGATGACGAGGATGACGACGACTGGCGCAAGTACCTGTAAACGGTGCTCGTGATGCGATATACCGAGCCGACGGGAGAGGCTGCTCCTGTCGGCTTTTTATTGAGTGGGGAGCTTACGATGAAAAACGTTCTGTGCTTTGGTGACAGCAACACCTATGGTTACGATCCGGCGGGCATGCGCGACGGTACCGCGGTGCGCTATGCGCAGGATGTGCGCTGGTGTGGCGTGGTCCAACGTGACTTAGGCGAGGGCTGGCATGTAATTGAAGAAGGCCTCAACGGCCGCACGACGGTACGCGACGACATGTGCCATCTGGACACTAACCTCAACGGCATTCGCGCGCTTCCGATGCTGCTCGAGGCCCATAAGCCGCTGGACGCCATTGTGATCATGCTGGGCACCAACGACTGTAAGACGGTCTTTAACGTGACAGCTTCCGATATCGCCCGTGGCGCCATGGCGCTGATTCGCGCCGTCCGCGCGTTTCCGTGGACCGACGCTGCGCCTTGCCCGCGCATCCTGCTGATGGCTCCTATCAAGATCAAGCCGCAGATCGCCGATGTGTATATGACCGACTTTGACGATCATTCCGTTGAGGCATCTGAGCATTTTGGTGAGTACTACGCGCATGTGGCTGAGCAGTTTGGTTGCGACTTTTTGAATGCCGCCGACTTTGCCGAGCCGGGCGATATCGACTATCTGCATATGATGCCCGAGAGCCACGAGAGCTTGGGACATGCCGTGGCAGCCAAGCTCAAAGAGATGCTCGGTGAGTAGCGCGACCCCAAGCCACCGCAAAGGGGACAGGCACCTTTGTGGTGGTTTTGCCCGGGTAAACGAACGGATTGGCTGCCATATGGGCATGGACGAGCTCATCGACCTCTTTGCCGAGGGCGATGAGCTCGTCTCCAATACCGCTTTTGAGGATTTGGATCTTGCCTACGACGTGGCGAACGGCGCGACCTTCGATGGCGTTGTGTTCCGATCTTGCGAGTTCGATAGCGTTGACTGGAGCGGCTCGACGTTTCGCGACGTGGTGTTTCGCGGTTGCCGCTTTATCCGCTGCAACATGGAAGGCTGCTGGCTCAGCCGCTGCGACTTCGTTGACTGCTCGGCACCGGGACTCAACTTGCTCAAGGCGCGCCTGTCGAGCGTGTCGTTTGGATCGTGCGATTTGAGCTATGCGAACCTTTCGGAGGGACGCATTGGCCCTATGACAGCATGCGATACACGTCTGAGAGAGGCTGCGTTTCAGGGTGCCAAGCTGGGTCAGATACGCCTGGATGGCTG
>CAJLJQ010000078.1:0-9159 GCA_905207015.1 uncultured Collinsella sp. | reverse complement strand
GCCCTTTTCCTCCGTCCCCAAGGGATCACGGCTGCTGTTAGCCGATCCTGTCTGACGTGAGTCCGGCCGACCGTTTGTCTCAATCTGTAACAAGTGGCGGCTCAAAACGGGCCTATCTGTTACAGATTGAGATAAAAGGTTGGAGCTGAAGAAATGTCTCGATCTGTAACATCTAGAAGCGGAAATTGGGTCCACTTGTTACAGATTGAGACAAACGGAGCTGTCCCTCGGAATGATCTTGATCTGTAACATCTAACGGCTCAAAACGGGTCTAGATGTTACAGATCAAGACGTTTGCCTGGGTAGGTGCCCCGCCCCATTACATCCCTGTCAACAACACGACATCGAGAATCGTCACGATGGAACCGATCCCTACGAGCAGCGCGTTGAGCGGGCGCGAATTGGCATATTTGCCCATGACGCGGCGTGAGCTGGTGAGCCGTATGAGCACAAAGACCGTAATCGGCAGCTGAAGCGACAGCAGCGCCTGACTCCAGATGAGACCTTCAAAAGGATTTGGGACGACCAGGCACGCCGTCACTGCGCCGACGAAACAGGCCGCCACCCCGATCGAGGAATGTCGGTCGTGGATGTCGTATTCCTCGTCGAACATGCCCGCGGTGATGGTGCCCGCCGCCATGCCCGCCGTCACACTACTCGAGAGGCCCGCAAACAGCAGCGCTACCGCAAAGATGGTCGAGCTCGCCGGGCCCAAGATGGGGGAGAGCGTGGCCGCTGCGACGGCGAGGTCGTCTACGACCATGCCGTGCGCAAAGAAGGTCGTTGCGGCAAGGATGACCATGGCCGAGTTGATTGCCCAGCCCACGCCCATCGAAAAGAGCGTGTCGAAGAGCTCGTAGCGCAGACGTTCTTCGATAACCTGCTCGCCTTGGCCTTCGAAGTGCATGGATTGGATGACCTCGGAGTGCAGAAAAAGGTTGTGTGGCATAACGACCGCACCCAGAACGCTCACGATAATCGCGGCAGAGCCAGTGGGCATACTAGGCGTGATCCAGCTTGCGGCGGCTTGCGGCCAGTCGATCTTGACTAGTGCAAGCTCGGCCAAAAACGAGAGTCCTACCACGCCTACGAAGGCGATGATCCAGCGTTCGGCATGCTTGTAGGAGTTCGTCATGAGCATCGCCATCGATACTGCCGCCACGATGACGCAGCCCGCGCGCACGGGCAGCCCAAAGAGCATTTGAAGGGCAATCGCGCCACCCAGGACTTCGGCCATGGCGGTGGCGACAGTCGCGAGATAGGCACTGGCGAGTACCGTGCGTCCAACGAAGCGGGGGAGGTAACGTGTCGTGGCCTCGGCAAGGCAGGCGCCCGTGGCGATACCCAGGTGCGCCGCGTTGTGCTGCAGCACAATGAGCATAATCGTGGACAGCGTGACGATCCACAGCAGCGCGTAGCCAAACTGCGAGCCCGCGGCCATATTGGAGGCCCAGTTGCCCGGGTCGATAAAGCCGACGGTCACGAGCAGCCCGGGGCCGATATGCCGCGCAATGTCTAGGCCTCCGTGACCACCGGTGCGTCGGGAGCCAAAGTGTTGTTTGAGATGGTTGAGCATGGTGCGCTCCTGCGTATGGGCGGCGTGACGTCGCATCTGGGTCGTGCGGCGCCACGCGTCGGATTTGGGTTGGGGCTACTTGTGCGCTTTGCCCTGATTGGCCACGGCGTCGATCTTGGCGGCGATGGTCGCCGGGTCGCCGATGTAGCGCTTGTCGAGGACGTTGAAATCGGTGTCGAAGGTGTAGACGAGCGGCACGCCGGTGGGGATGTTGACCTTGAGGATCTCCTCGGGCGTGAGGTGCTCGAGCTTCATGACGAGTGAGCGCAGGGAGTTGCCGTGTGCGGCGATGAGTACGCGCTTGCCGGCGAGCATCTGGGGGCGAATCTCGTCTTCGAAATAAGGCCAGGCGCGGGCGATCGTGTCCTTGAGGCACTCGGTATAGGGCAGCTGATCGGGCGCGACATCACGGTATTGCTCCTGGGTGTGGGGATCGCGCGCGTCGTCCGGCTCGAGTGCCGGCGGGCAGACATCGAAGGAGCGGCGCCAGATGAGCACCTGCTCGTCGCCGTGCTCCGCTGCGGCATCGGCCTTGTTGAGACCCTGCAACGCTCCGTAGTGGCGCTCGTTGAGCTTCCAGGATTTGATGACGGGCAACCACTCGCGATCCATTTGGCCGAGCACGATGTTGAGGGTGTGGATCGCGCGCTTGAGGCGCGAAGTGTAGCAGACGTCAAAGTCGAAACCGGCTTCTTTGAGGGCTCGACCGCCTGCTGCGGCTTCTTCGCGGCCCGTGTCGGTGAGCTCAACATCGGTCCAGCCGGTGAACAGGTTGAGCTTGTTCCACTCGGACTCTCCGTGACGGATGAGGACGAGTTGCATCGTCTGCTGGTCTGCTTGGTGCGCCATAGGGGCCTCCTTGATCTGGCACGGTGTGCGTGCCGTTTGCTTGACGCCGCAAAGGATACCCGTTTTAAGCTTAAAAGTTAACCAAGACTAACAAAATTATTGTATTTGAATGCGATGGTGAAAGGGGGCTGCCGAAATGTCTCGATCTGTAACAGTTTGCCGCCAAAACCGACCCTTCGTGTTACAGATCGAGACAAACCAAAACCGTCCCGCAGAAAATCTCAATCTGTAACATCTAGGCGCCAAAATCGGTTCCTCCTGTTACAGATTGAGATGTTTGAAGCGGTGAGCTTACAAGCCGAACTTGGGCGCCTTGTTGCCGCCCTTGAGGTCGGCGGTGCCCACTCGTAAGGTGTGCGTTACGCGATTGTTTCGAAACGGGCGGGAAACACAACGATGCCCTGATGCTCCTACTATGCCTATTCAACTGACTGTCTAAATATCTAGGGGAGGATCGCGATGCAGGCAGATTCCGCTCAACAGCAGGGCCTTTATCGCCCCGAATTCGACCACGATGCATGTGGCATCGGCGCACTTGCCGATATCAACGGTGAGCGCCATCACCAGATTCTGGACGACGCGCTGTCCATTCTGGTCAACTTGGAGCACCGCGGCGGCACGGGACTCGAGAAGAACACCGGCGACGGTGCCGGTATCCTGTTCCAGGTTCCGCATCACTTTTTTCGCAAAGAGGCTCAAAAGTGCGGCCAGATTCTGCCGGCAGAGGGCGACTATGGCGTGGCCATGCTGTTCTTTCCGCAGGACGACAAGGGCGTAGAGGATGCCCGTCGCGTGTTTGAGGAGGGCTGCGCCGAGGCCGGCGTGCCGCTGCTCTTTTGGCGCGAGGTGCCCGTCGACCCGCACGACCTGGGCGAGACGGCACGCGCCTGCATGCCCACCATTCTGCAAGCCTTTCTGGGCCGCCCCGACGACACGCCGGCGGGCGATGCCTTCGAGCGCCGTCTGTATGTGTGCCGCCGCACCATCGAGAAGAAGGCCGACGCCGAGTTTGCCCTGCGCGACAAGATCTTCTATGTGTGCTCCATGAGCTCGCGCACCATCGTGTACAAGGGTATGCTGGTTGCCACGCAGATGCGCCGTTTCTTCATCGACCTCAACGACGCCGCCGTCAAGACGGCCGTGGCGCTCGTGCACTCGCGCTACTCCACCAACACCACGCCCAGTTGGGAGCGTGCGCACCCTAACCGCTTTATCATCCACAACGGCGAGATCAACACCCTTAAGGGCAACGTCAACTGGATTCGCGCCCGCGAACCCAACCTGTACAGCCCCGTGTTACAGCACGATCTTGAGCGCGTGATGCCCATCATCAACCGCGAGGGTTCCGACTCGGCGATTTTGGACAACGTGCTTGAGTTTTTGGTCATGAACGGTCGCCCGCTTACGCGTGCCGCGTCCATGTTGCTGCCCGAGCCGTGGGACCACAACGACAGCCTGAGTGAGGAGCGCCGCGCCTACGACGCTTACCAGTCCATGCTCATGGAGCCGTGGGACGGCCCGGCGGCCATCGCCTTTACCGACGGTCGCACGCTGGGCGCCGCCCTCGACCGCAACGGCTTGCGCCCCGCCCGCTACTACGTGACGCGCGATGGCCGCTTTATGCTGGCAAGCGAAGTGGGCACCATCGAGGTACGCCCCGAGAACATCCTGACGAGTGGCTGCCTGGGACCGGGCCAGATGCTCGAGGTCGATTTTGCCCGCGGCCGCGTGATCTACAACGACGAGCTGCGCGCCCGCTATGCCAAGGAGAAGCCCTACCGCGACTGGATTGCCGAGGAGACACTGACCGTCGACGCGCTCGATGAGCCCGCCGCGCCCGCGCCCGCCGAGGATGCCGAGGTGCCCGCCGCCGTGCGCATGGCCAAGCTCGGCTATCACTGGGATGATGTTGACGAGGTCGTGCGCCCCATGGCCCAGCAGGGCAAGGCCCCGCTCGCCTCGATGGGTATCGATGCGCCGTTGGCCTGCCTGTCCAAGAAGACGCGTTCGTTCTTTGACTACTTCTATCAGCTGTTCGCTCAGGTCACGAATCCTCCGATCGATGCCCTGCGCGAGCATATGGTGACTTCGACCACGCTCTACCTGGGCAACCACGGCAACCTGCTCGAGGATTCCCGCACGGCCTGTCAGCTGGTGCGCTTGGAGCGCCCATTGCTCAACGAGGAAGAGCTCGAGCATATCTGTGCCATCGACCGTGTTGGCTTTAAGACCCGTCGTTTCCGTGCCGTCTACCGCCGCGATGCCGGCGAGGGCGCGCTGCAGGCTGCGCTCAAACAGCTTGCCGAGGACGTTGAGGCTGCGGTCCGCGACGGCGTGAACATTGTGGTGTTGAGCGATCGTGCCGCTGCGGGCGAGGTGCCCGTGCCGTCGCTGCTCGCCGTGGGCTGTGTGCACAACCACCTGATTCGCGCTGGCGTGCGTACCTTTGCCGACATCGTGGTGGAGTGCGGCGACGCCGTGTCCCCGCACGACTTTGCGGCACTGGTGGGCTACTCCGCGAGCGGCATCTATCCGTACAACGCACATGCGTGCATCCGCGATCTGGCGGCACGCGGCGACCTGGACGTGACGGTCGAGCAGGGCATCGCCAACTACAACAAGGCTGCGACCGCCGGCATCGTTTCCATCATGTCTAAGATGGGCATCTCCACGGTGCAGAGCTACCATTCGGCGCAGATCTTCGAGGCCGTGGGCTTTACGCCGGAGTTCGTCAACGCGTACTTCGCCGGCACGGTGAGCCGTGTGGGCGGTATGGGTGTCGAGGACGTTGAGTGCGAGCAAAACGAGCGCTACGACGCCGCGCTCGCTATCCTTAAGAGCCCGGCTCCCGATCAGCTGCCCACACTGGGTCTGACCAAGTGGCGCCCGCTCGGCGGCGAGGATCACCTCATCGATCCGCAGACTGTCTACTTGCTGCAGACCGCCTGCCGTGAGGACAGCTACGACACCTTTAAGGAGTACAGCGCCCGCCTGCACCGCACCGGCCGTGCCGTGCGTCTGCGCGACTTGCTCGACTTTGATGCCAGCGGCCGCACGCCGGTTTCGCTCGACGAGGTCGAGCCCGCGCTCAACATCGTCCGCCGCTTTAACACCGGCGCCATGTCGTACGGCTCCATCAGCAAGGAAGCACACGAGTGCATGGCCATCGCCATGAACCGCCTGCACGGCCGTTCCAACTCCGGCGAGGGCGGTGAGGATCCGCGTCGCGAGACCCCGCTGGCTAACGGTGATTCCAAGAACTCCGCGATCAAGCAGGTGGCAAGTGCGCGCTTTGGCGTGACGAGCCGCTACCTGTGCAGCGCCTTCGAGATTCAGATCAAGATGGCCCAGGGCGCCAAGCCCGGCGAGGGTGGCCACCTGCCCGGCAAGAAGGTCTACCCCTGGATTGCCGAGGTCCGTCAGTCCACGCCCGGCATCGGCCTGATCTCGCCTCCGCCGCATCACGACATCTACTCCATCGAAGACCTGGCCGAGCTCATCTTTGACCTTAAGAACGCCAACCCTGGCGCACGCGTGTCGGTCAAGCTGGTCAGCGAGGCCGGCGTCGGCACCATCGCCACCGGTGTGGCCAAGGGCGCTGCCGACAAGATCTTGATCAGCGGCCACAATGGCGGCTCGGGTGCCGCTGCTCGCGATTCGATCTGGCACGCCGGTCTGCCGCTGGAGCTTGGCCTTGCCGAGGCTCAGCAGACGCTGCTGCAAAACGGCCTGCGCTCGCGCGTGGTGCTCGAGGCCGACGGCAAGCTCATGGACGGCACCGATGTTGCCGTCGCCTGCCTGCTGGGCGCCGAGGAGTTTGGCTTTGCGACCATGCCGCTCATCTCGATGGGCTGCCTCATGCAGCGCGACTGCCAGCGGGATACCTGCCCCGCCGGCATCGCCACGCAAAACTGCCGCCTGCGTCGCGGCTTCCGCGGCAAGCCCGAGCACGTCGAGCACTTTATGCTCTTTGTTGCCGAGCAACTGCGCGAGGTCATGGCGAGCCTGGGCTTCCGCACCGTCGACGAGATGGTCGGCCATCCCGAGTGCTTGCGCCAGATTGAGGTCCCGGGCAACCGTAAGGCCAACCTGCTCGATCTGTCGCCCGTGCTGGCGAGCGCGACCTGCGAGTTCGGTGCCCATATCCCGGGTGCCGACGGTCGCCACTTCCTGCCGCAGATGGCTGCCGACAGCGAGCTCGACAAGACGCTCGACTCCACGTTGTTCGTGCCCTATACGGCCGATGCCCGTGCGCACCTGCGTCCGATTCGCTTCCATGCCGACATCGCCAACGTCAACCGTTGCGTGGGCACCATCCTGGGTAACGCGGTGACCAAGGCACATCCCGAGGGCCTGCCCGCCGGCTCCATCACCATCGATTGCGATGGATCGGCCGGTCAGAGCTTTGGCGCCTTCCTGCCGCGCGGCATTACGCTCAACGTGTGCGGCGACGCCAACGACTACTTTGGCAAGGGCCTTTCGGGCGGCGAGGTATCGGTGCGTCCCAACCCGCATGCGACCTACAAGTTCGACGAAAACATCATCGTGGGCAATGTTGCGTTCTTTGGCGCTACGAGCGGCCGCGGCTTCATTAACGGTCTGGCCGGCCAGCGCTTTGGCGTACGCAACTCCGGTGCCACCGTGGTGGTCGAGGGCTGCGGCAACCATGGCTGCGAGTACATGACGGGCGGCCTGGCGCTTATCCTGGGCGAGGTCGGGCAGAACTTCGCTGCCGGCATGACAGGTGGCGTGGCCTATGTCTTTGACCAGTACGGCACGCTCGATGCCCGCGTGAACCACGAGAGCGTCGAGCTCAAGGCCCCGACGGCCGGCGAGCTGGCGCAGATTCGCGAGCTCATACAGGAGCACGTGGACACGACGCAGAGCCCGCGCGGCATCAAGCTGCTCTACAGCTTTGAGACGATGAGCAAGCACTTTGTGAAGGTCATTCCGACCGAGTACGAGCGTGTGCTGGCGATTGTCGCTGCGAGCGAGGCTGCCGGCAAGACACATGCGCAGGCCGAGGAGCTGGCGTTTGACATTGTGACCGGTCGCGCGAGCGCCGCGGATGTCGCTCGCTTCGATGTGGCGGGTGGTGTCGCTGGTGCCGTGCCCGCCGCCGCCAGCTCTGTTGCTTCGACCAAGAAGGAGGCGTAAGTGCCATGGGTAAGCCCGGTGCTTTTCTTGATATCGATCGCGTGACCCACGAGCTTCGCCCCGTGGAGGAGCGCAGTCATGATTTTGATCCCCTGTATGTGGAGCTCGATGACGACGCACGTCGCGCCCAGGCGAGCCGCTGCATGATGTGCGGCGTGGCGTTTTGCCAGATGGGCGCGAGCTTTGGCAAGGCGCGCCCGAGCGGCTGCCCGCTGCACAACTTGATTCCCGAGTGGAACGAGCTGGTGTACCGCGGCCGCTGGAATGAGGCTGCCGAGCGCCTGTCGCTCACCTCGCCCATGCCCGAGTTCACGAGCCGCGTGTGCCCGGCGCTGTGCGAGGCCGCGTGCAACCTGGGTTCGGTCGACGGCCAGCCCACTACGATCCATGACAACGAGCGTGCGATCAGCGACCATGAGTGGGCAAACGGTGGCCCGCGTCGCTTTGAGCCGGCAGGGAAGGGCGCACCCACGGTTGCCGTGGTGGGCTCCGGTCCTGCTGGTCTGGTGGCAGCATGGGAGCTTGCGCGTCGTGGCGCCCGCGTGACGGTGTTTGAGCGAGACGACCGCCCGGGCGGTCTGCTTATGTACGGCATTCCCAACATGAAGCTCGAGAAGTCCGTGGTCGAGCGTCGCGTGGCGCTCATGCGCGAGCTGGGCATTGTGTTTAAGCTGGATGCCGATGTGAACGATCCCAAGGTTGCCGCCAAGCTCGATGACTTTGACGCCGTCGTGGTGGCTGCCGGCGCTCGTGCGCCCCGCGGTCTTTCGGCTGCGAACGTGGATGCTCCGGGCGTGGTGTACGCGGTGGACTACCTGACGGCTTCGACCGTCTCGGTGCTCGATGGCGGCGAGCCTGCGGTGAACGCGCGCGGTCTGGACGTCGTGGTCATTGGCGGCGGCGATACCGGCAACGACTGCGTGGGTACCGCCGTGCGTCAGGGTGCGCGCAGCGTGCGCCAGTTTGAGTTCTTGCCGGCTGCGCCCGATAAGCGCACGGCGAGCAACCCCTGGCCGCAGTGGCCAAACGTTAAGAAGACCGACTACGGCCAGCAGGAGGCTATCGCTGCGATGGGTGGCGAGATGCGTGCCTGGGGCGTGGATACGCTCGAGGTGCTGCTGGACAAGAAGGGTGCGGCTGCGGGTCTGCGCGTGGTCGATCTGGACTGGTCGGCGGGAAAGCCTGAGCGCATCGCGGGCTCCGAGCACGAGGTGCCGGCGCAGCTGGTGCTCATCGCCTGCGGCTTTACGGGTCCCGAGCATGGCGTGTTCGATGCGGTGGGCGTGCCTGTTGCCACCGCTGGTCGTCCGCTGCCGGTGATGGCTGCCGAGGGCTCGCACCTCGCGGCTCGCACGGAGGGTGTCGCCGCGGATGCCGCGCCGGTGTTTGTCGCTGGTGACGCCCGCAACGGCAGCTCGCTCGTTGTGAGTGCTATGGCCGATGCCCTGGCCTGCGCAGCCGAAGTCGCCGAGGCGCTGGAGCTGTAAAGTAGTCACGGAGATATTCAACAATCGAATCGGCAAGGGCTGTTCCTAACTGCCGGCACAGACGATATGAGCAGGACATAAAACATTGAG
>CAJLJQ010000077.1:0-10047 GCA_905207015.1 uncultured Collinsella sp. | reverse complement strand
CCGCCGATAAGCGTGCCAGACTCGCCGACGTGGTCGATGCTCTTGAGGCGGTCGAGCTCAGAGATGATGACGGTCACGATGTCCTCGTGACCGGCGGCCTTGATGGCCTCGCGATCGAAGCTGATGAGCGGCTGGCCTGCCTTGACCACATCGCCCATCTCGACAAAGCGGGCAAAACCCTTGCCGTTCATTTCCACGGTGCCCAGGCCAACATGGATGAACACGCGAAGACCGTCCTCGGTGATCATGCCGATGGAGTGGTTGGTGACGGTGGTGGCGCCGATACGGCCGTTAGCGGGGGCGTAAATGGTGCCGGTAATGGGCTCGATGCCGTAGCCCTGGCCGAGCATGCCCGAGGCGATGGTCTCGTCGGGAACCTCACTCAGATTGACGAGCACGCCGTTGACAGGAGCGTAGATGACGCCTTCGCGGGTGGCGAAGCTTGCTGCGGGCGGAACGGACGCCTCGCCCGACGAAGTGAACGTGGACTTGAGCGAATCGAGCAGACCCATAGATGCCTCCAACGTATCAGGCGCGCATGTTGCACGCGTGTGGTTTGCCGGAAACGTTTCGTACGTGTTTCCCAGCACGGTCAGCGCTCCTATTTTACGCTGTCCAACGATACCTCTGAACAGCGATTTTGTGATATATCAGTTGAAGGCCAACTTATTGCGGGGGTGTTTCTGCGCCGCGGGCTCAAGTGGGGTACGCTAAGGTGCGAAAAACGAGTGCGCACGAATCGCACGGAGGGAGCACCTATGATTATTGAGAACCATGCGCTGTGGGGCGAGGAGCCGACCGAGGATTATCCGGCGACGTTTACGTATCTGGGTGCCGAGCCGCTGCCCGACAAGCCCAATGGCCGCCGCCCCGCGGTGATCATCTGCGGCGGAGGCGGGTTTACGCATATCGCTCCGCACGAGCAGGATCCGGTGGCGTTTGCGTTTTTGGACCGCGGCTACCAGGCCTTTGTGCTCAACTATGTGACGAGTGGCACGGGTGACGTGAGTTTTCCGCACCCGCAGGCAGACCTTGCCAAGATGGCCGCTACCGTGCGCGCCAACGCCGACGAGTGGCATGTCGATCCCAAGCGCGTGTGCATCGTGGGCTTCTCGGCGGGCGGCATGATTTGCGCTTCGCTGGCAACGCAGTGGAAAACTGGTCCCTTCGCGGGCCTGGCAGGGGCTCGTCCGGAGGATATTCGTCCCGACGCCGTGGTGCTGGGCTATCCGTTGCTCGACCTTGCCTATGTGCGCGATATGCAGACGCGCGACCCGCGCATCGACCTGCGCGTGCCCAAGACGGGTGGCAAGACGGGGCGCGATTTGCTTAACGACTATCTGTCGATGGTGACGGGCGGCGAGGCGACCGATGAGCACTTGACCGACATTTGCCCTACCACGCACGTTTCGCGCCAGATGCCCCCGACCTTTGTGTGGGGCGTTTCGGACGACAAGACGGCGCCGGTCGCGCAGGTCTACCCGTTTGCGCAGCGCATGGCCGAGGAGGGTGTTGCATGCGAGATGCACGTCTTTGACCAGGGCGGTCACGGCCTTTCGCTCGGCAACGCCAACACCGCGGTCGACAACGAGGACAAGCAGGTGGCGGTCCGTCCCTGGATCCGCCTAGCCTTCCGCTTCCTGGAGCGCCATATGTAAAAGTAGACTACTTACCCGTTTCAAAAAGTCTGCTTAGAGGAGGAGCCATGCTTGAGGGTACGTATGTGGTTTCGGCCCAGACGCCGGTGGGGAGTAAACGCGGCGAGGTGACGTTTTCACATGGGGTGAACGGCGCGCTCAGGGCAGTACTAAACGTCAGGGGTCTCAATATCGCTCTCTCGAGTGCCCGCGCTGAGGGCGATTTCTTTGAGCTCTCGGGTACTATCTCCCACGTCTTGATGGGCAAGGCGCCCTTTACATGCACGGGGTCGGTTGAGGGTGATCGACTCACTGCTACCGCGCGGTCGGGTTCCATTTCGATCTCGCTGAGCGGTATGCGCAAAGAGCTTTCGGGGCGCACCGCATAAAGTTTGCGCAGGTAAACATCGGTATTTGACTTTATAAAAAAGTTCAGAGCGCTATCATTTGTCGTTACGAGTTGGTTAGTCCCGGTAAACGGTTAACCGCGTCTAACGAAAGGATGAGCGCGTGAAGCTCGATACACTCGAGATTGGAAAGGACGCCGTTGTCGCATCGGTGACATCCGACGATCAGGCGCTCCGACAGCATATTTTGGACATGGGACTCACACCGGGCACCGAAGTCACCATGATGAAGTACGCCCCCATGGGCGACCCGCTCGAGATTCGCCTGCGTGGCTACGAGTTGACGCTGCGCAAGGACGATGCTGCTCGCATCGAGCTCGTGGGTGTTCACGACACAGACACGGGTCCGCGCACTAACGCCGCAATCGGCACGACGGAGCACCCGGCGCTCGGCGAGGGAACGTATTCGCCCCGCGCGGCAAAGACGGCCGTGCCCGAGGGCTCGCCGCTGCATTTTGCCCTCGCCGGCAACCAAAACTGCGGTAAGACCACGCTGTTCAACCAGCTGACGGGCTCCAACCAACACGTCGGTAACTTTCCCGGCGTGACGGTCGACCGCAAAGACGGAACCATCCGTAATCACCCCGAGGCGAGCGTCACCGATCTGCCCGGCATCTATTCGCTGTCGCCGTACACAGGCGAGGAGATCGTCAGCCGCCAATTCATCCTCGACGAGCATCCCGATGCCATCATCGACATCATCGACGCCACCAACATCGAGCGCAACCTGTATTTGACGCTGCAACTCATGGAGCTCGACCGTCCCATGGTCATTGCGCTCAACATGATGGACGAGGTGACGGCCAATGGTGGTGCCGTAGACGTCAACCTGCTCGAGAGCCTGCTGGGCGTGCCTGTTGTTCCCATTAGCGCTGCCCGCAACGAGGGCATTGGCGAGTTGGTGGATCATGCCTTGCACGTGGCGCGGTTCCGCGAGCGCCCCGGTCGCCTGGACTTCTGCGCGCCCGATGGTCCAGACGGCGGCGCGCTGCATCGCTGCATTCACGGCATCGCCAACCTTATCGAGGACCATGCCGCGTCGGCGCATATCCCGGTGCGTTTTGCGGCGACCAAGCTGGTTGAGGGCGACGAGCTGGTGACCGAGGCGCTTCATCTGGACCGTAACGAACTTGACGCCATCGAGCACATCATTACCCAGATGGAGGGTGAGGCCGGTACCGACCGTCTATCTGCACTGGCTGACATGCGCTTCGGCTTTATCGGCGACGTGTGTGGGCGCTGCGTCGTCAAGCCGCACGAGAGCCGCGAGCACGTGCGTTCCGTCAAGATCGACCGCATCCTGACGGGTCGCTACACGGCCATTCCGGCGTTCCTGGTGATCATGGGTCTCGTCTTTTGGCTGACGTTTGGCGTGATCGGCGTGGCGTTGCAGGGACTTATGGAGGACGGCATCGCTGCCGTCATCGCCTCGGCCGATGCGGGCCTCAAGGCGTTCGGCACCAACGACGTGGTGCGCTCGCTGGCTGTCGACGGCGTGCTTACGGGCGTGGGCAGCGTGCTGACCTTCCTGCCGATTATCGTCGTGCTCTTTTTGTTCCTCTCCATTCTGGAAGACTCCGGCTACATGGCGCGCGTGGCCTTTGTCATGGATAAAGTGCTGCGTCGCTTTGGCCTGTCGGGCCGCAGCTTCGTGCCTATGCTCGTCGGTTTTGGCTGCACCGTGCCGGCTGTCATGTCAACCCGTACGCTCCCATCCGAGCACGACCGCAAGATGACGGTCATGCTCACGCCGTTCATGAGCTGCTCGGCCAAGCTGCCGGTTTACGGCTTGCTGTGCGGGGCGTTTTTTCCACAGGCGACGGTTCCCGCCATGGTCTCGCTCTATTTGATTGGCATTGCGGTCGGTTGCATCGCGGCTTTGGTGCTCAATCGCACGGCATTTAAGGGTGACCCGGTGCCGTTTATCATGGAGCTTCCCAATTACCGCCTGCCGAGCGTCAAGACGACGGTGATGCTGGCATGGGATAAGGCCAAGGACTTTATTACCAAGGCCTTTACCATTATCTTTGCCGCTACCGTGGTCATCTGGTTCCTTCAGACGTTCGACATTCGCTTTAATGTGGTCGCCGATCAGTCGCAAAGCCTGCTTGCGGGTCTCGGCAGCATCATCGCGCCGGCGCTGGCGCCGCTTGGGTTTGGCGACTGGCGTGCGTCGACGGCGCTCGTCACCGGACTTATCGCCAAGGAGAGCGTCATCTCGACCCTCACGGTGCTTTTGGGCGCAACGTCGCCCGCGGTGCTGTCAACTATGTTTTCGCCGTTTACCGCTTACGTGTTCCTGGTCTTTACGCTGCTGTACCCGCCCTGCGTAGCGGCAATCGGCGCCGTCAAGAGTGAACTGGGCGCGCGCTATGCCGTGGCCGTGTTCGCGTTTCAAGTGACGGTCGCCTGGATTGTGGCGTTTGTCGTGCATTTGGCGGGCATATTGCTGGGGCTGGCTTAGTTATTTATTGATGGCGCAACCTCTGTGTATTGAGTTGATTACGGCCCCGCATCTGTTGCTGACGGATGCGGGGCCGTTGCTATATAATCGCCCATCGCTCAAGACAATCGGAGAGGGTTCCTACATGACTCAGGCAAGACAAGATGGCATCTCGCTCAAGCAGTGGCTCCCGCTTATCGGGCTCGCCTGCTGTGCGTTCGTGTTCAACACGTCGGAGTTCATGCCCATCGGCCTTCTGACTGATATCGCCGCGTCGTTCTCGCTCGCCGAGGCCCAGGCAGGCATCATGATCTCGGTCTATGCTTGGGGCGTCATGCTGCTGTCGCTGCCACTCATGGTGTTTGCCTCGCGCTTTGAGTTCAAGCGTATGCTGCTCGGCGTGCTCGCCGTGTTTTCTCTGGGTCAGTTCCTGTCCGCTGTGGCACCGACATATCCCATCCTGGTCTGTGCGCGCCTGGTGGTCGCTTGCGCACATGCCGTGTTCTGGTCGGTCGCCTCGATTATGGCCTCGCGCCTGGTCGACAGTCGCCACGGGGCGCTCGCCATTAGCATGATCGCCACGGGCTCGTCCATCGCGCAGATCTTTGGCCTGCCGATCGGCCGCGCCATCGGACTGGCCGTGGGCTGGCGCATGACATTCGCCGTGGTCGGGGCCCTCTCGGCTGTCGCGGTTGTCTACCAGGCCGCGGTGTTCCCGGCCATGCCGGCGGGCGAGCGCTTTACCGTCAAACAGCTGCCCGAGCTGCTCAAGAACCCGTTCCTGATTGCGCTCTACGCGGTCACGGTCTTTATGGCGACCGGCTATTATGCGGGTTACAGCTATATCGAGCCGTTCCTGGCGCAGGTCGCGCACGTCGACGCAAGCGCTATTACCATGACGCTGACGGCGTTTGGCTGCTCTGGTCTGCTCGGAAGCTGGCTGTTTGGCCGCCTGTTCGATGGGCATCGCTTCCCGTTCTTGGCTATCACGCTCTCCGGCGTGCCGGTGGCTCTGCTGCTCGTGGGTCCGGTCGCATCGTCGCTCGTAGCAGTGCTTGCCGTCTGCGCGCTATGGGGCTGCTGCTCCACGGCCTTTAACGTTGCGTTCCAGGCCGAGCTCATCAAGTACACGCCGGCGGATTCGTCGGCCGTCGCCATGTCGATCTTCTCGGGCCTGTTTAACCTCGGTATCGGCACGGGCACCGCAATCGGCGGCGCCGTGGTTTCGGGTCCCGGTATCGCTTGGATTGGCTTTGCGGGCGGGGCGATTACCGTCGTGGGCGTCATCCTTGCCATCACCGTACTGTTCCCAGCCATACGCCGCGCAAAGCCCGTCGCCTAATCACGTCCCCTCATCAGCTGCGGTGGAATGGCTCCTGTTTAAGGCCTCTGAAGGCCCAAGCAGGAATTATTTCACCGCAACTTATTTTGGGGGAGAGGATACAAGCCGGGCATACAATGGATATCGTTGTGTTGAGCTTACCGGGAGGTTGCTATGTGGGCATACGAGACGACGTTCTATCAGATCTATCCGCTGGGCTTTTGCGGAGCTCCGCGCGAAAACGCCGCTCCCGTTGCCAAGGATGAACTCGCCCAGGCTGCCAACGCTGCGCCCGACCCCGATGCACCCATCATGAAGATCGCCCAATGGGCTGACTACCTGCAAGAACTCGGCGTTGGCGCTGTGCTCATCAACCCGCCGCTCGAATCCGACAGCCATGGCTACGACACGCGCAGCCTGCGCCATATCGACCGTCGCCTGGGTGGGGACGCCGACTTTGCCGCCGTATGCGACACGCTGCACGCCCATGGCATCCGCGTGGTGCTTGATGCCGTCTTCAACCACGTCGGTCGCGGCTTTTGGGCCTTCCGCGATGTGCAGGAGCGCAAGTGGGACTCGCCCTACAAGGACTGGTTCCATATTAGCTTTGACGGCGATTCCTGCTATGGCGACGGCTTTTGGTACGAGGGCTGGGAAGGCCATTTTGAGCTTGTGAAGCTCAACCTGCAAAATCCCGCTATGGTCGATTACCTGCTCGAGTCTGTGCGCCGTTGGGCCGACGTCTTTGGCGTCGACGGCCTGCGCCTGGACGTTGCCTATATGCTCGACCGCGACTTTATGCGCCGCCTGCACGCCTTTGCCCGTGAGCTCAAGCCCGACTTTGTGCTGATCGGCGAGACGCTCCACGGCGACTACAACCAGATCGTCAACGACGAGATGCTCGACTCCTGCACCAACTACGAGTGCTACAAGGGCCTGTACTCCAGCTTTAACTCGGTCAATATGTTCGAGATCGCCCATTCGCTGCACCGCCAGTTTGGCGGCGATCCGTGGTGCATCTACCGCGGCAAACATCTGCTGTCGTTTGTCGACAACCACGATGTACCGCGCCTGGCGAGCATCCTCACCGACAAGTCCTGTCTACGTCCTGCCTACGGCATGCTCTTTGGCATGCCAGGCATCCCGTGCGTCTACTATGGCAGCGAGTGGGGAATTGCTGGCGAAAAGGGCGGCCCCGATGGCGACTGGGCGCTGCGCCCTGCGCTCGATGAGCCTGCGCCCAACGAGCTGACGGCGTTCATCACGCGGCTTGCGCACCTTCGCTCGGCCGACGACGCGGCTGCCCGTGCTCTCAACTACGGTGCCTATCGCAACGTGGTGATCCAGAACAAGCAGCTGCTGTTCGAGCGCGCCTGTGACGGCGCGACGGTGCTCGTGGCGGTGAACGCCGTGGACGAGCCTTACACCTTTGGCGCCGGCGAGCTCAACGGCTCCTTTGTCGATTTGCTTGCCGACGATGCACCCACGGTCGAGCTGACGGGTACCCTTGAGCTTGCACCCTACGAGGTGCGTTATCTGTTGAGGGCCTAGGCCATGGCTGCTGCCGACGAGGGCTATCAACATATTGAGCATGGGTTTGAACCCGTGTTTGACGAGCGCTCGCGCGTTTTGGTGCTGGGGTCGTTTCCCTCGGTGCTCTCGCGTACCAATGCCTTTTATTACGGCAACCCTCAGAATCGCTTTTGGCGTGTGATGGCCGCGTGCCTCGGTGTGCCCGTGCCGCCCAACGAGGGAGACTCTTTGGCGAGCGGCGAGCCCGCGACGCTCGACGCCTCGGTTGCTGCCAAGCGGGCTATGCTGCTCAACGGCGGCGTGGCCCTGTGGGACGTGATCGAGAGCTGTGACATCAAGGGCTCAAGCGACGCGAGCATCAAAAACGTCGTTCCGGCGCATGTCGAGCGCATTACCGATGTCACGCCGATTGAGGTCGTTATCTGCAACGGCGGCGCGGCCGGGCGGCTCTACAAACGCTATCTACAAGAGCGGACGGGGCTACCCGCCATCGTGCTGCCGTCGACGAGTCCTGCCAACGCGGCGTGGCGTTTGGAGCGGCTTGTCGAGCGTTGGAGTGAAGCCGTTGACTGGGCAGCTCATTAATTTAGATTATTGATTGAGTGTGGGCGCCGAGGTGTTTCAGAACGCCTCGCCAGACCGGCGCGGGCACGGCTGGCTCGGCGCAAACCATGCCGTCGGCGTCGACGTTGGCGGCATTGCCGCCGCCAAGTCGCTGTGCATGCTCGACGGAGCAGCCCATGCGCACAGCGCCCACAAGCTTATCCATCGCTTCCGAAAATGATCGGCGTAAGAGGCCCATGCGTGGGGAATGGCGAAGCGCTGCGATGCCGCTGCCGGCGCAGATGGCAACGCCGCCACACCACAATTGGTCATGGCGCTCGCATGCCTTGTGCAAGCGAACGGCGGTCCCACGCGCCTGCTCAGCGCCCTGTTGTGCGGCTCTAATCACGGCGTAGACACGCGTTCCCGTACTGCCAAAGCGCTCAAGCGCCTGCTCGATGGCTGTCAACGTCTCATCGTCAGCCATATCTTCAATGGCCAGCACGATGCCATCGGCAACGCTGCCGGCGTCATTTGCCTTCAAGTCGACTGGGAGGGGGAGTGTAGTGCCGGAAAGCTGTGCATAGGCGGCGATGGCATCCTGCAGGTCCCAAAGCAAAAACTCAAGATCGGCGCTATTGGGAATGCTGATATACGCAATGGTTTGCAGCGTTTTTGGTACATCGCCGCGCGCGGTCGTCTCCATGCCATCTCCTTTCCGGCTCGTTTCCGTTTAGGTTACACCGTCTGGAGGCGCTGGGCGCGCTATCCTAGTGCAACCCTTACGAAAGGAACGCCATGCGTCTGCCCATGAATACCTCGCTTGCCACGCTCAAGCCCTCCGGCATCCGTCGGATTAACGCACTCGCCGCTCAGCACCCGGGATGCATCGCGCTTGCGCTTGGCGAGCCCGATTTTCCCACGCCCGATGTGATTAGTGCCGAGGTGACCGCCGCACTGGACCGCGGTGACACGCACTATCCGCCCAATAACGGTCGCCCCGCCCTGCGCGAGGCGTTATCTGCCTACATGGGGGACGCGGGCCTTATGTTTTCGGCCGACGAGGTCATCCTGACCGACGGCGCGACCGAGGCCCTGTCGGCAACATTCATGGCTATGCTCAACCCCGGCGACGAGGTCATTATCCCCACGCCGGCCTTTGGCCTTTACGAGAGCATCGTCGTGGCCAATCACGCCAAAGCGGTCTTTTTGGATACGGAGCCTGCGCAATTTCAGATTGACGAGGATGCGCTTCGCGCCTGTGTGACCCCGGCGACCAAGGCCGTCGTTATCTGCTCGCCCAACAATCCCACGGGCTGCATTCTCAACGCGGCATCGCTCGACGCCGTGGCGCACGTGGCAGAACAGGCGGGCATCTACGTGGTCTGCGACGACGTATACAACCGCCTGGTTTATGTGGATGGCTACGAGCGCTTTGCCCAGCGCCACCCGGAGCTGCGTGAGCAGACGGTCGTCATCGAGAGCTTCTCCAAGCCCTGGGCCATGACCGGTTGGCGCCTGGGCTGGCTCGCGGCCGCAGCCCCCGCCATCGCCGAGATCGCAAAGGCTCACCAATACTTAGTATCGAGTGCTGTCTCCTTCGAAATGGACGCCGCAGCCCGAGCCCTGACCGTCGACCCCACCCCCATGCTCGAAGTCTACCGAGCTCGTCGCAAACGTGTACTCGCAGCCTTAGAGGCCATGGGCCTCGACGTAGTGGAACCGGCAGGTGCCTTCTACGCCTTCCCCAGCATCAAACAATTCGGCCTAACAAGCGAAGACTTCTGCATCAAAGCCATCAAAGAGGCAAACGTAGCCCTAGTCCCGGGCGACTGCTTCGGCACCGAAGGCCACGTCCGCCTCAGCTATTGCGTTTCCGATAAAGACCTGGACGAAGGCCTCCGCCGCCTGTCCACCTTCCTTTCAACCTTGTAGCCATCAGGGACGCAACATATCAGCCCACCGACTTAAGGCTTATGAGTGGGGGCGCCGGCCAACGGGAAACCGGGCTGCCCCAAAGTCACCGCAGGCCGCGCCGCCGAAGGCCAGGCGCAAGGTTTTCGTAGATTCCGCACGAGCCGAAGAGCACTTAATGTGCTCTTCGTGCGAGCTCAGGACCTGACCGAGCGAAAACCTTGCGCCTGGCCTTCGGCGGCGCGGCCG
>CAJLJQ010000076.1:0-10149 GCA_905207015.1 uncultured Collinsella sp. | reverse complement strand
ACACGCCGTCGAGGCCTGCGAGCACTTTGAACTCGGACACGGCAACTGCGTGTCGATCGGCATGGACATCATCACGCGTGCCGCGGCCCTGCACGGCGTCTGCGATGCCGCACTGCCCGGTCGTATTGAGGAACTCTGCGCCCGTCATGGCCTCACGACCCGCTGTGACCTAGATGCCGATACCGTCTTTGCCGAGGCACTCCACGACAAGAAGCGCGCGGGCGACACCATCGACCTGGTGATTCCGCACGGCATTGGCCGCTGCAGCATCGACCGCACACCGCTTTCCACTTTCCACGAACTCATTGCCGAGGGCCTCGGCCAGAAGGGAGACGCATCCGCATGCTAGCCCGCATCACCCCGTCCCCACTCAAGGGCACCGTTCCCGCCATCGCGTCCAAGTCGATGGCGCATCGCCTCATCATCTGCGCTGCGCTTGCCAACGGCGAGACGCACGTCACCTGCAACACCACCTGCGCCGACATCGAGGCCACGGTGCGCTGCCTTACGGCACTGGGTGCTCGCATCGAGACCGTCGAGGACGGCTTCCAGGTCCACCCCACCATGAAGAGTGTTGAGTTTGGCCTGCTCAAGGCCCTTGCCGGCGGCACGCTTGACTGCGGTGAAAGTGGCTCCACGCTGCGCTTTATGCTGCCTGTCGCCTGCGCGCTGGGTGCGGATGCCACCTTCGTAGGCCAGGGCCGCCTGGGCGCCCGCCCGCTCTCCCCGCTCTCGGACGAGATCATCGCCGCCGGCTGCGACCTACAGGGTCTGGGCGGTTTTCCGCTCAAGACGAGCGGCCGCATGCGCCCGGGCACCTTTGTGCTTCCGGGCAACGTGAGCTCGCAGTATATCTCCGGCCTTCTGCTGGCAGCCCCGCTGCTGGCCCAGCCCTCCTGCGTGCAGGTAACCGGCCTCATTGAGAGCCGTCCCTACATCAACCTGACGATCCAGGCCATGAAGGCCTTTGGCGTCGAGGTCAACGTCGAGCGTATTCCGGCCAAGGACGGCCAGCCCGAGGTCACGAACTTCCGCGTGAGCAGCGGCTCGTACCGCACGCCCGGCAGCGTAGCCGTCGAGGGCGACTGGTCCAACGCCGCCTTTTGGCTGTGCGCCGGTGCCATCGGCACCGACCCAATCACCGTCGAGGGCGTGTCGCTAAGCTCCGCACAGGGCGACCGTAACGTGCTTGCCGCGCTTTCGCGCTTTGGCGCCCGCATCGTGCGCTCCACCAACGCCGCCACCGTGCAGTCCGACAAGCTCGCCGGCTTTGAGATGAGTGCCCACGACATTCCGGACCTGGTGCCCGTCATCTCGGCCGTGGCCTCACTGGCACAGGGCCGCACCTTTATCCGCGATTGCGCCCGTCTGCGCATCAAGGAATCCGACCGCCTGGTCACCACCACCCGCGAGCTCACCGCGCTGGGCGCGCAGGTGCGCATTGCCGGCGATGACCTCATCATCAAGGGTGTCGATGCCTTCACCGGCGGCGAGGTCGATTCGCACAACGACCACCGCATCGCCATGATGGCCGCTATCGCCGCGAGCCGCGCCGCCGGCGAGGTCGTGATCCACGGCGCCGAGGCCGTCAACAAGTCCTATCCCGATTTCTTCGACCACTACCGCCTGCTGGGCGGCAAGGTCACACTCGAGGAGGAATAGCATGTCCTCGACCTTTGGCAACGTCTTGCACGTAAGCATCTTCGGCCAGTCGCACTCCCCCGCCATCGGCTGCTCGCTCGATGGCGTCCCCGCCGGCATCGCCGTTGACCAAGAAGCGCTGCAGGCCTTTTTGAACCGTCGCGCCCCCGGTCGCGACGAGGCCGCGACCAAGCGCCGCGAGGCCGACGCCGCCCAAATCATCGCCGGCGTGGTCGATGGGCACACCACCGGCGCGCCCATTGCCGCGATTATCGAGAACACCAACACGCGCTCCAAGGATTACTCCGAGCTGCGCCGCAAGCCCCGTCCGGGACATGCGGACTTCCCTGCGCGCATGAAGTATCACAACATGCACGATGTCGCCGGTGGCGGGCATTTCTCCGGCCGCCTAACGGCACCCCTGTGCATCGCCGGCGGCATTGCGCTGCAGGCACTCGAGGCCCGCGGCATTAACGTGATGGCGCATGTGGCGCAGATCGGCGGCATCTCAGACCTGCCGATGGACGACATAGTCTATCGCGAGGCCGACCGCAAGGCGATCCTTACGAACGATCTGCCGTGCATTGACGCCGCCGCAGCCGGCCGCATGCGCGAGGAAATCCTAGCCGCGCGCGACGAACTCGACAGCATCGGCGGCATCGTGGAGTGCGGCATTTACGGGCTTCCCGCGGGCATCGGCGACCCCATGTTCGACGGCATCGAGAACCGCATCGCGCAGATCGCGTTTGGCATTCCCGCCGTAAAGGGCGTGGAGTTTGGCATGGGCTTTGCCGTGGCCGCCATGCGCGGCAGCGAGAACAATGATCCGTATCGCATCGATGCCGAGACCGGCGAGATCGAGGTCGAGTCCAACAACGCCGGCGGCATCCTGGGCGGTATTTCGACCGGCGCGCCCGTCATGTGGCGCATGGCCGTAAAGCCGACGCCCTCGATTGGCCGCGAGCAGCAGACGGTGGACATGGACGCTATGGAAAATGCCGAGCTCTCGGTCCACGGCCGCCACGATCCCTGCATCGTCCCCCGAGCCGTCCCCGTAGCCGAAGCAGCAGCCGCCCTCGCCATCTGGGACGCCCTCCTCGAAGACGCCGCCCAGCGCTAACTACCCACCCCTCAACATCCCCCGACACGTGAAAGGGGTCTCCATGGACCTTGCTGACATCCGCCAGGCCATCGATGGCATCGACACCACGCTCCTCAACAGCTTTGTCGAGCGCATGGACATTGCCACCGAGGTCGCCAAGTCAAAAATCGAGATGGGCAAGGCCGTCTTCGACCCCGCCCGTGAGCGCTCCAAACTCAACAACCTCGCCAGCCGCGCGCCCGAGCGCTACGAGGCGCAGACCATCACCCTGTTCCGTCTCCTCATGAGCATGAGCAAGGCCGAGCAGCAGCGCTACATCAACGAACTCAAGGGCATCACCGTCTCGCAAAAGGCCCACGCCACGGCTGCAGCCTTCGACACGCCCTTCCCTCAAACGGCCACCGTTGCCTGCCAGGGTGTGGAAGGTGCCTATAGCCAGATAGCCGCGTGCAAGCTCTTCGACGTGCCCGACATCGCGTTTTTCGAGACCTTCGAAGGCGTCATGCGCGCCGTGCGCGACGGCTTCTGCGAGTTTGGCGTGCTGCCCATCGAGAACTCCACCGCCGGCTCGGTCAACGCCGTCTACGACCTGCTCGCCCAGTTCGACTTCCATATCGTGCGCTCGCTGCGCCTCAAGATCGACCACAACTTGCTCGTCAAGCCCGGCACCAAGCTCGCGGGCATACGCGAGGTCTACAGCCACGGTCAGGCCATCGCGCAGTGCGCTAGCTTTATCGAGGCGCACGGCCTGCACGCCACCAAGTACCCCAACACCGCCATGTCGGCCGAGATGGTCGCCAGCTCCGAGCGCACCGATGTTGCCGCCATCGCATCGCGCAGCTGCGCGGCACTCTATGGTCTGGAGGTGCTGGAGCCCAACATCCAGGACTCGGACAACAACTACACGCGCTTTGTCGTCATCAGCCGCGAGCCACGCGTCTACCCCGGTGCCAACCGCACCTCGCTTATGATTACCACGGCCAACGAGCCGGGCGCGCTCTATCGCGTACTCGAGCGTTTCTACGCGCTCAATATCAACCTCATCAAGCTCGAGAGCCGTCCCATCCCCGGGCATGACTTTGAGTTTATGTTCTACTTTGACCTGGACTGCCCCTTTGGTAGCAAGGCCCTCGACGACTTGCTCGACTCCATCGATGACGTGTGCGAGAGCTTCACCTACTTTGGCAGCTACACGGAGGTGCTCTAGATGACCGATACCGCCGCAACCCGTCCCTACGGCGTGCTGGGCCGTGTGCTGGGCCACAGCTACACCCCGACCATCTACAAAGAGCTCGCTGGGCTTGAGTACGTGCGATTTGAGCGCGAGCCCGAAGATCTTGAGGCTTTTATGACGGGTAACGAATGGGAAGGCACCAACGTGACCATCCCCTACAAACGCGCCGTCATGGAATACCTGGACGAGCTGAGCCCGCTGGCCGAGCGCATGGGCAACGTTAACACCATCACACGCTTGCCCGACGGCCGCCTGCGCGGTGACAACACTGACTATTTCGGTTTTCAGTGCCTAGTTGAGGAGTTGGGCGTAGAGGTTGCCGGCAAGAAGGCCCTCGTGCTCGGTGCCACCGGTGGCGCGGGTACTACGGCCAGTATGGTGCTCGGAGATCTGGGTGCCATCGTCGTACCCGTGGGTCGCACGAGCGAGGTCAATTACAGCAACATCGCTCAGCAGTCCGATGCAACGCTGCTCGTCAACTGCACGCCCGCCGGTATGTTCCCCCACTGCCCCGACGCTCCCTGCACGCTCGAAGGCCTCGATGCGCTCGAGGGCGTCATCGACATTGTCTACAACCCCGCCCGCACGGGTCTGATGCTCGAGGCCGAGCGCCGCGGCATCCCCTGCATCGGCGGCCTGCTCATGCTTGTTGCCCAGGCGGCACAGGCTGTAGAGCGTTACACCGGCCAAGCTACCCCGCGCAAGCGTATCTTGGACGTAACGGAGCGTCTGTCCCGCCGCGAGCAGAACATCGCGCTGATTGGCATGCCGGGCTCGGGCAAGACCCGCGTGGGCGAGCAGATCGCCCAGCTCACGGGTCGCGAGCACATCGACTTGGATCGCGCGCTCGAGGAGCGTCTGGGCATGCCCTGTGCCGACTTTATCGTCGAGCGCGGCGAGGCGGCCTTCCGCGAACAGGAGACGGCTGCGCTGGCCGACATCTCCAAGCGCAGCGGCCTGGTGCTCTCCACCGGCGGCGGCGTGGTCACACGCGACGAGAACTACCCGCTGCTGCACCAGAACAGCCAGATCGCGATGCTCAACCGTAAGCTCGACGAACTCGCCCACAAGGGTCGCCCCATCACCGCCCGCGATGGCATCGACAAGCTGGCCAAGCAGCGCATGCCACGCTACCGCGCCTGGGCCGACTACATCATCGACTCACGCGATTGCGCCGCCAACACCGCCCAAGCCCTCCTCGACACCCTCCCATCCGCTCTCTAACCAAAACCACCACAAAGGGGACAGGCACCTTTGTGGTGGTTTTCCAACCGCAAAGGAAGCAACCATGAAAGCACTCGTCATCAACGGCCCCAACCTCAACATGCTCGGCATTCGCGAGCCGGGCATCTATGGCAGTGACAACTACGACCGCCTGGTCCAGATCTGCCAGGAGGCAGGTGCCGCGCAGGGCTTCGACGAGGTCGAGGTCTTCCAGTCCAACCACGAGGGCAGCATCGTCGACAAGATCCAGGAGGCCTACGGCAAGGTAGACGGCATCGTCATCAACCCGGCAGCCTACACGCACACCAGCGTGGCAATCCTTGACGCCCTCAAGGCCGTCGCCATCCCGGCTGTGGAGGTCCACATCAGCGCTGTCGAGACCCGCGAGGACTTCCGTCAGGTGAGCTATGCACGCCTAGCCTGCTTTGCCACCATCACCGGCGAGGGCCTGAAGGGCTACGCCCACGCGTTGGAGCTGCTGAAAGAGCATCTCGAAAAGTAAGCCTCGCGGATCAATACATTAGCACCGATTCACACGAACAAAACTCCAGCGCCGGCAGCACCTCGCTGCTGCCGGCATTTTGTTACTGGCATATAATCGTTGCAGTCACACTACGTCTGGAGACCCACATGCTGAGCATTCACCTGGGGGATTACCCCGGTTCCATCTACGATACCGAAACCTATTTTAGGAACTCATACTTGGACTCATGGTTCGAAGACCCTATGGCCGCACAGATTATTAAAAGCGTGGACGGATCAGAGCTCATCGGTCCCCACAACATCGTAAGCAAGCAGCTGGGCTCAATCACTCCACTCGAACTGTCCGGCGGCGTTAAGACGCTGCTGCTGGTGCGCAATCTCCCAAATATGGTGTTCAACGCATCCACCTGCGGAGACAACTGTGCCCGCTGGCTACTCAAGATCGGCAAAGAGCAGGATGTGCTGGTGACCTTATACCACATCATGAAATTCCCCTGGAAGAGCTTTGAGATTCGCATCAATAACGATGGCCGCATCGTTAGAAACATGCAGGAGTTTGTCGGCGCCACGAATGACTTTTTGGATGTTGATGAGTAATGAAGGGAACGCATACCGTTGTCGTAGAGCGTGCAAAGGTCAAATACACACTCACGTTTAAGCGCAATATTTCCTTTATACGCGGCAACAGCGGCACGGGCAAAACGACGCTCATCTCGATGATTCGCGACTACAACGACCGAGGACCGGAAAGCGGCGTTGCACTCAGCTGCGACGTACCTTGCGAAACGCTTTCCGGCAGACGCTGGGAGCGCGAGCTGTCGATCATCGAAGATTCAATCGTCTTTCTAGATGAGGGCAACGAGTTTATCTACTCAGAGGACTTCGCCAAAGCCGTAAACGGCTCGTCCAACTATTTTGTTCTGATATCTCGTCGCGATGCCAACGAGCTCCCCTACAGCGTTGATGAGATCCTGAAGTTAGTCAACACGACAAGTAAAACAATCAATGGCCGCAAGAGCGACAGGCGCTTCTACTCGGTGACCAAACCGCTATATGACCACACAGCAAGTATGCTGTATCAGGATCTAAATGTTGGATTCGAGGTACCCGACGCCGTAGTTGTCGAGGATAGCAAATCTGGCTATCAATTCTACGACGCTCTTTGCAACCGGCTCGGGATCCCCTGCTATACCGCCACCGGCGTAGCAAATCTAAAGCGGACAATTCACGAATGCCCCGAGCAAAACGTTCTTGCCATTGGAGACGGCGCAGCATTTGGTCCCTACATCGAAAAGGTGATCGGACAGCGCGTTTACAAGAACGTTCGCTTGTTCCTCCCGGAATCATTTGAGTGGACACTTCTGCAATCTGACCTCATTCCCAGTAACGACATTCCAAAAATTCTCAAGGATCCTTCGAGCTATATCGAAAGCCGCGACTACCTGAGCTGGGAGCGGTTCTTCACCGACGTATTGATCAAGTACTCTGCAGACACTCGCTACGTCTACAGAAAGGCACGGCTCAACGAGCAGTACCTAAAGCCGCAGGCGATGGATGCAGTTGCGAGCGTCTTGCCCGAGTGTCTGAAGGCATAATGGCAGTGGGGAGGACCAACTTGGTCCTCCCCACTGCCATGGAAACCCAGCACACGCAATAGCTGCCGGCAAGAGCGGCAACTGTCGCAACCACAAACCCATCCACGCGGCGGCTCGAAAGCTCAAGCCCACTCAGCGCGCCAAGGACAAGCCAAGCGACACCGGCTCCAATAAACAGCAGAGGCTTGCTCACGCTCGGCTCGAGCCCCCCTTGGCGCGCCGTATAGCCAATCCACATCAGCAGCACAACAGCAGCTCGCGCCACGGCTTCGGCCTAAACGTATACCCGGCAAGAATAAAGAACACCTGCATGTGAAAAAAGCCCAGACCACCAAGCGGCCCGGGCTTAATAAACGATGGTGCTCCATGGCGGATTCGAACCGTCGACCTTGGGATTAGAAGTCCCCTGCTCTATCCAACTGAGCTAATGGAGCAAATAACAGCACGCCCAAGCAAGCGCAAGCCTGTCAGGCGCAAGTAATTATAACCTAGTTGAACTGCTCACGGTACGCCTTGCAGACCTTATCGACCGGGCCGTCCATGCGAAGGTCACCCTTCTCAATCCAAACGGCACGCTGGCAGATGCGCTCAACCTGCTCCATGGAGTGCGAAACAAACAGAACCGTCACGTCGCCGCTCTGGATAAAGTGCTGGATACGGGCCTCGCACTTCTGCTGGAAGAACACATCACCGACGGAAAGTGTCTCGTCAACGATCAGGATGTCAGGCTCAGTGATCGTTGCGATTGCAAAGGCAATGCGCGCAACCATGCCCGAGGAGAAATTCTTAAGCGGCATGTCGACAAAGTTCTGAAGCTCAGCGAACTCAATAATGCCGTCAAAGTTGGCGTCGATGAACTCCTTGGTATAGCCGAGCAGGGCGCCGTTCAGATAGATGTTCTCGCGGGCCGTCAGCTCAGGATCAAAGCCGGCGCCGAGCTCAATCAGCGGTGCGATGTTGCCATGGACCTTAACGCTGCCCTCGCTGGGCTCAAGCACGCCAGCGATGATCTTGAGCAAGGTCGATTTTCCCGAGCCATTGGTGCCGATGATCCCCACGGTCTGGCCCTTCTCCACTGTAAAGGAAAGGCCGTTTAAGGCGTAGAAGTCCTTATGGAGGCTCTTATGGGTCAGGCTTAGGGATTCCTTTAACCGGTCGATGGGACGGTCGTACAAACGGTATATTTTTGTTACATCTTTTACTTCGATCGCATTCTGGGACATTCCATCCTCCTATAATACATCCGAAAAATGCGGACGCAGCTTTTTAAATACCTTCAGCCCCACAAGCATCATGACAATAGTCACGCCCCAGAAATAGACTGTAAGGGTGGGACGCATATAAAACCAGTCTCCGGTGAGCATACTGTCACGATACCCGGCCGCAATATAATAGAACGGGTTCAGCTTCAGGATCGTGGGAGCCATGGTCAGTCCCTTTTCCAGGAAAAGCTGCTCGCTGTACATAATGGGCGTCAGCCACATACCGAACTGAAGGCAGATGCTGACGATCTGGGCCATGTCCTTAAAGAATACCTGGATGGCGCTGGTAAAATACGTCAGCGCCAGTGCGAACATGGAGGCCGCAAAGGCATAATAAAGGACCTGCAGCCAGGAGATCTGCGGCGCCTTCCCGCTGATGAGGAATACCACAAACATGATGGCCACAAAAAATCCATGAACGAACAGACAGGAGATCAGCTTTATAATAGGAAGGATCTCCACCCTAAACACGACCTTCTTCACCAGGTAATTGTATTCCTGGAGACAGCCGGTGCCGCAGTTTAAGGCCTCTGCAAAGAAAAACCAGGGCGCGATACCGGGGACCAGCCACTGTACATAGGAGGCGTTGGGCACCGGAGGCGCACTCTTAAAGCCGATGGGGCCAAAGATCAGCCAGTAGATCAGCACGGTCACCACCGGCTGCACAAACATCCATACCACGCCGAAATAGGACCCCACAAACCGCTTTTTAAAATCGGCTTTTGAAAGGTCCCAGATCAGACGGCGCCTGGTTATGATCTCCTTTAAAAGAGAAATTACATAATTCACGCTGTTTTAAACCTCATTATCTCTCAAACTTGAACGTATCGTTGAAGCCGCCCCACTTTTTATCCTTCTCAGAAATGATCAGCTCCATTCCCTCCTCGATGGGCCACTGTACGCCGATGGTCTCGTCGCTCCATAAAAGGCCGCCCTCATCGCCGGGATGATAGAAATCGGTGCATTTGTAGGCGAATTCGGCTTCATCAGACAGCACTAAAAAGCCGTGGGCAAAGCCTTCCGGAATATAAAACTGCTTTTTATTTTCCGCAGACAGCTCCACGCCGAACCACTTTCCATACGTCTCGGAGCTGGTCCTCAGATCCACCGCCACGTCAAATACTGTGCCGCGGACCGCGCGCACCAGCTTGCCCTGGGGGAACTGCTTCTGGAAATGGAGGCCCCGGAGCACGCCCTTTACGGACATGGACTGGTTGTCCTGGACGAATACCATATCAAGGCCGGCTTCCTTAAAATCGTTCTGGTTGTATGTTTCCATAAAATATCCGCGCTCATCCTTAAATACCGTGGGCTCGATCACGAAAAGCCCCTCAATGGTCTTTCCTTCCACCTGGCACGGAGTTACTTTAATCTTTCCCATTTTTCTTACCTCTCTTTTGTTTTCTGGTCTGCTAAACATCATACCACTGTGCGGGAAGAGTTACAATACCAAATTGGATCCCGCCCTATTTCCCCCAGTAGGCCTTATTCATGGTGCACCACAAAACCACCGGACGGGGCAGCCTCCGGTACCGTTTTCCCATGAGAAAGCCCAGGTATTTACACCCGCTGGTATAAATGAGCTTCGAGATCAGATACGCCTTCCCC
>CAJLJQ010000075.1:0-10347 GCA_905207015.1 uncultured Collinsella sp. | reverse complement strand
TCCCGAGGTCGCCGAGGATCGCAGCGTGCTTATGCGCCTCTCGGCGCTCACCGGCCTTCCGTATGCCGTGGTGCGCCAGCGCATTTTGGATTCGAGCGGCGGCGCGCAGGCCCAGCGCGAGGTTTCCTCCAATCCCCGTTCCCGCGATGTGGCGTTCATATCGGAGCATAGGGACGCGTTTCCGGGCGTTGTGGTGGAGCAGCGCGCGCAGGTGCTGTTTGGCGGCCAGACGGTCCAAGCTAACGACAGCCGCATGGTGGCACTCCTGCGCAAGGATGCCGATAAGGCCCAAGTGCGCCTTCGCGTGCGCATGAGCGACCGTTTGCTGCGCGCCACGGGCGAGCTTATGCGCGACCTATTTGACCTCAAGACCGTACCCTCCAACGAGGATAAGCTTGTGGCCGAGCTCAAGGAGCATCTTGAGGGGTTGCGCGAGACGTGCCTTGCTATGGCGCGCGACTACTACACGGGCATCAAACCGGCCTACCCGTATCCCGGCGAGGCTGAGTGCGAGAAGATGCGCTCGGAGGTGGCCGACGTCCTTAAGGATCAGAACGAGGCCGAGGCGTTCTTGACCACGTTCACCAAGCACGAGGACCGCCTGTTCGACGCCAAGGAAGACTATGACAGGGTGGCTGAGTTTTTCGATTCCAACCAGCGCGCAACGTTTGATCACGCCAAGGAATTCTTGAGTCGCACGGAGGGCATTGAGTATGCCTCCGACGACATTCCCGGCGCGGTGGAGAATGTGGCAAAGGTGTGCGAGATCCTCAAAGATCCCAAGCCCTACAGCCGCATTAAAGACCTGCAACCGCTGATGGCCCCCGTCGAGGAATACATTAAAAAGCTCCTGGGCATGCGCCGCAACGAGTTCTTGCATCGCATCGAGAACGACCTGCAGGACCTGCAGAAGCAGGCCGAGAGCCAAGATGGTTTTGTCAAGCAGGCCAAGGATGCCATAGCAGACGCCGGCACCAAGTATGAGTCGTTCAAGAACCGCACCCACGGCGTCCAGAGCCTCAACGAGCTTAACGCCCTCGCGGCAAACTGGGAAAGCTGGACCATCACGGCGGCCAACAAGATATACGACGCCGTGGACGCCGCACGCGAGCGTATGGAAAACGAGCGCCGTTCCACCGAGGTCACCAGCACGGGTGAAGTGGTCAAAAAGATCACCAACAAGGGCACCGCTACGCCAAGTCACGGTTCCGTTCCCGTGCCCGTGCCCAAGCCCCAGCGCAAGGTCAAGACCGTGCGTCGCGCCGACCTGGCCAAGCCGAGCCGCCTCACAACCGCAGAGGACGTGGATCGCTACGTGGACGACCTGCGCGCCCGCCTTATGCAGGCGCTTGCATCAAACGACGAGATCCGCATTAACTAACCCGCTCAGCCGCCGGCGCCCAAGCATGCGCCGGTGGCTTATGGCGTTTTGAAAGGTACGGGAACCATGAACGATTCCGCTCTCAAGAACTTCTGCACGTGGGCCCGCGTGGAACTTATTAACGGCGTGGAGGCGCAGATGGTGCGCTACGGCATCACTGAGCCTACGCTCGCGCCCGCTGGGTCCGAGACCGTCAACGGCCAGCCTCTGAGTCCGCTCGAAGTTGAGCAGCGCGACGAGCTGCTGCGCCTACAGGCCGCAGAGGGGCACGACGCCCTGCGCGACCGTGCGGCCTACACCTGGTTCAACCGCATCGTGGCCATTCGCTTCATGGACGCACGCGGATGGCTTCCCGGCCGTATGCGCATGCTGAGCCGCGCGGACGGCAGCCATGGCAGCGAGGCCGTGGAGAACGCACTGGACGTGGAGATGGCGACGGCCGATACCGATCGCATAGCCGAGCTCAAGATGGCGGGCTTGGATGAACCGCTGTGGCGCTATCTTTTTGTGGCTCAGTGCGAGGAACTTGCCGATTGCCTGCCAGGCGTCTTTGAACGCGTGGGCGGTGCCATGGAGCTGCTGTTGCCCCAGGGCCTCATGATGGCCGACGGCGTAGTGGGCAAGCTCAACGCCGTTATCACTGACGAGCGCTGGCGCGAGGGCGTGACCGTTCTGGGCTGGATGTATCAGTACTACAACGCTGACGTAAAAGACGAGTTCTTCAAGTCAAAGCGCAAGGCAGCGGCGGCGGACATCGCGCCCGCCACGCAGCTCTTCACCCCTGAGTGGATTGTGCGCTATATGGTCGAGAACTCGCTCGGCCGTCTGTGGATGCTCAATAACCCGGGGAGTTCGCTGCGCGAGTGCATGGATTATTACATCGAGCCCGATGCTGAGCACGAGGACTTCATACGCATCTCGAGCCCCGAGGAGATAACTCTCTGTGACCCCGCATGCGGCTCGGGCCATATCCTGGTCTATGCGTTCGAATTGCTCTTCCATATGTACGAGGAGCGCGGCTATCGTGAGCGCGAAATTCCCGAGCTTATTCTTACTAAAAACCTTGCGGGCATGGAAATCGATCCCCGCGCGGCGCAGATCGCGGAGCTGGCGCTTGCCATGTGCGCCCGCGAGCACGATCGTCGCTTCTTTAGGCGTGGCGTTGGCGCCGACGTTACCGTGCTCTCGAGCATTCCGCTGGGGGAGGACGAGCTGCCGGGTAACAAGAAGCTCGCCGAGGAGTTGAGTCATTTGGGCGAGATTGGCTCGCTGCTCAATCCTTCAGAGGCCGAGATTGACGAGCTCAAAGCTGCCGCCGCGAGCTGTTCCGACGACCTTTTTGCCTCTGCGACCAAAACTAAGCTCGAAGGCGCCGCCGCCATCTGCGAGAAGCTGTCCCGTCGTTTTACCTGCACCGTGGCTAATCCTCCGTATATGGGCAGCAGCAGCTTTAACCCCTTCATGAGCAAATGGGTCAAGAAGAACTACTCTGACGTGAAGAGCGACCTGTTCTCTTCGTTCATCGTGCGCATTATGGACTTTGCCAACGAGCACGGCGAAGTTGGAATGATGACTCCGTTCGTTTGGATGTTCATCGGTAGCTACGAGAAGCTTCGAAATAGGCTTATCGATGACAAGACCCTAACCACGCTCATTCAGCTCGAGTATTCTGGCTTTGCAGGGGCAACCGTGCCTATCTGCACATTTACCTATCACAATTCGCATATCGATGGCTATAAGGGCGGATACGTTCGTCTTGCCGATTTTACTGGTCCCACGGTTCAGGCTCCCAAGGCGCTGGAGGCCATCCAAAACCCCGACTGCGGCTGGTTCTCCCGCCGCGACGCCGAAACCTTCAAGAAGATCCCCGGCACTCCCATAGCCTACTGGCTTGGACAAGGGGCGCGTCTTTCGTTCAAGGAAGGAACGCCATTGTCTGTGATCAGCTCACTAGCGCAGGGGCTAAAGTGCGGCGATACCGATCTTTTCGTTCGATGCTGGTTCGAGTGTTCGAATCGGGACGTCCTAGGCGTTACGGGAGATCCATCTCGAGCGAAGTGGCACTTTATGCTTGATGGGGGCGACTACAGAAAGTGGTCAGGAAATCAGATAGATGTTGTTAATTGGCTGGATGATGGGCATGAGATTAAGACTAATAGGGACAAAAATGGAAAAGCAAAAGCCCGTGTCCAAAATGAACGTTTTTACCATAAAAACGGCGTGTTAACCTGGTCAGCGCTTACAAGTGGTCCGATTAGTGTTCGAAATTGTTCGGACAATTCTATTTGTGGCGGAGCGGGCTATTACATTGTTCCGGTTAAGCAGGAAGACAGGCTATTCATTCTTGGCCTGCTTAATAGCTCTACAGCGCAATATATTAAGCTGGCGTTGAGCCAGACTTTTAATAATGAAGTTGGAGACCTTAAACGCATCCCTGTCCACGGGATAGATTCTTCTAATGAGGAAGTTTTGAAATTGGTTCAGGAATCACTCCATGCATCCGAACTTGACTGGGACTCGTTTGAAACCTCCTGGGATTTCAAACGCAACCCCTTGGTTTAGGTGAGATTCATGTTCGAAACAGTATCAGCAAATAAGGTTGTGTTTGTTGAATCTAATCCTGCATGGGTTAAATGCGGTCTATCTCAGAAGTCACTGGGCCCTGTGCTTGCCCCGCTTCTTAGGTTCTTCGTTGTCGAAACCCCAGCTCCGGGGCTGTCTAGCAGAAGCATCCCGGTATCTGAATACGGGTGGGATACTCCCTGGAGAAAACCCCAATATTTGAATAAAAAACTTAAGGCAGCAAGCTCAAACAAATCTTTATATTGGTCCGCTGCAACCATTGGCGATATGGAACAGGCTTTGCGGAGCGCTGATTTGTTTGATTGCGGTGACATTGTGTCAAAGCCCTTTGAGTCTGCGGTCTTTTATGACGCTAAAAGTAATCAAACGCTCAGCTTGTTTTATCACTTAAGAAATGGATTTGCTCACGGTAGATTCTGCGCGTTTAAGGCAAAAGGCGATATATGGTTCGCAATCGAAGATGTTGCAGGTAAACGAGGGAACGATCCGGCGACTGATGTTAGAAGACTTACGGCAAGAATTCTGATTAAGAATTCGACATTATGTAAATGGATGAAGTTGATAAAGGCTGGGCCTAGTATCTGCTGATGGGCTTCAGCCCGCGTTGGGTGATGGACTGGCTATGAGTAACGAGTTGAGAAATGACATTGAGCGTGTCTTCTGCGCGCCTGACGCAGCTTGCAATATTTAACTTGCGATTTCGTTGAAACCCTGGCGCGTTTCCTACAAATGCTCGATGCAGCGAGCGAATTTTCCAGAGTCGATGGGTAATGCCGAGATGACCTTACATCCCTTCGCTTCTAGCTTATTTCCCTCCTTGACGAATCATCAACAATGAAAGGACGGCCCACCATGGCCACTTTACTTCAAGATAAATACGAGGCCCGCAAGGCCGAGGTTAATGCTCGCTTTGAGCGGCTTCGCGCTAATGAGGAAGAGCTCAACCGAATCTTTGCCAAGATCTACAACATGGAGGGCGAGGTGCCCATCGAGGTTGAGGATAAGTACGTCTCGGTGGCGCGCATCTTCGATACCGCCGATGAGATTCCCGAGAGCTATAAGGGCAACAAGTACGTGCGCACCAAGCGCGACGAGATCACCTCGCTCATAAGCTATGCCGTGGGCTGCATGTTTGGCCGCTATTCGCTGGATGTGGACGGGCTGGTCCTGGCCGATCAGGGCGCCACGGTCGACGACTATCTGGCTAAGATGCCCGATCCCGCGCACGTGACCTTTATGCCCGATAGCGACAACGCGCTGCCCATTACCGATGACGAGTACTTTGACGATGACATCGTGCGCTACTTTATCGACTTTGTGCGCACCGTGTACGGCGAGGAGACGCTTGAGCAGAACCTGGCCTTTATTGCCGAGGCACTCGGCGGCAAGGGTACCTCGCGCGAGGTGATTCGTGCCTATTTCCTAAAGGATTTCTTTAAGGACCACTGTCAGACCTATAAGAAGCGCCCCATCTACTGGCTGTTCGACAGTGGCAAGAAGAATGGCTTCAAGTGCCTTGTTTACATGCATCGCTATCAGCCCGACCTGTTGGCTCGCATCCGCACCGACTATGTGCATGAGCAGCAGGAGCGCTACCGTGCCCAGATCGGCTATGCCAACGATGCCCTTGCCAGTGCCGAGCGCGGCGAGCGCGTGCGTTTGGATAAGCGCGTCAAAAAGCTCAACGACCAGCTCAAAGAGACCATTGTCTATGAAGAGAAACTGCACCACTTGGCAGACCAGATGATCAAGATCGACCTGGATGACGGCGTCAAGGTCAACTACGCCAAGTTTCAGGATGTGCTGGCAAAGATTAAGTAACTGCAAATACGGTAAGGATATTCATGCCCAAGATCGATGTAGAAGAACAGCTCAAGCTGCGTTTTTTGCAGCCGTTGCCCGCATGTATGCTGCGCCGTGTGGTGATTTGGCACGATGCGGACGGCGAGTTTGCTCCTGAGTTTGAGCGATTGGCTGCCGAGGGTTTCGACGGCGCGGGGGCCGATGACGGCGTTATGCCCGCTCACGGTGACTTTGAGCGCCCAGTGCGCTTTGTTGAGGCCTGCGAGGGCCACATGTTTGCCGTTAAGAAGCTCATCAACCGCGATGACCTTGCGAGCGATATCTTGCTGTATCGCCGTTGCCCGCGCGGCAGGCTTGAGGGTGATTGGCTTGCCGATGTTGAGCTGTATGCAGATCAGTTCCAGGCTGACTATCTTTCGCTTTTGGCCGATCAGCTGGGCATCGAGAATATCGACGCCGTGCGCGAGAGCCTGCGCGAGCACAAGACGTTCTTTGATGCCAAGACCCGTTGCGCTAAGTTTGCCGCGTGTGTTCCGCATGCCTCGGGCGCATCCGATATCGAACTCGGCACCCTTACGGTGATTTTTGGCGGTAAAGAGCTTGGCGACGCGCGCCCCGCGTTTGTGCTGCGCGGCTGTATGACCACGCTGCTGCACGAGGGCCCCGAAGCGCTGGCCGAGTTGGTGGACAAGTACTGCGTGCGCGATGTCCTCTCTGCCTTCATTGTACGTTGCTATGGGTTTGAGGGGCCGCTGTATGAGCGTGATTCGCTGCTTGCGCTGGCATCCCATATGCTCATCACGGCGTCATCCACCGCGCTTCCCGAGGGAGCGCTCAAGGGACTCGAAAGCTATGTGGCTCCCGCCTACGGACCCTATTGCCTTGAGGCAGTGCGTACGTGGGACCAGACTGCTGATGCTCAGGCGTCGAGCGAGGATTTATTTGAGATCTGCCGTTTGGTGGAGGATGCTCGCGGGCTCTTTGCGCGGTTTGAGGCTCTGCCGATCGATGTGCTAGCCTCGCTTGATGTGTTCCCGTGCGTCAATGAGGCCGTGCTCTCGCAGCTGTTCAGCTCGTTTGCTCAGGGTGCGGACCGTGTTGAGGACGCGCGCACTTTTGCGTCGCGTCGCTGCGACCTGAGCTGGTACCGCCGTGTCAAGAGCTACTTTGACCTGCTTGTCGCTGTGGCCGATATGTGTGCGTTTAGGCAGGCGCATGCGGGCGGGTTCCATCTGGCGCAGCCCCAGCAGGTGTGGGATGCCTACACGTCCGATTGGTATGCCATGGACGCTGCCTATCGCCATGTGTGCACCGCGTATCTGCGGGCGCGTTCCGTCGAGTGCGATGTGCTCGAGGAGCCTGCCCGAGCTGTGGTGGACTGGGCGGAGAATCTTTACAGTAACTGGTTCTTGGCCGATGCCAATGCCTGCTGGACATCGGCTGCGCAAGGGGAGTGGGCCGATTGCGGCTACATCGAGGGTCCCGAACGGCAGGATGAGTTCTACTGGCACGTGCTGCCCACCTTTGTGGGCTCTGCCAAAACGACGATCGTCATCGTGAGCGATGCGCTGCGCTATGAGGTTGGCCGCGATGTTGCGACGCTGCTCGAGCGCGAGCGCGGCGGCAACGTCAAGGTCTCTAGCATGCAGGCGGTCTTTCCCTCCATTACCGAGGTGGGTATGCCCGCGCTGATGCCGCACCAAGCGCTTAAACTTGCAGCGGATGGCTCGTTTGTGCTGGCTGACGGCATGCCCACTGCGACGACTCCGCAGCGCGAGGCCGTGCTTACCCACGTTGAGCCCACGGCCCGCGCTTTGCGCTCGAGCACATACCTCAACATGGCAGGAACCGAGCGCAAGGCGCTGCTCAAAGACTCCAAGCTCGTTTATCTCTACCACAACAAGATCGATGCCACGGGCGAGAAGGCCGCTACGCAGGATGACGTTTTCGATGCCTGCGCGGATACCGTGGAGGAACTTACCGCGTTGGCGCGGCGCGTGTGCACCGACGCCCCGGGCGCGCGTGTTGTTATAACGGCGGATCACGGCTTTATCTACACACGTCGGGAGCTCAACGAGTGCCAGATGCTCGGCAAGCCAGACCTTCCCTTCCTTGACGCTCCCGTCATGCACGGCAAGCGTCATCTTGTGGTGCCCAACGAGGCCGTGGCTAGGCTTTCGGACGAGGCACGCGGGGTGTTTGTTAATGTTGACATGGGACGTTTGGGTGCCGGCTTTGAGGGGTTTGCCCCGCGCGAGAACGTGCACTTTAAGCGTCCCGGCGGCACTAACAACTACGTACACGGCGGCATGAGCCTGCAGGAGCTTTGCGTGCCCGTTATCGGATTTTGGCGTGCGCGCTCGGGTTCCAAGGACTTTGTCGATACGCGCGCGGCGACGCTGCGCGTACTGAGTGAGGGGCGTCGAGTGACCAACTCGCTCTTCTCGGTCAACTTGATCCAGGAAGAACCCGCCCAAGGCAAGGTCTTGCCGTGCGAGTACGAGCTGGTGTTTACCGATGCAAGCGGCAACGAGGTGAGCGATACGGTTAAGGCGCATGCCAACAAGACTTCTGTTAACTCGCAGGAGCGCGTTGTGCATGCCAAGTTTGCGTTGCGTGCGGCGGATGGATTCTCGGCCAAGGGTCCGTACTATCTGGTCTGCCGTGAGCGCGAGACGGGCAAGATCGTTTGGCGCGAGACGTACACCATCGCTGTTTCGTTTGCCCCTGTTGCTGACTTTGGTTTTTAGGAGTGTGCCCTATGTTTGATAGTCACGACGACGATCTGTGGGAAGTTCCCTCGATTGATGTGAATGTGCCGGTGGAGGCTGTGCCCGCGGTGGAGGCTGTGCCTGTCCCAGAGGCCGTGGCTGCTGCGCCCGTCGAGGCTGTGGCGCCTGCCGAGGACGAGACCTCGACCGATGGCTATGCCCAAGCCGTGGCCGAGGCTCCCGAGGACGACGGCTACGATATGGATGGACTGGACGGCAAGCTGCTCGAGCACTTTGGCGGCAAGATCGTGCGCAAGGACCTCACGGCCCTTATGAAGCGTGGCGCCAACGTGCCCACCTTTGTGCTGGAGTACCTGCTGGGCATGTACTGCTCAACCGATGACGAGGATGCCGTGGCAGAGGGCCTGGAGCGCATCCGCAAGATCCTCACCGATAACTACGTGCGTCCCGACGAGTCCGAGCGCATCAAGTCCAAGATTCGCGAGCTGGGTCGCTTTACCATCATCGATAAGGTGACGGCCAAGCTCGACGAGTACAAAGACATCTACGTGGCGTCGTTTGCCAACCTGACCATTGAGCCGTTTGTGATGCCGGCCGAGTACGTGCGCGACTATTCCAAGATTCTCCAGGGTGGTATTTGGTGCATTATGAGCATCGAGTATCGTCGTCCCATGGAAGAGGAAGACGAGTTTGGCATGGAAGTCTTTGGCGACGATGCGCCGCGCCGCTCCAAGGCCAAGCGCAAAAAGCGCGGGCCCGAGGACTCTCCGTTTAGCGTGGCGTCGCTCACGCCCATCCAGATGCCCAACCTGGACCTGGACGCCATGATCGAGGAGCGTCAGTATTTCTCGCGCGACGAGTGGCTCAACATGCTGCTGCGCTCTGCCGGCTATGAGCCCAGCGAGCTTTCGGAGAAGGAGCGCCTGCACTTTATCGAGCGCATGGTGCCGCTGATCGAGCGCAACTACAATCTGTGCGAGCTTGGTCCCCGTGGCACCGGCAAGAGCCACATCTACAAAGAGGTTTCGCCCTACGCCATTTTGCTTTCGGGCGGGCAGACCACCACGGCCAACCTGTTCGGCCGCATGAACTCCATGCGCGCCGATCGCGTGGGCTTGGTGGGCCATTGGGATTGCGTGACGTTCGACGAGGTCGCCGGCATGCGCTTTAAGGACACCAACGCCGTGCAGATCATGAAGGACTATATGGCGAGTGGCAGCTACGCGCGCGGCCGCGACCAGATTAACGCTGATGCCTCCATGGTCTTTGAGGGCAACATCAACGACACCGTGCAAAACGTCCTTAAGACCACGCACCTGTTTGATCCGTTCCCGCCGGAGTTTAACAACGATTCGGCCTTTTTCGACCGTATCCACTATTACCTGCCGGGCTGGGAGATTCCCAAGATGCGCTCGAGCCTGCTGACCGGGCACTACGGCTTAATCACCGACTGCCTGTCGGAGTTTTGCAAGGAGATGCGCCGCAAGGACTTTACGCATCATATCGACCGTTACTTCCGCTTTAACAGCGACTTTAACAAGCGCGACGAGATTGCCGTGCGCAAGTCCTTTAGCGGCCTGGCCAAGCTGCTGTTCCCCGATGAGGCTATGGACAAGGACGACGTCCGCTGGCTGCTGGACTATGCCATCGAGGGCCGTCGTCGCGTAAAGGAGCAGCTCAAGATTATGGCGGGCGTCGAGTTTATCGATGTCAACCTGGGCTATATGGATGCCGACAATCCGCAGGACGTGCACGTGGTGCGCGTGCCGGAGCAGTCCGAGGATACGTTGATTCCCGATGGCCCGCTGCTGTCCGGTCACGTGTTTGGCGTGGGCAGGTCGCAGGGCG
>CAJLJQ010000074.1:0-10833 GCA_905207015.1 uncultured Collinsella sp. | reverse complement strand
TCGCGGTGTCACCGTCAGCTGGGCCTCGAGCGCAAACTTGCCCTCGCCCACTGCAACCTTTGTCGTGTGCATACCCATGGGATCTCCTGTCGCCCGCGATGTACCTGAGACCATCTTCGCCTGTATTGCGACTATACAGGCAAGCGCAGCCTGCGACAAAGGGGGCAGGCACCTGACACATTCTGTTAGAGTTGCAGGGATTGAATCCCGCTTATTCATGCGACATTGGAGTGACAACCTTGACCGCCGCAACCACGCCTAAAAGTAAGTCAACCGCCGCCGCGCTCTCCCCCGCGCGCACCAAGCTCTGCCTGGCGCTGCTCGTGCTGCTGGGCTTCTCGCTCGGCTGCTCGGAGTTCGTGGTCATCGGCATCGAAAGTGACTTGGCGACGGAACTCGGCATATCGCTTGCCACTGCGGGCCAGCTCATCAGCGTTTTTGCATTGGTCTACGCTATCGCGACGCCGGTGCTTGCGCTCAGCACGGGGCGCTTCCGTCGTTACCAGCTGCTCGTGTGCTACAGCATTATCTTTGTGCTCGGCAATCTGGTCATGGCGTTGGCGCCCAACTTCCAGGTACTGTTTATCTCGCGCATTGTCCTGGGATCCGTCTCGGGCGCACTGCTCGCCGTGGGCGTGACGTACATCCCCGAGCTGCTGTCCCCGCAGCAAACTTCGCTTGCCATCTCGGTGGTATATGGTGCGTTTTCCGTAGCAATGGTCTTTGTCACTTCGATCGGCAAGTTTGTGGCCGACACGCTCGACTGGCACGTTGCCATGTACGGCACGCTGGCCTTTGCCGTTCTGATCTGCGCCGCGCTCGTGGTGTTTATGCCGCGCGCCGGACAGACCGACGAACCCGCCACCTTCCGCGAACAGGCGGGTCTGCTGCGCGAACCGAGTATCATCACCGGCATGCTCATCTTCTTGTTTGGCGTGGGATCGGTCTATGTGTTTTACGGCTATGTGACGCCCTATCTGGAGCAGGTGCTGGGCATGGGCACGGTCGAAGCCAGCACCACGCTCATGGCCTACGGCGCGTTCTGCCTGATCTCGAACATCCTGGGCGGATGGATTGATGCGCGCTTTGGCATGAAGGCGCTGCTCGTGACGTTTGTGCTGCAGGCTGTGGCGTTACTCGGGTTGTTTGCTGTGGGCGGCACCATGCCGCTCGCGCTGGTCTTTGTCTTTAGCTTGGCGATGCTCATGTACCTGTTCTCGGTGTCGTGCATCACACACTTTATGGACGTGGCGCGCAGCCGCCATCCCAAGTCGATGGTGCTCGCGAGTTCGGTTGAGCCCATGGCGTTTAACGTCGGTATCTCGTTTGGCACCGCAGTGGGCGGCGCCGTGGTAAACGGAATTGGCATTGCGTACGTGGGTGCCGTGGGCGCTGCGTTCTCGCTCGTAGCCTGGGCGCTTGCGCTAGTGACGATCAAGCTCGCCCGCTGGGAGCGCCGTCGTCAATCAGCACAGCCCCGGATGCAGGCATAGGGACGAACACAGCCCAAGGTGGCGAGCAACCAGTGAAAACCGTCCCATACTAGTAGTGTTTATCCGCCTGCAAGCTCCGGCAGTGCAATTTCGTGTATTTCAGATACACGCTTTTCTACGATTTCGTGTATTTTAAGTACACGAAATCGTACTAAACTATGTATCTGAAGTACACGAAATCGGAAAGGTGGCCCCATGCGCAGATCAATCGAATCCGTTATCGAATCATGGGCGACAAAGGACGCCTCACGCCCCCTCCTCATCCGTGGTGCGCGACGCGTAGGCAAAACGTACGCTGCCGAGGAAATCGGCAGGCGAATCGCCGGCGATGCGTTTGTCAAACTCGACTTTCAGACCGATCTTGAACTGATTGCTCCGCTGTTCGACTGTCCCACCGACGACGTTGACACCATCGTGGCGCGAATTTCAGACTATAAACGCACCCCCATTCGCAAGGAAACCGCCTTCATCCTGTTTGACGAGGTGCAGCTCTGCGAACGGGCGCTCAACTCGCTTCGCTTTTTCTCGGGTTCGGGCTGGCGCATATGCGCGACCGGCAGCCAACTCGGTGTCGCCACGCGCAAGCGCAAGTTGCCTTTTCCCAGCGGCGTTCGTCAAGAGACCATGCATCCCATGTCGTTCGAGGAGTTTCTCTGGGCGCTCGATGAGGAGCAGATGGCCGATGCTGTTCGTACCCACGCCGGCACGCTCGATGCTTACGCCGCGCACCAAGCCGCGCTCAGCCTGTTTCATCGATACCAGGTCGTGGGCGGCATGCCCGCCGCCGTCAACGCATATCGCAAGACGTTATCCATCGAAGACGCGCGCGTCGAGCAGCGCGAAATCGACGAGACCTACACCGCCGATATGACCGACCCCGAAAACGGGATCAGTGGCGTGGCGGCGCGCAAGGTATGGCGCTCCATTCCGTCCCAGTTGCTGAGATCGTCCACAAAGAAATTCAAGTACTCCGAGGTCGAACGCGGAGGCCGTCGCGCCAAGCTTATCGAGCCGCTCGACTGGCTCGAAGGCGCCGCCATCATATCGGTCAACAACCTGACCGAAGGCATCGAACCTCCCCTCGTTCCCTTCGACGACGAAGACGGAAGTTTCTTTAAGGTCTATCTTCTCGATACGGGCCTCATGTTCTACAAACTCGGTATCAACCCGCGGCTCTGGCTCGACCTCAAAGAGGATTCCGCCATAGCACTGTCTTCCGACTTTCGAGGTGCCCTGGCCGAAAACTCGGTCATGCAGGCATTTTCGAGCAATGGTTTGCGGACGTACTATTGGGTGCCGCCGTCGTCTTGGAAGACGAGCGGTGAGCTCGATTTTCTACTTCAGACCGACCGTATGGAAATTGTGCCCGTCGAGGTAAAGTCCGCACGCAACGTGCGCGCAAGAACCCTCGGGTCGTTTATGGACAAAGCCCGGTCGCCATATGCCTACATTTTGTCCGAGAACAATTTTGCCCGCAGCGAAACTGATGACGGGCGCGAGCTGCGCCACCTCCCCTTGTACGCAGCGGGTTTTATCGGAGCAAACTGTCTCAAGGGCAGCCTGTAAGCCCCGCGCGACCGCCCAGAAAGGAAACCGCTCATGCAACGCATTCTTTTTATCTGCTGTGGAAATATCTGTCGCTCGACGATGGCTGAGTCCGTGTTTACCGAGCTAGCGCGCCGCGCTGGACGCGCGGGCGAGTTTGTCATCGATTCTGCAGCAACCTCAACCGAAGAGATCGGCAACCCGCCGCATCATGGCACGGTCGCCAAGCTGCGCGAAGTCAGGATTCCCGTCGTCGCACATCGCGCACGTCAGGTGCGGCGCGCGGAGTATGGCAACTGGGATCGCATTGTCTATATGGATGCTGAGAACGCGCGCGGTCTGCGTCGCATCTTTGACGACGACCCCGACGGCAAGATTACGCGCTTGCTCGATTGGACCGAGCGCCCCGGCGACGTGGCCGATCCCTGGTACACCGGCAACTTCGATGCCACCTACCGCGACGTGCTCGCCGGTTGCACCGCTATGCTCGAGCAGCTGTAATCGATGAAATGCAGAGTTTTTAGAGCCACAAATCGGATGAAATGCAGAAATTTGACCTTACTCGCACGCAGGACAACGACGATAACGCCTAAGCACGGGCATAAACGAGATCGGGATTCCCATATACAAATCGAGCGTGGATTTTCTCCCACTTTGAGCGCGAAATTGCGTCCAAAACGGGAAAAATCCACGCTCATTATCTCGGCGGGAGAAAATCCTCGCTCGACTACTCGTCGACGATCTCGGCGAGCCAGACGTTCAATGTATCGACCTCGGGGCAGCAGAACTTTGCCGTGCCGGGCTCGTTGCCGGGCACGGTTCCGCCGTAACGCAAGATGTCAATGTAAGGAAAGCCCACATGGCAGGCCATAGCGCACATCTTGCCGCGGTCTCGGTCAAAGTCAAAGACATCGCCTGGCTTGTGACCATGATGGCAGCGGCACGTTCCCAACTGGTCCACGCAGCTAATGCGGATACGCGGACGCTTGCCACGCGGCGCGCCGAGCGGCTTGCTCTCGCCTGCAGGCTTGGCGCCGCCCTCGTCAGCGTTACTCATGGTCAATCACATCCAGGCAGGCCTCGATGGGAAGGCCAGCCGACTTGTCCTCTTGGTCGGCATTGCGCTCGATAAGCTCGGCCACCACACGCATGGCATCGGCCGTGGCACGCTGGAGGCTCCAACCGTTCATCACGCGGCCCATGAGCACGGCCGAGAACGTATCGCCCGTACCCGGGAAGTACACCGGGATCAGCTCAAACGGAATCTCAAAGTATTCCCCCGCCACATGGTCGTAGCCGATGACGGCACTCGCCCCATCGACCTTCGCACTCGTAATGACAACCGACTTGGTGCCCAACGCGAGCATGGCGTCCACGAGCGTGCGGGCCTCATCGGCCGTAATCTCTTCGGCGATAGGCGTATCGGTGAGCAGGCACGCCTCGGTATAGTTGGGCACCGCGTAGTCGGCGCACTCGACCAAGCTGCGCATGAGTCCGATGGTCGACTCGGGCACGCCGGCATAGAGCTTGCCGTTATCGCCCATGATGGGATCGACGAACACCCTGGTGCCCTTTTGAGCGCGGCGGTGGCAAAAGTCCGAGATGATGCGCGTCTCCTCCTCGGTCACGATAAAGCCGGTCGAGATAGCATCAAATTCAAAGCCGAGCTCCTCCCAGATAGCGAGGCTCTGGCGCACGTACTCCGTGGTGTCGTGAATGTAGAACTTGGGATAGTTGAGCGTATCGGAAACGAGCGCCGTCGGCAGGTTGTGGATGCGATAGCCCATGTGCGACAGTACCGGCAGCATGGCCGAGAGCGCGACCTTGCCGTAGCCGCACATATCGTTGATCAGCAGCAGCTGAGTGTTCTTCATGAGTGTCCCCCTTGGGTCGGGCGCGGCGCGATGTCGCCATAATGCGACTAAGTGTAGCGCAGTGCAATCTAAGTCTTGCCTTCGGATGTAAGACCAAGTTTGGGCGTAATTTTGTTCTTAGAGTTTTTCTGACGCTTCTTATTGCAGAAACTTGGCCTTAGAAGGCGCTATAAAATTCTAAGAACAAGTTTTGGCTCAAATTTGTTCTTAGGACACTAACGATGCTCGCACCCATCACACCCGGACGACAGGGAAACGTCAGGCACAACCTTTCAGGAGCCCTCGCCTATGATTCGTTTAGACCCGCCAATATGGATTCATTCTTTCCAATCAATTTATCCGCTGATTCCATGCGGCTTGTCTCCGATTGCCGCGCCATACTCGGCGAGGTTGAGGGCATGTCTCGCTTTGTTCCGAACATCGACATGTACCTTTCTATGTACGTTCGCAAGGAAGCGCTCTTGTCCTCTCAAATCGAGGGTACGCAATGTACGTTCGATGATGTTCTTGACCCGTCAAACGAATCCAATGCGAGCCGGGACCTAACCGACGTCGTCAACTACACTCGAGCGGTGCAGCAGGCGACCACGCTCATGGAGGAACTGCCACTCTGTATGAGGCTGCTCAAATCCGTCCATGCCACATTGCTTGGAAATGGCAGAGGCTCCGACAAGACGCCGGGCCAGTTCAGGACGACTCAGAACTGGGTCGGACCAAACGGCTGCACGCTCAATGAGGCCCCGTATGTCCCTCCCAACACGGAGGATATGAAGGAGGCACTTGGCGACCTCGAGCTTTTCATCAACGAGCGTGACGACATCGATCCAGTCATCAAGGCCGCTTTGGTGCACTACCAGTTTGAAACCGCGCACCCGTTCCTCGACGGCAACGGACGCCTCGGGCGTCTGCTCATCCTCCTTTCGCTCATACATGATGGGGCGCTCACCAAGCCGGTCATCTACCCCTCGTATGAACTCAAACGACACAGGAGCGAATACTACGATTGGCTTATGCGCGTAAGGCAGAGAGGAGATTTTGAGGGATGGGTTTCGTTTTTCAGTACCTGCTTGCTTGCAAGCGCACGCGAGGCGCGGGATTCGATGCGGAAGCTTGTCGACCTCCATTCGGAAACCGAAAGGCTGATTCGCGAAAAGGCGGGAAGGGCTACGACGAACGCCCTTATGCTACTCGACCTTCTCGAGGGCAATCCGATCGTCGACACCGCCTTTGTGTCTGAACGAATGCAGATTAGCAGATCGAGCGCAAACAACCTTATATCCCAATTTACCGATTGGGGCATTCTTGTCCAACGTGATACGAGCAGGAAACGATACCGCACGTTTTCATATGAGCCATATCTCGCCATCCTCCGAACCGGCGACGAGCCGCTCTAAGTCTCGGAAAGCCAAGGGGCGAGACCGGCAGCTGCCAGTCTCGCCCCCTTAATGAACCTATCGAAAACTCCGGGATACGCCGTGGCCCGCTGAATCTACGCTGCGAAGACTGTCCAAGATTCCCCTGGCACCGGCACCCCAGCACTGCCACAAAATCGATTCGGTACCTTGACAATCAGTTAGGTACCTCTAGAATCACTTAGGTACAAAACAATTTCTCTACCTAACTAAAGAAAGGAGCAACACCATGTGCGACGAATGCATCGACCTCTGCCCCCATACGCCGGGCGGCGACCCCATCGAGCCTGCAGATTCGCCCGAGGCGCAATCGCAATCGGATGCACTTGCCAAGCGCATCCTTAACGGGCTTGGCTTCTGCGGCCATTACATGCACTTTCATGGCGGAGGCGTGTCCGGCAAGGCGCCCATCATCTGCCTGCTGGCCAAGCAACCCGGCGGCGAGATGTCGCAGCAGGAGCTCGGCATGCACTTTGACCTCAAGCCGGGATCGCTTTCCGAGATCCTGTCCAAGCTCGAGCTCAACGGCCTCATCGAGCGCAGCCGTAACCCCAAGGATCGACGGCAACTCACCATTCGCCTGACCGAAACCGGCCGGGAAAACGCCCGCATCGACCAGGCGGCCCGCATCCGCTTTAGAGAACGGGCCTTTAGCGCGCTCACCCACGACGAGCGCGAGGACCTCGCCGAAATGCTCGATAAAATCCGCGTAACCTGGGAGGAACTGGATGATTAAAACCCTCATGGGAAGCATCCGCGACTATATGAAAGTCACCGTTGCCACGCCGTTGCTCGTGCTTGGCGAGGTGCTCTGCGAGATGCTGATTCCATTTATCACCGCCAACCTGATCGACACCATCAAAGACGGCGCCACCGTAGCCGAGATGCTTCCCACCGCGGGCTTTTTGGTGCTCATCGCGCTGACGTCGCTTGCTTTTGGCGCCGCGGCCGGCGTCACCTGCAGCCATGCGAGCTGCGGGTTCGCCAAGAACCTGCGTCACGACCTGTTCTACAAGATCCAGACGTTCAGCTTTGCCAACATCGATGAGTTCTCGAGCTCCTCGCTCGTCACGCGCCTGACCACCGATATCAACAACGTGCAGCAGGCCTTTATGATGATCATCCGTATCGCCGTGCGCGCGCCGCTGGTATTGATCTTCGCCTTTACCATGGCGTTTATCATGGGCGGCAGCGTCGCCATGGTCTACCTGGTCATCATTCCGCTGCTGGGCTTTGGACTGTTCTTTATCATCTTTAAGGTGCGCCCCATCTTCTCGCGCGTGTTCCACAAGTACGATGCCCTTAACGAGTCCGTCGAGGAAAACGTCACCGGCATGCGCGTGGTCAAGAGCTATGTGCGCGAAGACTTTGAGAAGGAGAAGTTTGCGACCGCCGCACGCGACGTCCAGATGGACTTCACCCGCGCCGAGAAGCTGCTCGCCTTTAACAACCCCATGATGAACATCTGCGTCAACGGCGCGTTTGTCGTCATCATCTACCTGGGCTCCAAGCTCATCATCACGAGCCAGGGCACGCTGTTCGACGTGGGCCAGCTCTCCTCGACCTTTACCTATGGTTTCCAGATTCTCATGAGCCTGATGCAGCTGTCGATGATCTTTGTCATGGTGACCATGGCCGACGAATCGGCACACCGCATTGCCGAGGTGCTGGCCGCCGAGCCCACGATCGCCGATCCCGCCGAGCCCGTGCTCGAGGTTGCCGACGGTTCCATCGACTTTGACCACGTGAGCTTTAAGTATTCCAAGCATGCGAAGCGCCAGGCGCTCGACGATATCGACCTGCACATTACGAGCGGCGAGACCATCGGCATCATCGGCGGCACCGGCTCGGCCAAGTCCACGCTCGTTAACCTCATCGCCCGCCTGTACGACACCACCGAAGGCGCTGTGCGCGTGGGCGGCGTGGACGTGCGCGACTACGACCTGGACGCGCTGCGTCACCAGGTCGCCATGGTGCTGCAGAAAAACGTGCTGTTTAGCGGCACCATCGCCGAGAACCTGCGTTGGGGCGACCCGAACGCCACCGACGAGGAAGTCCGCGAGGCAGCGCATCTGGCCTGCGCCGACGAGTTTGTCGACGGTTTCCCCAAGGGCTACGACACCTGGATCGAACAGGGCGGCTCTAATGTTTCGGGCGGTCAGAAGCAGCGCCTGTGCATTGCACGCGCCCTGTTGCGTCGCCCCAAGATCTTGATCCTGGACGACTCCACCAGCGCCGTCGACACCAAGACCGACGCCAAGATCCGCGCGGGGCTGGCAAGCTATCTGCCCAACACGACCAAGCTCATCATCGCCCAGCGCATCAGCTCCGTGCAGGACGCAGACCGCATCATTGTCATGGAGGGTGGCCGCATCGCACAGACCGGCAACCACGAAGAGCTGCTCAAGACGAGCGAGATCTACCGCGAGACCTTTACCTCGCAAAACAAGATGTCTGCCGAGGGCGAAGGGGCCGTCGAGGCCGACACCGAGGCATCCGCAACGCAAGCTCAGACCCAGGAAGGAGGCGAGGCACATGAGTAAGGCAACGACCGCCGAGCGCGCGCTCAACCGTAAGGGCGGCACCATGTCGCGCCTCATCAAGACGCTCTTTGGCTTCTATCCCGTGCTTTTGCCCCTTGTCGTCGCCGGCGTGGTGCTCTGCGCCATCATCAACTCCATCGGCGCGACCTTCCTGCAGAGCGCCCTGCAGATTATTAGCGAATCGTGGCAGTCGGGCGATTGGGAAGCCGCACAGCCCAAGATTCTGCAGCTCGTGACCACCCTCGCCTGCATCTACGGCGTCGGTGTCCTGTCCTCGCTCTTCTGGAACCGCGCCATGGCTATCGTCACGCAGGGCTCGCTGGAGAAGCTGCGCGAGATGATGTTCAACCGCATGCAGGACCTGCCGATCCGCTACTTCGACACGCACCAGCGCGGCGATATCATGAGCCACTACACCAACGACATCGACACGCTGCGTCAGATGATCAGTCAGTCGCTGCCCAACCTGCTCATGACGATCATCATCATCGTCACGGTGTTCTTTATCATGCTGTACTACAGCGTGTGGATGTGCCTGGTCATCATCGCCGGCGTCGCCTTTATGACCTTTATGACCAAGCTGCTCGGCTCCAACTCCGCGCGCTTCTTCATTGCGCAGCAGACCGAGCTCGGCGTGGTCGAGGGCCATATCGAGGAGGTCATGAACGGCCAGAAGGTCGTCAAGGCGTTCTGCCACGAGTCTGCCGCCGAGGCCGATTTTGACGAGCGCAACGAAAAGCTCTTCGAGGTCTCCCAGAAGGCCAACATGTACGCCAACATCCTCATGCCCATCCTTATGAACCTGGGCAACCTGCTCTACGTGCTGGTCGCACTGGCGGGCGGCATTTTCCTGGCGCTGGGCGTGCCCAACCTGAGCATCTCGGGCATGGCGCTGTCGATCGCCGTCGTGGTGCCGTTCCTCAACATGACCAAGCAGTTCTGCGGACAGATCGGCCAGATCTCACAGCAGATCAACGCCGTGGTCATGGGCCTCGCCGGCGCCGACCGCATCTTTGAGCTCATCGACGAGAAGCCCGAGGCCGACGAAGGCTACGTGACACTCGTCAACGCGCAGGTGAACCCCGAGACTTGGGAGTTCGAGGAGGCGGACCACCACACCGGCATGTGGGCGTGGAAACATCCGCACCGCGCAACCGGCGAGATCGAGTACGTACCGCTGCGCGGCGACCTGGTCATGGACAACGTCGACTTTGGCTACACGCCCGACCACGAGGTGCTGCACGGCGTGTCCGTGTTTGCCAAGCCGGGCCAGAAGGTCGCGTTTGTCGGCGCCACCGGTGCCGGCAAGACGACCATCACCAACCTCATCAACCGCTTCTACGACATCCAGGACGGCAAGATCCGGTACGACGGCATCAACATCCATAAAATCAGGAAAGCCGACCTCCGCCGCTCTCTGGGCATCGTGCTGCAGGATACCCACCTGTTCACCGGCACGGTCATGGAGAACATCCGCTACGGCCGTCTGGATGCTACGGACGAGGAATGCATCGCTGCGGCGAAGCTGGCCAATGCGGACGGCTTTATCGAGCGCCTGCCGAACGGCTATGACACCATGCTGACGAGCGACGGCGCGAACCTCAGTCAGGGCCAGCGCCAGCTGCTTGCCATTGCGCGCGCCGCCGTGGCAGACCCGCCAGTGCTGATCCTTGACGAGGCGACGTCCTCCATCGACACGCGCACGGAGGCGCTCGTGCAGGCCGGTATGGACGGCCTGATGAAGGGCCGCACGACGTTCGTCATCGCCCACCGGCTTTCGACGGTGCGCAACGCGGACTGCATCATGGTTCTTGAGCAGGGCCGCATCATCGAGCGCGGCACGCACGACGACCTCATTGCCCAGAAGGGCCGCTATTACCAGCTCTATACCGGCAAAAAGCCGGAGAAATAAAACCAAAGACGCTGCAGCTTTTTCGTGGCTGCAGCGTCTGAGACCGTCGAAAAA
>CAJLJQ010000073.1:0-10844 GCA_905207015.1 uncultured Collinsella sp. | reverse complement strand
CCAAAAAGCGGCCGAGATCGGTCATTACGAAAAATGGGGGCTGTTCCTCTTTGTAGCCATTCCGCTGCCGGGCACCGGCGCCTGGACCGGTTCACTGGTGGCGGCGGTGCTGCGGATGCGTATCTGGCAGGCGTTCCTGGTCATCACGGCCGGGGTACTGGTCAGCGGATTCATCACCGGCGGGATCGCCTACGGGCTGTTCACCGCGCTGGCATAAATAATACAATAATATATATAAACGGAGAAGACCCCCTGCTTTCGCAGAGGGTCTTTTCCGTTTAGAGAGAAAATGAAAGAAGAATAAAGAGGAAGGCTGATTTATTCCGCCATGCCTTCACGGATGATCGCTTCCGCCTGGGCTGCTTCCGCTTTGGAAAGCTGCGGGGTGCCCAGCAGGGGATACTCGATCCCCAGGCTATCGTACTTTACCTTACCCATGGAATGGTAAGGCAGCACCTCCAGCTTTTCCATATTGGTCAGCGTCTTCAGGTAGCGCCCAAGGGCCAGCAGCTCCTCCCGCTGGAAGGTGATACCCGGCACAACGACATGACGGATCCATACCGGCTTGCCGATTTTTTTAAGGTATTCCGCAAAGGCAAAGACCCGCGCGTTGCTGTGGCCAGTCAGCTTTTTGTGCTCTTCATCAAACATATGCTTGATATCGAGGAGCACCAGGTCGGTAACGGCCATCAGCTTTTCGACTTTTTCGGTATGGTCGGGATCGAACAGGATGCCGCAGGTATCCAGCGCCGTGTGGATCCCGTTCTGCTTGGCTTTGGTAAAAAGCTCGGTGAGAAAATCAATTTGGAGCATCGGTTCGCCGCCGGTGGCGGTGATGCCGCCTGAGGTATAAAACTCCCGGTTGCGGGTGATCTTTTCGATGATCTCATCGGCGGTCATCTGGGTGCCGCCCGCCATTTCCCAGGTATCGGGATTGTGGCAGTAGAGGCACCGCATGGGACAGCCCTGGAAAAACACAACATAGCGGATTCCGGGGCCATCCACCGTGCCAAAGCTCTCAAGGGAATGGATGCGTCCAGTCAGTTCCGACATGGTAATCACATTCTTTCGTGGAAGGTGCGGGAGATGACCTCATCCTGCTGGGCACGGGTCAGCTTGATAAAGTTGACGGCGTAGCCGGAAACACGGATGGTCAGCTGCGGATACAGCTCGGGGTGAGCCTGAGCGTCGAGCAGCGTCTCACGGTTGAAGACGTTGATGTTCAGGTGGTGGCCACCCTTCTCGGCGTAAGCGTCGAGCATGTGGACCAGGTTATCGGCCTGAGTCTCGGAAACTTCAGAAACCTTCATAATGTGTCTCCTTCGATCGATAGGCGCCGGCCGAAACCGGCGCACTAATCAGTAATCGTTATTGTTAGTATAGCACTAACAATAGTTACTCGCCCAGCTGATCAAGGTCGATATCGCCAAAGAACACCTGGTCCTCCTTGCCGAGCGCACCCGGGATGATGGAGAAGGTGTTGGAGATGCCGTCCTGAGCATCGCGGAACGGGAGCTTGGAAACCGAAGACAGCGAAGCGATGGCGCCGTGGCTATCGCGCTTGTGCATGGGGTTAGCACCCGGGGCGAAGGGCTGGCCAGCCTTGCGGCCATCAGGCGTAGAACCGGTCTTCTTGCCGTACACGACGTTGGAGGTGATGGTCAGAACCGAGGTCGTGGGCACGGAGTTGCGGTAGGTGTCGTTCATGCGGATGTACTCCATGAACTGGTGCACAACGTCGTGAGCGATCTGGTCGACGCGGTCGTCGTCGTTACCGTACTTGGGGAACTCGCCCTCGGTCTCGAAGTCGACGATGATGCCGTTCTCGTCACGGACGGGGTGGACCTTGGCGTACTTGATGGCGGACAGGGAGTCAGCCACGACGGAAAGGCCAGCGATACCCGTAGCGAACCAGCGGTGCACGTGCTTGTCATGCAGAGCCATCTGGATGCGCTCGTAGCAGTACTTGTCGTGCATGTAGTGAATGATGTTCAGCGAGTTGACGTACACGCCAGCGAGCCACTTCATCATGTCGTTGTACTTGGCCACAACGTCGTCGTAATCGAGCGTATCGCCCTCGACGGCGCGATACTTGGGGCCGACCTGCTTCTTGGAGACCTCGTCAACACCGCCGTTGAGTGCGTAGAGCAGGCACTTGGCCAGGTTGGCACGGGCGCCGAAGAACTGCATCTCCTTGCCAATGCGCATGGAGGACACGCAGCAGGCGATGCCGTAGTCGTCGCCGTGGTAAACGCGCATGAGGTCGTCGTTCTCGTACTGGATCGAGGAGCTGGCGACAGAAGTCTTGGCGCAGAACTTCTTGAAGTTCTCGGGCAGACGGGTCGACCACAGAACGGTCATGTTGGGCTCGGGGCTGGTGCCCATGTTCTCGAGCGTGTGCAGGTAGCGGTAGCTCATCTTGGTAACGAGCGTACGGCCGTCAACACCCATGCCGCCGATGGACTCGGTGACCCACTGCGGATCGCCGGTAAACAGGGCCTGGTACTCGGGGGTACGGGCAAACTTGACCATGCGGAGCTTCATGATGAAGTGATCCACGAACTCCTGGATCTGCTCCTCGGTGAAGGTACCGTTGGCAAGGTCGCGCTCAGCGTAGATGTCGATGAACGTAGAGGTACGGCCGATGGACATAGCGGCGCCGTTCTGCTCCTTGACGGAAGCCAGGTAGGCGAAGTACATCCACTGGATGGCCTCCTGCGTGTTGGTAGCAGGGTTGGAAATGTCGAAACCATAGGTCTCGGCCATCATCTTGAGCTCACCGAGGGCGCGGATCTGCTCCTGCAGCTCCTCGCGATCGCGGATGTTGTCGGCGGTCATGACCGTCGGGGTGGAAGCCTTCTGGGCCTCCTTGTCCTTAATCAGGTAGTCGACGCCGTACAGGGCAACACGACGGTAGTCGCCGATGATGCGGCCGCGGCCATAGCCATCGGGCAGACCGGTGATGATGTGAGCCGAGCGGCAAGCACGCATCTCGGGGGTGTAAACATCGAAGACGCCAGCGTTGTGGGTCTTGCGCTCGAAGGTGTAGCGCTCGACAACGTTCTCGTCGACCTTATAGCCGTGCTGGCTGGCAGCCTGGCAAGCGATGCGGATACCACCGTTGACGTGCAGCGCGCGCTTGAGCGGCTTGTCAGTCTGGAGACCGACGATGGTCTCCTTCTCGCGGTGGGCGTTATCGATGTAGCCAGCGGGGTGGCTCACGATACCCGTAACGGTCTTGGTGTCCATATCGAGGACACCGCCCTGCTCGCGCTCCTTAAGCAGCAGGTCGAGAACCTCGCCCCACAGCTCCTTGGTACGCTCGGTCGGGCCGGCGAGGAACGACTCGTCGCCCTCGTAGGGGGTGTAGTTCTTCTGGATGAAGTCTCGGACGTCAACTTCTCCCGTCCAGATGCCTTCCTTGAAGCCTTCCCATGCCTCCTGCATTGTGTAACCACGCTCCTAGTTACGTGTAATGCGGCGCTCTCTCACACCGCTGCTTATTGAATTCTTGAATGTTCGGCTTGCACTACCGGCTTCTTCCGTTCTTCACCACACGTTGGTGCAGGGAAAACGTTTGTCCACCTTGGAACTACAACCCAAAACCCAAGATTTCACCCGTTTGAGAAGGATAACATAGCGACCCTCTCCATCTGGGCTGTTATATGTTTCTTTTTTTATATCATAAAGGCGTTTTTTACAAACCCGCAGGAAATGCGAGCGCGAACAACTACCGTTCACCGATTTGTTTGGTATTTTTCCTTGCCTTTGTACGACGTTCACTCTAGCTGTTATGCCAGCTTTAGCAGGGTAAAGTGTTCCAGAGACCCTACAGAAACTGCAGGGCGGCCACGGGATCCCCCGTGGCCGCCCTGTGGCGTGACTAGTTTTTAGCTTTGATTGCCGCTTGGCATTAGGCAGCTGCGACGGCCTTGTCGGTCGTTGCCTTGCTATCGCCGTTGCCCTGGCCCTCAAAATGCTTGTAGCACCAGCTGGTGACCAGCGGGGTCAAAATAGCCGTAACGATTGCGCAGGCAGCAACCTGTGCCGTGGCCGTCGCGAGCACCGCACCGCCGTACAAGGCCTCGTTGACGCTTGCCATGGCAGCAGGCGTGGCCACATTGGCTCCGGCGCAGCTCGAAATGGCCGCACCCGCGACACCCGTACCGCCCGTGAGCTTATCGACCGCGACAACGGGAATTGCAAAGACCACCGAGCAGATCACGCCGAGCAGAATACCGGGGAGACCGCCATTAATGAGCTGGCCAAAGGTCATGGTCGAGCCCATGGCAAAGAAGACGAGCACAATGATGGCGGAAAGTGCCGGTGCCATCATCTTCTTAAAGCTGGGGAACAGGTTGCCCAGGATAATGCCAACGACAATCGGAAGGATGGCGCCCACGAGCGACCAGCCAATCGGAGCCTGACCGGCAGCACCGAGCACGATCATCGTGACCGGAGGGCCGACAACGAGCGTGGTGATGGCGACAGCGCCACGCTCGGCCTCGTTGCCCATGGTACCCATCAGTCCAGCGTACATAGCGTTGTTGGCGCCGGTACAAGCCGCCAGCATCACCATGGCAGAGATGCCAAACAAGTTGTCGTTGAACACATAAAGGATGAGCAGCGACACAGCAACGACCACGATCTGCTTGACGGCGATGATGATGGCACCGCGGGCAGCGGCGGCAGGAGCACTCTTAAACGAAATCGTCGTACCGACGATGAGCAAAAAAGCGCCCACGAGCGGGCCGGCGCCCTGCTGAGTCATGCCAAGCGTAAAGCTGCCGAGCGTTTTGAACAGGTCGGGGAATAGCGTGTTGAGCAGGCAGCCCAACAAAAGCGGCACCAAAATATTGGCACCCGGGATGGAGGACATCTTAAAGAACGGCTCCTTTGCCGCCGGCGCCTCCACCGCAGTCGATTCACTCATATATATCTCCTTTGGATGCATGCGAATCGTAGTCGCACGCGCCTATGTCAGAAAGAAGGCGACGGTCCCGAGTCGCAGGAGCCGTCGCCGAATAATCATCGCGGGGTATTACCCGTCCAGGACGATGCCGCCGTCGCAGTCACCGATCTCGCCGTTCACGAAGCTGGCGAGGTCGGAAGCGAAGAACAGCACCATCTGCGCAGGCTCGCTAGCCTGGGCAGCGCGGCCCAGGGGAATACCGTTGATGATGCGCTGAGAGTTCTCGTCAGAGAGAATCGAGGTCATATCGGTAAGGGTAAGTGACGGGCACACGGCGTTGCAGCGGACGCCAAACTTGCCGCCTTCCTTGGCGACTGCCTTGGTTAGACCGTTAACACCGGCCTTGGAGCTGGCGTAGGCGGCTGTGCCGAGCAGGCCGCCACCGATCTTGCCCGCAACGGAACTCACGTTGACGATAGTGCCGGCATGGGCCGCCTTAAAGTGCGGATACACGGCGTTCATCATAGTGAAGGTACCGTTGAGGTTGATGTCGATGGTGCGACGCCACTCGGTGTCATCAATCTCGTCGAATTTCTTGGTGCTGATGACGCCAGCGCAGTTGATCAGAATGTTGGTTTGCGGCAGGTCCGTGAAAATCTGCTCGACGGTCTCGCGCGCCTTGGGCGCATCGGCAACATCGAGCTGGTAGAACTTGTTGCCTTCGCCAAGCTCGGCCACAGCGGCCTCGCCCTTAGCAGCGTTCCTTGCGATGAGCGCGACATGTCCGCCGCCCGCGACGATGCCCTTGGCGATCTCGAGGCCAATGCCCTGAGTGCCACCGGTAACGATCGCGGTTTTACCCGTGAAGTCAAATGCCATGACTCCAACCCCCTTGATTCAGGTGTCTCCTTGCGGGAAGTTGGAGCATCGCACGTGGCGATTATATGAGTCCTAGTCGTCATGGTGGTGACAACCCCTCGCCTAACCGCGTGCATAATAGTTCTTTGAAACGCTTCAGCAATTGAATGATTTTAAGTCTTTATGCGCTCTTTATATTGCCTAGCGGCCAAGTAGTTTTTTGGGACATGTCCCAAAATCTACCGCATAGGGTACGCGTGCAAGGGTATCATCTTTCACCGAAAATAGTTTCTAGTGTTAGGGGTTTTCGGTGGAAGATACCGATTTCCATGAGCTTGGGCGCCAGCTCTTAACTGAGTTTGGCAGCATGCATCAGCGCATTTCGCGCTTTGCGGACAAAGCTCTCGGCGGCGAGATGGCTGTCATGCGCGCTCTCATGCTCGCTGGCGGTTCGCTCACGCCGAGCGAACTCGCTGATCGCGCCTGGGTCTCGAGCGCCCGCATCGCCAACATCCTGCGCGCCCTCGAAACCAAGGGCTGGGTCGAGCGCGAGCACTCAAAGACCGACCGTCGTCGCGTACACGTCACGGTGACCGACAAAGGCCGACAAGATCTCGAAATCAAACGTCGGGAATTCGAGAAACGCACCGCGGCCTTCCTCGAGCAGCTCGGCGAAACAGATACCCAAGAGATGGTGCGCCTCCTAAGGCGTGCCAACGAAATTATCGATCGCAATCAAGAAAGGAGAGATGCCGAGTGAGGATTCTCAAGCTCTTTAAAAAGCATATCCTGGCGCTACTCACGGCTATCGTGCTTATCGTAATCAGCTGCAATGCCGACCTAGCGCTACCTACGTATATGAGTGACATCGTCGATGTGGGCGTGCAGCAAGGCGGCATCGCCTCGCCCGTACCCGACACCATTCGCGCCGAATCGCTCGATGACCTCAAGCTCTTTATGAGCGCCAAGGACGCCAAGGCAGTGGAGGCCGTGTTTAGCAAGGCTGACAAAAACGGCATTCGAACGTACAAGGGCACCGAGGAAGAGCGTGCCGATGGAGGCAAGATTGCCGACATTATGAGCCTGCCCGAGACTGTCGTTCTTTCGCTCAACCAGGGCATTGACGCCAACTCCATGGGCGACATGATGGGCTCGTCCAGCGAGAAAGACAGTAACGCTGCCCAGGCCATGCCCACCCCCGAGCAAATGGCAGCGATGACGCCCAAGCAGCTCGCCGAGATGCAGCAGAAGGCCGCAGCGGCGCAGAACATGCAAAAGCAGATTGATGCCGACGGCGGTAAGATCACCATGAAGAGCCTGCGCCTGGGTGTCGAGGGCGGTCTGGTAGACCAAAGCAAGCTCGTCGAGGGCGCCAACCAAATGGCGGACAAAATGGGCTCCATGTCGGGCTCCATCGTAACCCAGCGCGCCGTGAGCTATGTACAGGACGAGTACAAGGCGCAGGGCATCGACCCCGCTGACGTGCAGAACGCCTACCTGAGCCGCATGGCGACCACGATGTTTGGTCTGTGCCTCGTGTCGCTCGTCGCCACCATCCTGACCGGTGCCGTGGCCTCGCGCACCGCCTGTTCCATCGCCCGCGACCTGCGCCGCGAGACCTTCAACAAGGTTATGCACTTCTCGCCGGCCGAGGTGGGCAAGTTTAGCCAGGCCTCGCTCATCACCCGCTGCACCAACGACATTCAGCAGATCCAGATGGCCGCAACCCTGTTCATCCGCATGTGCCTGATGGCCCCCGTCATGGGCATCGTCGCTGTCATGCGTGTCCTGGCCAACCACACCGGCTTGGAGTGGACCATCGCCGTGGCCATCATCGCGGTCTCGGCCGTCGTCGGCGTGCTTATGGGCCTCACCATGCCCAAGTTCAAAAAGATGCAGAGCTTTGTGGACCGTGTGAACCTTACCGCCCGCGAGCTGCTCGACGGCCTTATGCCTATCCGTTCGTTCAACCGCGAGGAGCATGAGCTCGAGCGTTTTGACAAGGCGTCGCTCGACCTGATGACCACGCAGCTCTACACCAACCGCGCCATGAGCTTTATGATGCCGCTCATGATGCTCGTCATGAACTGCATCACCGTGCTTATCGTCTGGTTTGGCGCCCAGGGCGTGTCCGACGGCGTGATGCAGGTCGGCAACATGATGGCGTTTATCTCCTATACCATGCAGATCGTCATGGCGTTTATGATCCTCACCATGGTTTCGGTCATCCTGCCCCGCGCCGAGGTCGCAGCCGAGCGCGTGGAAGAGGTCATCACCTGCCCCACGAGCATCAACGACCCTGCCTCGCCCAAACTGCCCGCAGCCAGCGCGCCGCGCGGTGAGCTCACCTTCCGCGACGTGAGCTTCCAGTATCCCGATGCCCGCGCCGACGTCATTAGCGGCGTAAACTTCACCACGCACGCCGGCCAGATGCTCGGCATCATTGGCTCCACGGGTTCGGGCAAGTCCACGCTCGTGCAGCTGATTCCGCGCCTGTACGACGTGACGGGCGGCAGCATTTCGCTCGACGGCGTCGACGTGCGCGATATGACCCTCTCCGAGCTTCGCCGCCGCATCGGTTACATCCCGCAGCAGGGGCGCCTGTTCTCGGGCACCATCGAGAGCAACCTCAAGTTTGCCGGCGACATGGTAAGTGACGAGGATATGCGCCAGGCAGCACGCGTCGCCCAGGCGGAAGACTTTATCGCCGAGCGCGAGGGCGGCTACGACTCCCCCATCAGCCAGGGCGGCTCCAATGTCTCGGGCGGTCAGCGCCAACGCCTGGCCATCGCCCGCGCGTTGGCCAAAAAGCCCGAGGTCGTGGTGTTCGATGACTCGTTTAGCGCCCTCGACTACAAAACAGACGCGCGCCTGCGCGAAGAGCTTGCCAAAAACGTTACCGACGCCGCGCTCGTGGTCGTGGCCCAGCGCATCGCGACCATCACGCACGCCGACCAGATCATCGTGCTCGACGACGGCCACGTGGTGGGCACCGGTACGCACGAGGAGCTGCTGCACAGCTGCCCAGCGTACCTGGAGATCGCACAGTCGCAGCTTTCCGCCGAGGAGCTGGGGCTCACCCAAGAAGAAATTGAAGCCGTCATGGAAGGAGGCGAGCACTAATGGCAGACAAGACCAAGACTCAGATTCCCAAGCCCACCCGCCGGCGCGGTCCCATGGGCCGCATGGGTGGCATGGGCCGCGGCGAAAAGGCCAAGGACTTTAAGGGCACCATGAGGCAGCTACTCGGCTATATCGGTCAGCACAAGATTGCCGTGTTTGCCGCCGTCGCCTTTGCCGTGTGCTCGGTCATCTTTAACATTGTGGGACCCAAGGTGCTCGGCCAGGTTACGACCAAACTGTTCGAAGGCCTGGTCTCCAAGGTCAACGGTACCGGCGATGTCGACTTTGCCTGGATCGCCAAGACGCTCGGCTTTTTGCTCTGCCTGTATCTGGCAAGCTCTGTCTGCAGCCTCATCCAGGGCTGGCTCATGACCGGCGTCACGCAAAAGATTTGCTACCGCATGCGCAAGGAAATCGCCGCCAAGATCGCCGTCGCGCCGATGAGCTACTTCAACGGCCACAGCAAGGGCGACGTGCTCAGCCGCATCACCAACGACGTCGATACGCTGGGTCAGAGCCTCAACCAGTCCGTGACGCAGCTCATCACGTCAGTGACGCAGATTATCGGCGTGCTCGTCATGATGCTATCGATCAGCCTGCCACTTACCGGCGTCACCGTGCTCACGCTGCCGGCAGCCGCGATTATCCTAACCGTAATGATTCACTTCTCGCAGCCGTACTTCCGCGAGCAGCAGCAGGTCCTGGGCACCGTCAACGGCATTATCGAGGAGGACTTTGCCGGCCAGAACGTCATTCAGGTGTTCGACCGCGCCGAGGCCTCGATCGAGGAGTTCGACCGCCAAAACGACCGCCTCTTTATTAGTGGCTGGCGCTCGCAGTTCCTGTCGGGCCTGATGATGCCGCTTATGAGCTTGGTGGGCAACATGGGCTACGTGGGCGTCGTCGTGGTGGGCGCGCAGCTCGCGCTGACCGGCAATGCCACGCCTGGCGATATTCAGAGCTTTATCCAGTACGTTCGCAACTTTACGCAGCCCGTGCAGCAGCTGGGCAACGTGAGCAACACGATGCAGTCGATGGCCGCCGCCACCGAGCGCGTCTTTGAGTTCCTGACCGCGCCCGAGGAGGAGCAGAAGGCCGACGCGCAGATTCCCGAGAAGCGCCCCGGCCACGTGGAGTTTGACCATGTCAAGTTTGGCTACACGCCCGACAAGACCATCATCCACGACTTTAGCTGCGAGGCGCAGCCCGGTCAGACCATCGCCATCGTCGGTCCCACCGGCGCCGGCAAGACCACGCTCATTAAGCTGCTGCAGCGCTTCTACGATGTGGACGGCGGTTCGCTGCGCGTTGAGGGTGTCGACGTGCGCGACTGGGACCGCGCGGCGCTGCGAGGCGAGTTTGCCATGGTGCTGCAGGATACCTGGCTGTTTAACGGCACCATCCGCGAGAACATCCGCTACGGACGCCCCGATGCGAGCGATGCCGAAGTCGAGGCCGCTGCACGCGCCGCGCGCTGCGACCACTTTATCCATACGCTCGCCGGCGGCTACGACTTTATGATCAACGAGGAAGGCACTAACCTGTCGCAGGGCCAACGCCAGCTCGTGACTATTGCCCGCGCCATTTTGGCCGACCGCCCGGCGCTGATTCTGGACGAGGCAACTTCCAACGTGGACACCCGCACCGAGGAGCTCATTCAGCGCGCCATGGATGCGCTGATGCAGGGCCGCACCAGCTTTGTCATCGCACATCGCCTGTCCACGATCCGTAACAGTAAGGCCATCATGGTTCTTGACCACGGACGCATTATTGAGCGTGGTGATCACGACGACCTGATTGCCCAGAAGGGTACTTACTATCAGCTGTATACCGGCGCGTTTGAGCTGGACTAAGTGTGAGAATCAGGAACTGCTGTGCGGTTTAAATAAAAATTTACAGTTTATTTCAGAAGATAAGAGCTTGTGTGAGAAAACATCACACAGGCTCTTTT
>CAJLJQ010000072.1:0-10912 GCA_905207015.1 uncultured Collinsella sp. | reverse complement strand
ACCATCAGCTTTTTGCTGGTAGGCTGGCTCTCCGGTGGCTTCCAGTGATGCCACATGGCATGTCTATCTGTTGCGCTGCGCCGATGACACCCTGTACTGCGGCGTGACCACCGACCTTGACCGGCGTCTGGCCCAGCACAACGGCCGCCTGGCCGGCGGGGCCCGCTATACGCGCCCGCGCAGGCCCGTGGCCCTGCTGCTCTCCCGGGCCTGTACGTCCCGGCAGGAGGCCCTGCGCCTGGAATATCATATCAAACGACTGCCCCGCTCCCGCAAGGAACAGGCCCTGAAAGAGTTTCCCCAATGCTGCCCCTGGATACTGTCCTGACGTTTTTCGTGACTGCCCTCATGCTGGCCCTTGCCCCGGGACCGGACATCATCTTCGTCCTCACCCAGTCCGCCCTTTACGGCATGCGGGCCGGTGTGGCCACCACCCTGGGGCTCATCTCCGGCCTGTGCTTCCATACAACAATAGTAGCCGTGGGCGTGGCGGGCATCTTCATGACCTCGCCGCTGGCCTTCACCCTGCTGACCGTCGTCGGGGCGGCCTACCTGCTCTACCTGGCCTGGCTCTCCTTCCGGGCCGGGGCCAGCATGGCCCATCTGCAGGAAAGCCGGTTCCTGGGCTACTGGGGCCTGTACCGCCGCGGGGTCATCATGAACATCACCAACCCCAAGGTGACGCTCTTCTTCCTGGCCTTCCTGCCGCAGTTCTGCGCGCCGGAACGCGGCAGCGTGGCCCTGCAGGTCATGGAACTGGGCCTGCTCTTCATGCTGGCGGCCTTCCTCGTCTTCACGGCCGTCTCGGCCCTGGGCGGCCGCCTGGCCCACTGGTTCAACAGCTCGCCGCGCGGCCAGATGCTCATGCACCGCGTGGCCGGTCTGGTCTTCGTGGCCCTGGCCGTGATGCTGATCTTTTCCTGCGTGGCCTGAGCCGCGCAAAGGCCTGTGACGCCGCCCCTTCCGGGCTTGACACAGGCTTGAGCGCCGAGTAAGAAGGCCGCATTGAGGTGACCATGCAGAACTATCGTATCCCGCTCAGTGAGATTTCCCCTTCCGGCAAGGACATGACGCTGGACGATCCCGCCATCTGGCAGGGACCGCTGGCCGAGTTCCGGATGGACTGCCGCATCATCGATCCCCTGAAGGCCGAGCTCGGCATCATGCCCCTGGAAGGCGGCTATCTGGTGCGCGGGAGCATCACCGGTACCGTGGTGCTGCCCTGCAACCGTTGCGCCGAAGACGTGACCGTGACCGTGGATTCGCATTTCGAAAATTTTGAGGAGACCGCCGCCGAACCCGAAGACGAAGAGGCCGCGACCACCGGTGAAGACCTGCTGGAAAGTCGCGTCGTCGTGGAGAATGGCGTGTCGTATCTCGATCTGGGCGCCATCTGCTGGGAAGAATTCGTCCTGGCCCTGCCGGTCAATCCCCTGTGCCGCCCTGACTGCAAAGGCCTGTGCCCCCAGTGCGGCGCCAACCTCAATGACGGCCCCTGCCAGTGCGCCCCGGAAGAGGGCGACCCGCGCATGGCCGTCCTGCGCGGGCTGAAATTGCGCAAAAACTAGACATCAAAATTTTTTTCTGCTAGGCTCTTGCCTCTTGAGCTTGGCCCATAGGGTCACTCACGCCCAAAAAGCATATCATTTCCGATCTCTCGGAGAAGGAGAACATCATTGCTGTCCAGCAAAACAAAAAGTCCCGTTCCCGCAAGGGCATGCGTCGTTCCCACGACCGCGTGGCCACCCCCACCGTCATCTACTGCTCCTGCGGCGAGCCCACCGTGCCCCATAGCGTGTGCCCCAACTGCGGCGCTCCGGCCGCCAAGACGTTCTCGGCCAGCGGTATTAAATTTGAGGGCAGCGGCTTCTACAACACCGACCAGCGCAGCGGTGGCTCAAGCACCATCGCCACGAGCGGTTGCTGCGCCAACTGCCCGCACAGCCACTAGAAACCAATCAGCCCCGCGACCGACACCAATCGCGGGGCTATTTCTTTGAGCTATGAGTAGCTAATTATCAGGCCAGGTTTCCTTATGAATTGCGGTGAAATAAGGACAGTTTGGCAGGTAGAAGCCGCTATTCAATCCCTATTTCACCGCAAATTAGTAGTTAGTTGTGGATCAGGCGGGCGCAGAAGTGGCCGTCGTAGGAGTCGGCGTTTACCGGCACGCTTTGGAAGAGGCCTCGGTCGTTTTGGCGTACGGAGACGAGCTTCTTGGCCTGGGCGAACTCGGGGAGTTGCAGAATCTGCGCCTCGGAAAGCGGTGCCACGCTAAAGCCGGCACCCTCGGGAGAGCTCAAGAACGCTTCCACGACCTGCATGTTCTCCTCGTCGAAGACCGAGCACGTCGCATAGATGAGCTCGCCGTCGGCAGCCACGCGCACAGCAGCCTCTTTGAGTATCGTCAGCTGCAGCTTGGGCAGCTCAACCGTCACATCCTTTTCGGTCAGGCGCCACGGGATCTCGGGATGACGGCGCATGGTGCCGGTGCCAGAGCACGGCGCATCGATAAAGACCGTGTCGAACTTAACCGGCTCGCCAAGCATGGCATCAAACGATGTGAGCACCTCATCAAGCTCGCAGGCATCACCCGAAACCGTACGAACGCCCTGAATACCAGCCTTATGCAGGCGAGCGAGATTCAGATCGCACTTGCGATCATGCAGATCGAGCGCCGTATGCTGACGCTCATAGCCCGCACGCTTGGCCTGGCACATCATCACATAGGTCTTGGTGCCACGGCCGGCACCAATCTCAAGGCAGCTACCAGGGCGCGTGGCAGCTGTGGCGATAAGCTGGGCGTTAAGGTCCGAGGCCACGGCAGCAGCACGCTCAAATACGCCCGACGCAACCGTAACCTGAGCATCGACCGGAGCATGACAGCCAGGGAACACAGGCGCCACAAGCTGCGATAGGTACGGATCAGGTTTGGTTGCAAAGGCGTTCTCGTGCAAAGCGAGCGGCGCGGGCGCCAGATTGCCGGCGAAGCCGAGCGCACCCTCTGGAGTGTCAAACGACGCCATAATGCGAGCGCATAGCCAGCGCGGAAGACCCATCAGGCGCGACAGACGAACCAAGCGTCGCTCGGACTCATCCACGTCGGATGCCGTGGCAAAGTCCTCAACGTTGTCCGCAACCTTGTGCAGCACCGCGTTTGCCAAGCCCGCAGCAGACTTAGCACCACTGCGCACCAGCTCAACACCCTGGCTCACGGCAACGCGGCCCGGCGTATGCAGGTAGAGCATCTCGAAGGCCGAGATACGAAGCGCCATGCGAACGCGCGGCGCAACCTTTTTGGGTTTATCGAGAAACTGATCGAGCAGCTCGTCCAAAATACCCTGCGTGGCGGCCACGCCCAGCGCCAAGCGGGCGGCAAAAGCGGAATCGCGCTGGTCAATAGCCTTGGCCGATGCGCGAGAGGACAGCACGTCGCGCGCATACATGCCGCGGCGATCGGCCTCCATCAGTACATCGAGCGCAAGTTTGCGCGCGGGGGACAGCTTGCTCATGACAAAACACTCCACGAAAGATCGGCACCCTGCAGGCCAGCAGCCCAAGCAGAAGCAGTCATAGCACGCTTGCCATCAGGCTTAACCTCAAGCAACTCAACCGAGCCATCGGAAAGGCCAAGGTAAACACGCTTGGCCTTAACGAGAACCTGACCCTCGCCAAGCAACACATCAGCCGCCGCAGCATCGAGCACACGCACGGTCTTGCCGGCAATCACGCAACGAGCAGGCGCGGTATCGGACGAAGCGAGCACATGACGCACGCAATCGAGCGCCGCCATTTGCGGATCCAAGCGCATCTCCTGCTTAGAAATCTTGGCAGCATGGGTAACGAGCGCCTCATCCTGTTCAGTCCACACGGCAGTGCCATCGGCAAGAGAGGGAAGCGTATCGGCAAGCAGTTTGCCGCCGAGCTCAGCGAGCTCCATAGTCAGCGCCTCGGCATGCTTACCGGCAACCGACGTGGAAGCCTGAGCACAATAAGCACCAGTATCCACGCCATGCCCAATGCGCATGATAGAAACGCCAGCAATCTCATCACCAGCAAGAATGGCACGCTGAATAGGAGCGGCGCCACGCCAACGAGGCAGCAAGGAAGCATGAACATTCACAATGCCGAGCGGTGCCATATGCAGCACGTCATCAGGCAAAATGCAGCCATAAGCAGCCACACAGAAAATGTCAGCCTGGGCAGCCTGGAGCACCTCAACAACCTCAGGCGTCATACGATTAGCCTCAACAACAGGCAGACCAAGCTCGAGCGCCTTAGCCTTAACAGGAGACGGCTCCAGCTTCTTACCACGCCCACGAACAGCATCAGGACGAGTAACAACAAGCGCAATCTCGTTTCCAGCCTCGACAAGCGAAGTCAAAGAAGGCACAGCAAAATCGGGCGTACCCATAAACACAATACGCATAAAGATCGTCTCCCCTCAACCAAAGCCGAGACGGCTACAAAGACCAGCGGAAAGCCAAGTCACCAGTCCATCCGCAATAACATTTCAACAAGAACAAATATACCCAAAACCAAAGAAAGAGCCGCAATAAAAGCAGCTCTTCCAACAAAGCACCTATCAGCGAAGACGCCCCTCCCTGGCCCAACGGCACCCGGGCGAACCGAGCCAGAACAACGCAGTCCCCGGTGCTGAGCGCGCACATATCGTCCCGCGCGGAGTTTCGCAGCAAAGCGAGAATGTTTGAGCACGGGATGATATGTGTGCGCTCAGCACCGGGGACGGTGGGACCTACTCCGTCTCGCCCGGTCGAGCGCCGCGGGCCAGGGCGTCCTGGTACTCCTTGACTGCCTTGATCCTCTGCATCGGCTTCAGTCGCTCGAACATGGTGTTGCCGTGCAGGTGATCGATCTCGTGCTGCAGGCACACGCAGAACAGGTCGCCCGAAGCTTCGTAGCGAATCAGGTTGGCGTCCAAGTCGTACGCCTCGACGACGACATGGTCGGGACGCTCGATCTCGCAGCTAATGCCAGGGATGGACAGGCAGCCCTCGCTAAACGGCACCAGATGGTCGCTCTGCTCAACAATGACAGGGTTGATGAGCACGTACGGGTCGTAGTCGTTCTTGTCGCTGTAGTCGCAGTCGATGGTGACGAGCTGAATAAGCTCGCCGATCTGCGGAGCAGCCAGGCCGCAACCGCCGTTGTCGAACATCATCTTCTTCATCTTCTCGGCAAGCGCCTCGATCGCCGGGGTGATCTCCTCGATCACGGCGCACTCCTGACGCAGGCGAGGGTCGGGCGACAGTACGATTCCGTTGGCTTCCATGGCCATCCTTTCGGGTTGTTACATCAAATCATAGGCATCGACGTCAACGCTCACGCTCACGCCGCGCACAGAGCCCACCTCTTTGAGGCAGGCGTCGATATCATCAGAGACATGGTACCCCACAGGCGACTTCACAAGCAGATGGAAGCGGTAACGGTCCTTGGCTCTCTCGATTACACACGAAGCCGGGCCTAGCACCTGCGGCACGGCACTCCCCGCCCGCAAAAAATCGGGCGCGGCGGCATGCCAGCGGCGCTTAAGAAGCTTTGCGATGCGCCCGATATAATCCTGCGCATCGTCGCGGCTTGCCGACCACACCAAAATGTTAACCAGGCGCACGAACGGCGGATACAGTGCGTCACGGCGCTGGTCCAGGTCATAGTCGGTAAAGATCGAGCGATCGTGCTCGGCGACGGCGCGGATGACCGGATCCTCGGGCAGATACGTCTGGATGATGACCTCGCCAGGGCGATCGCCGCGACCGGCGCGACCGGCGACCTGCTCAAGCAAATCGTAGGCGCGCTCCCCTGCGCGGAAATCCGGCAGCTTGAGGGCGAAATCGGCATTGACCACACCCACGAGCGTGACCTGGGGAAAGTCGAGGCCTTTGGCGATCATCTGGGTGCCCAGCAACACGGCGCAATCGGCCGCATCGAACTGCTCGAGCAGCTTTTTGTGCGCATCCTTGCCGCGCGTGGAATCGGCATCCATGCGGATGATGGCGACGTCCTCGGGCAGCATCTGGTGCAGTGCGTCCTCGATCTGCTGCGTGCCCAGCCCCATTTTTGCCAGGTAGCGACTGCCACATTTGGGGCAACGACTCGTGGGCGCGGGATACGGCTGCACGTGCCAGGAGGATCCGCATGTGTGACATTGCAGCGTGTGCGTGCGCTCGTGATACGTAAGCGCTGTGGAGCAGTGGTTGCAGGTGGGAACGCAGCCGCACTCGCGACACATCAGGAACGGCGCAAAGCCACGGCGGTTATGCAGCAACACGGCCTTCTCGCGGCGCTCGGCCACACGCTCCAATCCCTCCATCAAGGGTTTTGAGAACATGGAGCGGCTACCGTGCGAAAACTCGCGGCGCAGGTCGGCAATGCGGACCTCGGGCAGCACGGCGTGTCCCGGGCGCTCGGGCATCTCGACGCGCGTCCAAGTGGTGCCGTTATACGTTCCATGGCGGCAGTGGTCGAGGGCCTCGGCAGAAGGCGTGGCCGAGCCCAGCACAAGTGGGCAGCGATAGCGGCGCGCCATCTCGGCCGCAACCTCGCGCGCATGGTAGCGCGGGCTGGAGCCCTGCTTGTAACTGGTCTCGTGTTCCTCGTCGATGATGATGAGGCCCAGGTCGTCAAGCGGGCAAAAGAGCGCTGAGCGGGCGCCGACGACCACGCGGGCCGCACCGCTGGCGACCATATCCCACTGGTCCAGGCGCTCGCCAGCAGATAGACGCGAATGGAACACGGCGACCGTCTCGCCAAAGCGCGAGCGGAAGCGGCCGACGGTCTGGGCCGTCAGCGAGATCTCGGGCACGAGCACGCAGGCAGAGCGGCCTGCCGCGAGCACGCGCTCGATAGCGGAGAGGTAAACCTCGGTTTTGCCGGAGCCGGTGACGCCGTCAACCAGCACCACGTCGCCATGAGCGTCAAGGCGGGCGCGCTCAATCTGCGCGAGTGCCTGTTGCTGGCCGTTGGTAAGGGAGACCGGCGCCTTGCCGCTTGCCGAGGACAGCGTAGTCTGCTCGCTGCAACCGCGCCAGGCACGGCGCTCCTCCACCACCACGATGCCGCGTTTTTCGAGCGCCTTGATGGTCGCCGACATACTGTTATAGAGAAGGTTGAGGTCGCGCGTCGTGACAGGACCACACTGGAGCGCCTCGATGAGTTGGCGCTGGCGGACCGCGGTCTTGGGTGGCGTGTAGTCAAAGCCTTCGGGCGTAAGCATCACCCAGCGGTTTTGGATGGGTTTGACGGCTGGACGCTCAACCGTCCACACACCGTCGTCGCCCTTGACCACACGCGGGCTGCCACCCGGAGGCAAGAACAGGCGCAGACACTCGGAAAGCGTCGCGACATACTCGCGGCTCATCCAACGTGCGATGCGGGCGGCTTCGGCGGTAAAGAGCGGTTTGCTGAGGATGGCCTCGATGGGCTTGATGCGCACCGGGTCGAGGGAGTTGTTGCCCGGCAGATCGCCCAGATCAGGCGCAATGTCGACGACATAGCCCGCGGCGGCACGGTTACCAAAGTGGACCAGGACCGTGGATCCGATCTGGACCTCGTTGGCAAGGGACTCGGGGATGCCGTAAGCAAACGGTTCCGACAGCGCACGGGTGGGGATGTCGAGGACCACGCTCGCGTAGGCGGCAGGGGGCTCGGGCGAAGGCTTAGACTGAGCCGAGGCAGCGGCAGGCTTGGGCTTCACCGGAGCTTCCTCCGGTTCCGGCAAACCAAACAGCGACAGTTGTTGAGCCATACACCACCTCTAACGAACGGACCTGAAAGGGGTGGGACAAAACAATCAGTAGAGTTTGTCCCATGGCCGATACGAGTGTCGAGCTCGTTGCGTCACTCGAACATGGGACAAACACTACTGATTATTTTGTCCCAGCAACCCACTCATCGGTACAGAAACAAGAGCCCCGCTCGGGTGAACGGGGCTCGGATACATGCATTTGCGCGTCTACTACAGCGCCATCGTGCGAGCGCGGTCGATACGCGCCAGGCAGTCGTCGCGGCCGACGAGCGCCATGGTCTCGCCCAGCGGAGGGCTCACCATGTTGCCGCAGACGGCGACGCGCACGGCCTGGAACACCACGCGCTTCTTGAGGTCCATCTGCTCGGGCAGCGGCTCAAGCGCGGCGTCGATGGCCTCGGCAGTCCACTTGTCCACGCCCTCGAGCGCGGCCTTGGCGGCATCCAGAATGGCGCCAAGGCCTTCCTTAGCCAGGCCCTTGTTAACGGATTTCTCGTCATACTCGAGCGTCTCGGCCGTGGCAAAGATGGGAGCGGCGACGGTCACGGCGTCGGCCGGCATCTTGGTGCGCGGCTTGACGATGGCGGCAAGCGCATCAATCCAGTCCTCGCCGTACTCGACGTTGCCCTCGATGAGACCTGCCTCGTGCAGTTCGGGGACCATGATTTCATCGGCAAACTGCGCGTCGGACATGCCGTTGATGTACTCGGCATTGACCCAATCGAGCTTCTTGGGATCGAAGGTCGCCGGGTTCTTGGAGATGCGGTCGAGCGAGAACTTGCTGGCTAGGACATCGCGCGGGATGATCGTGGTCTCGCCGTCGAGCGACCAGCCGAGCAGCGCCAGGTAGTTGACGAAGGCGTCGGAAAGGTAACCGGCGTCGCGGTACTCCTCCACCGAAGTTGCGCCGTGGCGCTTGGAGAGCTTCTTACCGTCGGCGCCCAGGATCATGGAGATGTGGGCGAACGTGGGCACGGGCGCGCCGAGGGCCTCGTAGACCATGACCTGGCGCGGGGTGTTGGACAGGTGGTCGTCGCCGCGGATGACATGGGTGATCTTCATCATGGCGTCGTCGACGACGGTCGCGAAGTTGTACGTGGGCGTGCCATCGGAGCGGAAGATGACAAAGTCGTCGAGCTCCTTGGCGTCGAAGGTCACTTCGCCGTGGACGGCGTCGTGGATACGGACGTCGCCGCGGTCCTCGGGCACCTTGATGCGCAGGACGTAGGACTCGCCGGCCTCGATGCGGCGGCGGGCCTCCTCGGGATCAAGATCGCGGCAGCGGCGCTGATAGCCCTGGAAGGGGTCCTTGCGCTCCTGCGCGGCCTTACGATCGGCATCGAGCTGCTCCTTGGTGCAGAAGCAGGGATAGGCCTTGCCCTCATCCCAAAGCTTCTGGGCGGCCTGCTTATACAGGTCCAGGCGCTCGGTCTGGGCGTAGGGGCCATAGTCGCCGCCCACCTCGGGACCCTCGTCCCAGTCCAGGCCAAGCCAACGCATGGCGCGCAGGATGATCTGCGTGTTTTCGTCGGTGGAGCGGGTGGGGTCGGTGTCGTCGATGCGCAGGATGAACGTGCCGCCGTTAGCGCGGGCGAAAGCCCAGTTATAGATAGCGGTGCGGGCGCCGCCGATGTGCAGCTTGCCCGTCGGTGAGGGTGCAAAGCGGACGCGAACGTCTGATGCCATGGAAATCTCCTCGATTACAGGATGGATGTCTAACCGCACCAGTATAAAGCATCAAAGCAACCTCCGCACAAAGGGCACCGACCTACTCATTGGGGACAGGCTTAAATGACCAGTCTTTGGGCAACCTGTCGGCACTTAGCCAAGGATGGTCATTTAAGTGTGTCCCCAATGAGTAGGTGCGGAAAGGGTGTGAATGTTTGATTTACGCGCTATGATGTGCCCTTGCATAGAGAGCCCAGCGGAATGGTAACGGTCGCCGGGACACGTTTTTGAAAGGACAATCATGTCAGAAGAACTTCGTTCCATCCCACCCCAACACGGGTCCTTTGTTTTTACGTCGGAGTCGGTGACCGAAGGTCATCCCGATAAGATCGCTGACCAGATCAGCGACGCCGTCCTCGACGCAATCCTCGCCAAAGAAATAGAGCTCCAGGAGCAGGGCTACATCGCCCCCAACGGCGTGCCTGCCAACGTGGAGAACGTCCGCTGCGCCTGCGAGACCCTCGTGACCACCGGCACCGTCATCGTCGCCGGCGAGATTCGCACCCAGGCCTACGTCGACGTACAGGAAATCGCCCGCGGCGTTATCCGTCGCATTGGCTACAACCGTGCCAAGTTCGGTTTTGACTGCGACACTTGCGGCGTTATGAGCCTCATCCACGAGCAGTCGCCCGATATCGCCCAGGGCGTTGACGAGTCCTTCGAGACCCAGACCGGCGCTACCACCGACCCGATCGAGCTGATCGGTGCCGGCGACCAGGGCATGATGTTCGGTTATGCCTCCAACGAGACCAAGACCCTCATGCCCATGCCGCACTACCTGGCAAGCCGCCTGGCCGAGCGCCTGGCAGCCGTGCGTCACGACGGCACCCTCGCCTATCTGCGTCCCGACGGCAAGACCCAGGTCACCGTGCGCTACGAGGACGGCAAGCCCGTCGAGGTCACGACGATCGTCATCTCCACGCAACACGCCGCCGAGATCGAGGACATGGGCAAGATCAAGGCCGACCTCATCGAGCACGTTATCACCCCGGTCATGGCCGCCGAGAACATGCCGTGGGACAACGCGGACATCTACGTGAACCCCACCGGTCGCTTTGTCGTGGGCGGCCCCATGGGCGACACGGGCCTCACCGGCCGCAAGATCATCGTCGACACCTACGGCGGCTACGGCCGTCACGGCGGTGGCGCCTTTAGCGGTAAGGACTGCACCAAGGTCGACCGCTCCGCCGCGTATGCCGCGCGCTGGGTCGCCAAGAACGTGGTCGCCGCCGGCCTGGCCGACCGCTGCGAAGTCGAGCTTGCCTACGCCATCGGCGTTTCCAAGCCCCTCTCAATCATGGTCGACACCTTCGGTACCGCGCATGTTGCCGAGGACAAGATCGTCGAGGCCGTCGAGAAGACCTTCGACCTGCGCCCGGGCGCAATCATCCGCGACCTAGACCTGCGTCGCCCCATCTA
>CAJLJQ010000071.1:0-10968 GCA_905207015.1 uncultured Collinsella sp. | reverse complement strand
GTGGCTCTTTTTTTGTATTCTTTATTCAGTTCGTTGTTTCGTTATATCTAGTATATCGCTTTTTTTTAAAAAGAAAGGGGCTCCGTACAGATACGTGCGGAGCCCCTCGTTACGATAACAAGAGTCGATTAGAAATCGATGTCGGTGTCGTAGTAGCAGGCCTTGAGAATCTTCTCGAAGTCGGCAGCCTTGGTCTCACGCGGGTTCTCGGGCGTGCAGGCGTCCTGCTCGGCGTTCGCGGCGATCTCGGGGAGCTTGGCGAGGAACTCATCCTCGGAAACCATCTGCGGGTTCTCGGCGTCGACCTTCACGCCACCATTCGCGTAATCCTTGATGGACTGCGGAATGTTGAGCTGGTCGTTGAGGTCGCGGATCTTCTGGACGAGCGCAGCGATAAGCTCCTCGTTGGTCTCGCCGGGAAGGTGCAGGATCTCCTTGGCCACGTAAGCGTAACGCTCGGCAGCGCGCGGATCCTTGGAGTTCCACTGGATGACCTTGCCAAGGTACATAGCGTTAGCAGCACCGTGGATGATGTGGCCGTTCTCAAAGGCTGCACCGGTCTTGTGAGCCATGGAGTGAACGATGCCGAGCAGGCCCGAGGAGAAGGCGATACCGGCGATGCACTGAGCCTCATGCATGTGCTGACGGGCCTCATGGTCGCCAGCATAGGACTTGGGCAGCCACTCGACGATCTCGCGGATGCCGTGCAGGGCGTTGGCGTCGGTGAACATAGAGGCGAAGGTAGAAACGTAGGCCTCCATGCAGTGGGTCAGAGCATCCATGCCGGTGTGAGCGCACAGCTTGGCAGGCATGGTGTAGGTGAGCTCGGGGTCGACGATGGCGACATCAGGGGTGATGTTGAAGTCGGCCAGCGGGTACTTGATGCCCTTGGCGTAGTCGGTGATGACGGAGAAGGCGGTAACCTCGGTAGCGGTACCGGAGGTAGAGGAGATAGCGCAGAAGTGAGCCTTCTGACGCAGCTCAGGGAAGCTGAACGGCTGGATGATGTTATCGAAGGACTCCTCGGGATACTCGTAGAAGACCCACATGGCCTTAGCGGCATCGATGGGCGAGCCGCCGCCGATGGCGATAATCCAGTCGGGCTCGAACTCGCGCATGGCCTCGGCGCCCTTCATGACCGTCTCGATGGACGGATCGGACTCGACGCCCTCGAACAGCTTGACCTCGAAGCCGCCCTCTTTGAGGTCGGCCTCAACGTCCTGCAGGAACCCGCCGCGGCGCATAGAGCTGCCGCCAGAAACGATGATGGCCTTCTTGCCCTTGAGGTTCTTCACCTCGTGGCGAGCGCCCTCACCAAAGTACAGATCGCGAGGATTGGTAAAACGTCCCATACTGTGCCTCCTAAACAAGCCCCTCTTAGACTTGTGTATATAACGGAGCACCCGATTGGCTCCGTTAGGACCGTTTTGCGCGTTGCCGGCGATGACAATGCGCGATGTCTAAACGTCTCAACGCTCAGACAAACACTATTTTACCGTTCTGGTTGGTCAGTTATTCACCTAAAGCCGACAATGATGAAACGTTTTTTCTATCCCTGAAGACCCTTGTGGGGCATTCATACTCCCAAGCTGGGCAAACGTTTTATCAAGGTTGACCACATATCCCGGGCAGGACTGTGCCCCTCCAAAATGCGCCCCGTTCGCCGCCAAAAATCGACCGTTTGCGGCACCGTGATACCACTCGGTCGTCCAAGGTGCCGACATTTGTGCGACATCCGTCTTCGTGGTGCAAAGGTGCATGTCCAAGTGCGGCACCCCCGGTGTGCCACATGCGGGTAAACTAGAACCTTATATAGAGACATTTGAACCCTAACCGCAGCAAAGGAGGCCCCATGGCATTCGATCCCATTCAAGAGGATTGCCATCGCCTCGTTCTTGAGGCCTTGCGCCGCGACAATATTCCACTCACCGACGGCCCCGCCGTAGAGCGTCTGATGGAACAATTCACCCGCAACCCCGCGCCGCTCATCGTGCACGACCGCGACCGCGCCGGGCATCTCATTGCCAAGGTGGTCGAGGCTGTCGACTACCGCATTCCCTTTATCCCCGACGACGCCCAGGCAGAGCAAGAAGAAGCCGCAGCCGAGAACATGCTCCGCGAGGCAGCCGCGCTCGATCCGGCCAACTGGGATGCCCAGCGCATGCTGTGCGCGCTCACCGCCGAATCTAACGAGGAATACGTGCAATATCTGGTGTCCAAGTGCGACGAGGTGGAGCACGATCTGGCGCTCAAGATTGCCTCGGCGCAGGACCCCTACGAGCGCGAGGCCGCAGGCGACCTGACCCGCCGTCCCTACCTGCGCTGGCTTGCCGCCTTGGCATCGCGCGCGCTCATTAGCGGCCGCTACCGCATGTCGCTCGAAGCCGCAAACCGTAGCCTCGACTTTGCCCCCAACGATCCTGCCGGCGTCCGCCACACCGCAATGCTCGCCATGGCAAAGCTCGAATACCCCGCTGAGGAGCTCAAGCGCTTTCGCTCTGCCCACTCCGTCCCCTATCTCGCCAACACGCCGCTGCGCCGTCGTCCCAAGGATGCAGAACGCGACTTGGACCCGTGGACGCTCATCGCGCTGATGAGCGCAGCCTGGCGCGAGCTGGACTACGAGGGTGCCGAGCACTACCTGCGTATCCTTGCGCGCTCGTGCCCGCACGCAGCCGAGGCGCTCTACTTCCAAACCGAGTTTCCCGATGGCGTCTATGCCCGCGTCAACGTGGGTGCAGGCTCCACCGACGAGCTCGTCCTTGCACTCTCCGAGGCGACGCCGGTACTGCAGGAGGGCCTGGGCGCGCCCGACAACGCCAGCTTTGCCGCCTGGGTCGCCACCAACGACATCGTGCGCTCCCAGATCGACGAGCGCATACTGCGGGCGGCCGAGCAGGGCTTGCCGTTTAAGGGAGGAGACCTCTAATGGATCCGAGCGTCTACATCCCCGCCTACCTGGAGCGCACCTATCTGGCGTCGCACCCCGAGCTCACCGATGCAGCACGCGAGCTTGTCCATAACGACATTAGCGCGAATCCCCAAAAGTATGCGCAGTCCGAGCATGCTCAGGCGCTGCTGTCCTATGCCGGTGTTCATCGCCACCTGCTCGACGAGCTCCATCGCATCGAGGACATGGGCAGCGACGAGGAGTTTGAGCAGACGCGCAACCGCCTGTTCGACGATATGCGTGATGAGCTGCTCAAGATCGTCCGCATCGATGCGCATGTCCTCGATGCCCAGCTGCTCGCCATCATTTTGGCGGACACGCCCGTTGACGCCTGCCTGGGCGACCTGATGAAGCTCGAGGCGAGCACGGCCGACTACCTGCAACAGAGCGTGCCCGGGTTTGATATGGAGGCCCCGCACTATTGGGCCAATAATGTTTTGGCCGACGGTGTCACCGCAGCGGACCTTACCGTGAGCGAGCCGGCCCTTATCGGGTGGCTTCACACACTCGAGGCCATCTCGCAGCTGTGCATGGCGAGCGCTCGTTACCGCGCCGCCGCCAACTATGCTCGCCGTGTCCTTAAGGCGGAGGGCTATCCCACCCGAGCCGCCGGCACCGTATTGCTTGCCCTCGCCCGCTTGGAAGACCAGGACGGCTTTTTTGCCCTGGCGCATCAGCTCGAGGAACAGATGGGGGCAGACGCACTCGAAAACTCTCCTTGGTACCTGCTCGCCCGCACGATCTTGCTGTTCAAAACAAACAAGATGCGCCCGGCGGTGCGTGCGCTGCGTGAGTTCGCTAACCGCTGCGAGGGCGGCGCGTTCTTCTTGCTGAATCCCATGTACCAGACGCCGTATCTTCCCTGCCGACCCGAGCCGCGCGACCCCTGGGACCTTTCGCACCAGGCAGTTTGGGAGGCCGACGGCATTATCTCGGACACCCCCGACTTTGCCCCCTGGGCCAACGCCTGCGAAGATGTATCGCAGCTCGCCCAGGAATTTGCGCGCCGCTACGGCTTTTAGCGACGCGATCGCCCCGACCATGTCATCTATGTTAGGAACGGCTTCATGAACCTCCGCTCATCTCTCGCCTGCACCTCGAGCGATATCGCCCGCTGGGGACTGCGCTCTGTCCTCAAACGCCAGGGTGGCGTGCTTCCCGGCCGCATCGCCATGAAGATCGACCCCGAGCTGCTAAGCGACCTCGCGAGCCTGGTCGACCGCAGCGTGGTGATTACCGGTACTAATGGCAAGACCACCACCTCCAACCTCATCGCTGACGCCGTTGCTGCCAGCGGCGCTACCGTGGTGTGCAACCGTGCCGGCAACAATATGGAGCCTGGTGTGGTGGGTGCTCTGCTCGAGGCCCGCGGCAGCCTTAAGCACACCAGCAGCGGCAAGCGCGTGGGCGTTTTTGAGTGCGACGAGCTCTACACCGTACGCGTTCTGCCCAAGCTCAAACCGACGTACTTTGTGCTGCTCAACCTGTTCCGCGACCAGCTAGACCGCTACGGCGAGATCGACCATACCCAAGACGTCATCGTCCATGCGTTGGAGCTCTCTCCGGCAACAACGCTCATCTACAACGCCGACGATCCGCTGTGCGCCTCGATCGCCGCGCGCGTCCCCAACACGAGCATCGCCTTTGGCATCGACGGCGCCACAGGCACCGAGTCCGACCGCATTAGCGACTCGCGTTTTTGCTCGCAGTGCAACGCCCCGCTGGAATACGACTATGTGCAGTACGGACAGCTGGGCGCCTATCATTGCCCTTCGTGCGGCTGGGGTCGCCCCGCGCTGCTCCGCCGCGTGACGGGCGTTGAGCTCGGATGCGACGGCTACGGCTTTGACCTGGCCTTTGGACCCGAGGCCAACGCGCCCGCCGTGCACATCGCCACGCGCTACAACGGCCTGTACATGGTCTATAACGTCGCCGCCGCCTTCTTTGCGGCGCACGAGCTGGGCGTGGACGCGGCACATCTGCAGCCCACGCTTAATGCCTACGTGCCCGCCGGCGGACGCATGGGCCGCTGGGATATTGCCGGCCGCACCGTCGAGGCCAACCTGGCCAAGAATCCCGTGGGCTTCGATCGCCAGATCCAGTCCATTAAAACGGCAGGTGGCAGGCTCTGCGCCTTCTTCCTAAACGATAACGATGCCGACGGCCACGATGTCTCGTGGATCTACGATGTCGACTTCGAGCGCATCGCCGACACGCCGGATCTTGTCGCCTTTGCCGGAGGCACGCGTGCGCACGACATGCAGGTACGCCTCAAGTACGCCGGCATCGATGCCGCGATTATCTCGGACGTCGCGCAGGCGATCGGCGCCGTGGCAGACGAGGCCGCCGATGACACCTTCTACGCCGTCGCCAACTACACGGCCTTCCCGCCGCTGGTCAAGGAACTCGACGGGCTTAAAGACGACGATGCAAGCTCGATTGTCTCCCACGCCATAACGCGCGCCGATGGTAGCGCTGTCCCCACCGATATTGCGCCGGTCGAGCTTTCGCGCCCCCTGCGTATCGTCTACCTGTACCCCGATGCCCTCAACCTCTATGCCGACGGCGGCAACGTTATCGCCCTCGAGCGCCGCTGCGCCTGGCGTGGCATTCCCGCGCGTGTAGACGAGGTCCGTATGGGCGAAACGCTTGATTTGACCGATGCCGATATCGTCATGATGGGTGGCGGCTCCGACCGCGACCAGCTAGCCGTGGCACACGAGCTGCTCGCCCAAAAAGACAAGGTCGCGGCCTATGTTGAGGATGGCGGCTCGCTGCTTGCCATCTGTGGCGGCTATCAGCTGCTCGGCCGTTCGTACTATATGGGCGAGGATCGCATCGAGGGTCTGGGGGTCATTGCCGCCGAAACCGTACGCGGCTCCGACCGCCTGATCGGCAACGTCGCCGTCAAGACCGACCTGGCACCCGAGCCCTTTGTCGGATTCGAGAACCACGGCGGCCGCACGCTTTTGGACGTCGATGCCACGCCGCTCGGAACGTCCGTCGTCGCGGGCACCGGCAACAACGGCGACGATGGCTTTGAGGGTCTGATCTACAGGGGAGTCATCGGCACGTACCTGCACGGACCAGCGCTGCCCAAAAACCCCGAACTTGCCGACTGGCTCATCGCCCACGCCCTTGAGCGCCGTGGCGACGCACAGGCCGCCGCCCTGCTGCCGCTCAAACCCCTCGACGACACCTACGAGCACGCCGCCCACGACGCCGCGATGAAGCTCCTCCCCTAACGCCCCACCACCACAAAGGGGACAGGCACCTTTGTGGTGGTTTTCCAGTTTGCCAACGATATACGCGCCGGCAAAAAAGTCTGCTATACGCTGTCCCCATCGTCTAGCGGCCAAGGACGCCACCCTTTCAAGGTGGATATCGCGGGTTCGAATCCCGCTGGGGGCACCATTTGAAATGCAAAGCCCGTTACCCTTGTGGTGACGGGCTTTTTTCTTCTCCAACGCCGGGATTCGAACCCGACAGGGTGCGGAGCTGAGGAAACGCGTAAGCGTTTTCCAGCGCAGCACGCAAGGAGCGGAGCGACGCAGCGAAAGCGGGCGGCGCCAGCCGCACGCGGACATCCCGCTGGGGGCACCACTGAATCTGAGAAGCCCGTTGCCCTCGCGGCGGCGGGCTTTTTGCTACCCATGCGCCGGGATTCGAACCCCGAAGGCATAAAATCACACTGTCATCCAAGGGCCCGTGGACAAAAAATAGCAAATATGAGTACTGTTACCAATTTAGTAACAGCGATTTCATGCCATCAGAAGGCGATTTGGACACAAGGCGTCCTACGGCGGAGGAATTGCAGGCGTTTATCAGCTAAGTACTTGGACATATGTTGCGTAACACTGCATATTTTGCAAAAAGATAATGCTACAGGGCTTGTGACAGTACTCATATTTGACGTTTTTTGCCCACGGCCCCTTATTGCGTGGGCGAATCAGTTGCAAAGCGGGATCCAAAGCGTCCTTCGCAAACAAAAAGCCGGGGCCACGCGATGCGGACCCCGGCTCAATACCGTGACGATATGTCGGTTACGTTCTACACGTAGAACAGAATGTCGTCGTAGGTCGGAACCGGCCAGTAGTCGGCGGCCACGATCTCCTCCATTGCGTCCACGGCGGCACGCAGCGTATCCATAGCGGGAACGACCTCGTGCGCGTATACGTTGGCCTGCTCCTGGCCATCGAGAGCCTCGGCCTTCTGATGTACGGCGTCGAGCGCCTTGATGGAGTCGTTGATGGCGGTGATACCGTTGCAGAGCTTGTTGAGCGTGTTCTGCTCGCACTGCATGGCGGCCTCAGCACCGGCGGCACGAATAGTCTCAAGGCCCTTAGCGACCTTGGTGGCATAGGCGGTAATGACCGGGCGATAGGTACGACGCGCCTCGCGAACCATCGTGGTAGCCTCGATGTTCATGAGCTTGTTGTACTTCTCGAGCTTGCAGTCATAGCGGCACTGGGCCTCGGCCTTGGTCAGGACGCCCGTCTCCTCAAAGAGCGCAATGGCCTTATCGGAAACAAAGGCGGGAAGAGCGTCGGCCGTGGTCTTGTTGTTGGCAAGGCCGCGCTTCTCGGCCTCGATGGGCCACTCGTCGGAGTAACCGTCGCCGGAGAACAGGATGCGCTGGTGATCGGTCAGCACCTTCTTGCAGTACTCGAGCGCGGCGTCCTGGAACTTATCCTCGGGCGTACCCTCGAGTGCGTCGGCGAAAGACTTGAGCGACTTGGCCACGGCAGCATCGAGCACCAGGTTGGAGTCGGAAACGTTTTGCTCGGAGCCGCAGGCACGGAACTCGAACTTGTTGCCGGTGAAGGCGAACGGGGAGGTGCGGTTGCGGTCGGTGTTGTCCTGCATCAGTTTGGGCAGGGTATCGGCGCCCAAGTCAAGCACGCCGCGCGTGGCATGGACGGAAGCCTTGCCATCGATGATCTTCTCGACAACCTCGGTAAGCTGGTCGCCCAGGAAGATGGACATAATCGCCGGAGGAGCCTCGTTGGCGCCCAGACGATGATCGTTGCCGGCCGAGGCAACGGAGGCACGCAGGAGCTCCTGATAGTTATCGACGGCCTCGATCACCGCGGTGAGGAAGACGATGAACTGCAGGTTGTCGAGCGGGGTGTCGCCCGGGTCGAGCAGGTTCTCGGACTCGGTGCCAAGCGACCAGTTGTTGTGCTTGCCCGAACCGTTGATGCCCTCAAAGGGCTTCTCGTGCAGCAGGCAGACCAAGTCGTGACGGGAGGCGATGAGCTTCATCTTCTCCATCATGACCAGATTCTGGTCGATGGCCTCGTTGACCTCGCCGTAGACAGGGGCGAGCTCATGCTGGCAGGGAGCGACCTCGTTGTGCTTGGTCTTGGCAGGAATGCCAAGCGCCCACAGTTCATCGTCCAGGTCCTTCATATAGGACGAGACGGTGGGGCGGATAGCGCCAAAGTAGTGCTCCTCGAGCTCCTGGCCCTTGCAGGGAGCAGCACCAAAGAGGGTGCGCCCGGTGATGACCAGGTCCCTGCGCTTGCGGTAAGCGTCCTTCTTGATCAGGAAGTACTCCTGCTCATCGCCCACGGAAGGAACGACCTTCTTGGGGGTCTTACCAAACAGCGCCAAAACGCGCTTGGACTCACGCGAGAGTGCGGTCATGGAGCGCAGCAGCGGGGTCTTCTTGTCCAGGGCCTCGCCCGTGTAGGAGCAAAAAGCCGTGGGGATGCACAGGACATCGTCCTTAATGAATGCGGGGCTGGTGGGATCCCACGCCGTGTAGCCGCGCGCCTCGAAGGTGGAGCGAAGGCCGCCGGAGGGGAAGCTCGACGCATCGGGTTCGCCTTTGATGAGCTCCTTGCCGGAGAAGCTCATGATGGCTCGTCCGTCGCTCACCGGATCGAGGAAGCTGTCGTGCTTCTCGGAAGTAATGCCCGAAAGCGGCTGGAACCAGTGCGCGTAGTGCGTCGCGCCCTTGGAGATGGCCCAGACCTTCATGGCGTGGGCAACGGCGTTGGCCACATCCAGGTCGAGCGGCTCACCGTCCTCGAGGGTTGCAGCAAGGCGCTTCCAAATGTCCTTGGGGAGGTAGTCCTTCATGACTTCCTCAGAGAACACCATGGTCCCGAAGCGGTCAGTAAGTTCGGCCATACGGAACTCCCTTCGTATCGGCACCGCGTGAGAAGCGGTGTTGATTACTAACGAACGAGTCATAGATTAGGCTCGTCGTGTTTCCGCAACATTACCGTTATGTTGCTGTCACGAAACCAATCAATGAGGTTACCGCATCGCGGCGGCGTTGCCGCCCTCAACAGCCAATCAACTGTATAAATTGCAGACCTCTCCCCATGGTTTAAGGGTAGTCAATTTGGGATGGGGCTCTATTAACTGGTATTTCGCATCAGATACCAGTCTTTATAGCCCCATCCCAGATTGACCGCTCTGCTATAGGGAATGTCGATAGCAAGGCATCTTTGATTGGTATCCCCGAATAGCGAGTGAAACTCCACCGTGACACAGTGGTGCTGTAGAATCCTTACAACACATCACACTATTACGTATCTAAAGGAGCACGATATGCGCGTCGACGAGGTTTTTAAGCAGGCAGCATCCCAGGGCACCGCACCCGTTTCGTTTGAGATGTTCCCGCCCAAGGGCGAGCTGACCCTCGACACGGCTCGCGAAGTGGCAGGCAATCTGTGCAAGCTTTCGCCGAGCTTTGTCTCGGTCACCTGCTCTGCCGGCGGCTCGGGCAACGGCGCCACCACCGCCCCCATCGCGCATATGATTACGAGCGAATTCAATACGCCCTCGGTGGCGCACCTTACCTGCGTTGGCCGCACGCATGCCGACATCGCCGCCAAGATCGACGAATACCGCTCCGCCGGCGTAGAAAATGTGCTGGCCCTGCGCGGTGATCTTCCTGCTGGCGCGACCGAGGACGACAAGCCCGCCTCGGACTACGCCTACGCCCGCGACCTCATCCCAGAGCTCGTCGACGCCGGCTTTTGCGTGGGCGCCGCGGCGTATCCCGAAGGCCATATAGACTGTTTGGATTTCAAAAAGAGTATCGAACATCTGAAGGAAAAGCAGGACGCAGGCGCGCAATTCTTCGTGACGCAGCTTTTCTTCGACAACGATTGTGCGCTCGAATTCCTTGAAGCCGCCCGCAATGCGGGCATTACGGTGCCGATCACGTTCGGCATCATGCCGTTTTTGTCAAAGGCTCAGATTTCGCGCATGGTGTTCATGTGCGGTGCCAGCCTGCCTTCTCCGATTATCAAGCTTCTCGCGCGTTACGAAGAAGACCCGGAATCGCTGCGCGCGGCCGGTATCGAATACGCGTGCGACCAGATGGAAGGCCTCGCCCAGGCGGGCGTCGACGGCATTCATGTGTACACGGTGAATCAGCCGAGCATAGCCCGCGCGGCTGTCGCACGACTGCGCGGCGCGGCGAGCTAGCCATGCCGCGCTATTGCGTCGACAAGGCCGAAGCGCTTCGCTATATCGGATATTCTGGTCAACAGACCGATGAAATACTTGACGAACGCATCGATTCGCTCATCGCCGCCTGCGAGCGTGATTCGGCTCCCGCTTTTGTATACAAAATATTTCCCGTGGATGCGTCGGACGGCGTGATTCGTCTTCAGGGAAGTTCCCTCGTGCTCGAAGGGTCGGCTATCTACGAACACCTTCATGCGGCGCGTTCTTGTGCGGTCATGGCGGTCACGCTTGGGCTCGCAAACGAACGCGCTGCCATGCGTATGAAGGCGAAAAGCGCGCTTGATGCTGTCGTGTTCGGTGCGGCGGGCTCCTCGCTGGTGGAATGTGCGGCGGATGCATGCGAAGCTGCAATTGTGGCCGAAGCGGCAGGGCTCGGGCTGCACACGAATTGGCGTTTCAGTCCTGGTTACGGCGATTTGCCGCTTGATATTCAGCCCGCCATCGTGCGCACGCTCGAGGCGGACAAAAAACTCGGGATGACGGTGACTGACTCCAACCTGCTTGTTCCCGTGAAAAGTGTCACGGCG
>CAJLJQ010000070.1:0-11064 GCA_905207015.1 uncultured Collinsella sp. | reverse complement strand
CCTACCAGGAAAAATACGTCGGCATCGGGCGCCTGGCAGGCCTCACGGATAAGCTGCTTGGCACGCTCGGTGTGTGCATCGGTGCCGTAGCCGGGCTGCGGCTCCATATTAGTGTCGACGAGCGCCTGCAGCACTGCCGGATGTGCGCCGTGGGAATAGTCATTGTTAAACGCGAGCATGGTAATCCTCTCTAGCCGGGCACGAGCCCGATGATTCAGATGGGGCTATTGTACGCCGCTCGGATAAGCAATGCGCGCTGCAAGGCACTCGAGCGCCAGCACCAGGGCAAAGCCGCAGCTCACGTCACTCAAAAAGTGCGCACCGATCACGATACGACCAAAGGCGACGAACGCCGCAACCGCAGCGGCGACCCAAAAGACCGCGCGGCGGCGCGACGGCTTTTCCTTAAAGGCCGCCGCGGGAAGCCCGGCGAGCATAAGGCCGATCGCCGCGTGTGCCGTATGTCCGCTCGCAAACGACTTAAAGCCGTCCTTGATCACGCCGGCGGCGATATAGGCCCACTTGTCGGGGTTGCCGATCACCCACCACGGCTGAAAATCGAGTCCCTGCGTCACCTCGATCACGCGCATGCGCGGGCGCGACCACAGCGGCTTGACGATCACGTTGAGGATGATGGCCTGAGCGACCCACACGGCAAGCACCATCAGCGCCCAGCGTGTGAGCTCGTCGGAGTCGGTGTCGCGCGTGAGGCGATAGGCGATGAGGTTGGCCGCGATGACCAATGCAAACGTCAGAACCAGCTGAACCGCGATGAGTTTGCCGCCAACCTTCAGGGACGAGACGATCTCGTAGCCGGCCAGGCCAACGTTGACGAGGATGCCGAGCACGGCGAGCCATTTGCTCCCCCTGGAGTCGGGACGCACCGCGCGCACGAGCATGACGCCCGCGATACTCGCCGTCAGCTCGAACGGCAGCTCGCCAGCGGCCTCGATAAAGCGACCGTACATGCTGCCGATATTGAAGAGCGCGCTCGAGATCTGATAATCGAAGAAACTGCCCACGCCCAGACAAAGGCACAGGACAACCGCGATCATGGCGACATCTTTCTTATAGATGTATCCGAACATGCTTTCCTTTCGATGAGGTCAGATTGCCCAAATGGGGCGTTTGCAGCGTCGACCCATTAGTCGTCATCGCTGGCGCCCAGCTGCTGCAGCAGCATGAGGGCGGCTGCCACGGGGCCGGTGCCGTCGTTGGCATCGAGACCGCGACCCAGGCCGCTGCCCGCACCGGCGCCCGCCTTATAGGGCACCGACAGCTTGCGGCTCTTGGGGAAGTTCACCGCGCCGTACCGATTCTTAAACTCAAAGGCCACCTTCTTGGGCACGTCGACGCCCAAAAACGTGATGCGTCCGCCGCTGAGCGTGACGCTCTCGAGCCCCAAGCGCTCGCCGCGGATACGGATACGCGCGCGGTTGAACAGATTGAGTCCCGCCAACGGCAGCTCGCCATGCGCGGCCTCGGTCTCTTCCTGCACCTCGTCGATGCTCTCCAGGTCCTCGGCCGCTGCGAGCTTGCGGTACACGAGCACGCGCTGGTCCACCGCCGGCAGGTACTCCTCGGACAAGAAGTAATCGGCCGGCAGATTAATACCCACGCTCGCCGCCTCCACGCCGGCGTCGTCATCGCCGCGCGCCTCGGCCACGGCCTGGCCCAACATCTGCGTAAACAGATCAAAGCCCACGCTCGACAGGTTGCCGTGCTGCTCAGCGCCCATCAGCGAACCGGCGCCGCGAATCTCCAGGTCGCGCATGGCGATACGCATGCCGCTGCCCAGGTCCTGGAACTCGGAAAGTGCAGTCAGGCGCGCCGTGGCCTCCTCGGTGAGCGGCAGCTCGCCCGGGAACATAAAGTACGCGTAGGCCTGCGTGGCAGAGCGACCCACGCGGCCCTTGAGCTGGTAGAGCTGTGCCAGGCCCAGGCGCTGCGAGTCCTCGATGATGAGCGTGTTGGCGGTCGCGTTGTCGATGCCGCTCTCCACGATGGTCGTGGCGATGAGCACGTCGATCTTTTTGGTCGCGAACTCGATCATCACGTCCTCGACCTCGCGCGGGCTCATCTTGCCGTGCGCCACGCCCACGCGCGCCTCGGGCGCGGCCTCGTGCACGCGCGCCACGGCGTCGTCGATGGTCTTGACGCGGTTTGACACGTAGTACACCTGGCCGCCGCGGCCCACCTCCAGGCGAATCGCCGCGCTCACCACGTCGGGGTCGTACTCCCCCACGTGCACGATCACGGGACGACGCCCAGTCGGCGGCGTGGTGATCAGGCTCATGTCGCGCACGCCGCTCGTGGCCATCTGCATGGTTCGCGGAATAGGCGTGGCCGAAAGCGTAAGCACGTCAATCTGCTCGCGCAGGTTCTTGAGCTGCTCCTTGTGCTGCACACCAAAGCGCTGTTCCTCGTCAATGATCACCAGGCCCAGGTTCTTGGGGTTCACATCGGCGGAAAGCAAACGATGCGTGCCGATAAGCACGTCGATCGTGCCCTCGGCAAATGCCTTGAGCGCGCGCTTTTGCTGCGCCGGCGTACGGAAGCGGCTGAGCACCTCGACCTCAAGGCCAAACGGGGCAAAGCGCTCAAAGAACGTCTCGTAGTGCTGCTGGGCCAGAATGGTCGTGGGGCAGAGCACCATGACCTGGCGGCCGGAGTCCACGCACTTAAACGCCGCGCGCAGGGCGACCTCGGTCTTGCCAAAGCCCACATCGCCGCACAGCAGGCGGTCCATGGGCTTGGGCGCCTCCATGTCGGCCTTAATGTCAGCGATGGCCTCCAGCTGGTCGCGCGTCTCGTCGTAAGGGAAGCTCTGCTCCATCTCAATCTGCTCGGGCGTATCGGGTGGGCAGGCGATACCGGTAATCGAAGAGCGGCGCGTATACAGATCGACCAGGTCAAACGCCAGCTTTTTGGCGTTCTTGCGCGCCTTATTGGTGGCACGCGTCCAGTCGGCGGTGTTGAGCCTGGTCAGGCGTGGCTTGTCACCGTCGGGGCCAACATAACGCGTAATGCGGTCGACCTGCTCCAGCGGCACGTAGAGCTTGTCGCCATCGGCGTATTCCAGCAAAAAGTAGTCGCGCTCCTTGCCGCCCACTTCCTGGCGCGCGATCTCGCTAAAGAGCGCGATGCCGTGAGTGGCGTGCACCACGTAGTCGCCCGGCTTAAACGGGAACGTGATCTGCGTAATGTCCACCTTGCGGCGGCTGCGCGCGCGGTTGGCATCCATGCGGGCGTTGAGGTCGGCAATCGAGAACACGGCCAGGTTGGCATCGGGCACCACCACGCCCTGCGGCAAGGCGGCATCGACAAAGGTCACGCGCCCGCGCGAGATGGTGGGCACGGCGGCACCGGCGGCAGCCTGGGCGGCACCCGCCTCGAGCGAGCGGGCGTTGAGCGCGTCGGCCTTGCGCTCGCGAATGGAAGCATGGGCCTCCTGGCGAACAGCACGGTCGGCAGAATCCGCCGCCGCCACGCGCACGCGGTCGCCAATGACGCCGGCGTTTTCGGGGGCGGCCGTCAGCGATTCCTCAAAGGTAATGCCCTCGTCGCCAAAGGTGAGCTCCATCGACTCGCGCGCGCCGCGGTCGGGGATGGCAAACACGCAGGCATAGCGCTTGCCCACGACCTCCTGGATGCGCGTCATAAAACGGTTGTCCGAGCCTGCGATGGCCGGCTGCTCAATCTTGAGCTCGGCCGTCACCGCACCGCCGGCACGGATGAGGCTCACATAGTTCAGGCGCTGCTGGGCACCAAAATCGAGCTGTTGGGCGCGCACGTACAGACCATCCAGGCGGTCAATCCCTGCCTCGCCGGCACGGGTCTCAATATCCTCGTAGGCGCGCAGGCAGTCGTCGAACAGCGAGCGCGGCTCGGACAGAACCACGAGCGCCTTGCCGCTCACGTGCGCCAACGGGCTTACGGTCTGGCCGTACATCACCGGCAAAAAGCGGTCGAGCTCGGGCGTGACGATACGCGCATCCACCATCTCGAGCAGCGCCGCCAGTTTGCTGTCGTCCTGGCTGGCGCGATAGAGCGCCACGTGCATGTTGTGGACGGCATCGTCGGTAAGCGCCAGCTCACGGCAGGGGAAGATCTCGATGCTGTCCTCGTTGCCGATGGTTTGGCCCGTGGAGCTCACCATGCGGCGGATGCGGTCAATCTCGTCGCCAAAGAACTCGATGCGCACGGGCGCCTTTTCCTGTGCGGGGAACACCTCGACGGTGTCGCCGTGCACGCGGAACAGACCGGGCGCGTCGGCGGCGCCGGCATTGGTGTAGCCCATGCCCACCAGGCGCTGCGGCACCTCGTCAAAAGGAATCTCCTCGCCCACCGCAAAGGTCGTGGACTCCCAATAGCGACTCTCGACCGGCGGCACGCAGCGCAACAGCGCACGGGCCGAGGCAACCATGATGCAGTTGTCCCCGCGCACGATGCGTCCCAGGGCCTCGCAGCGCTGCGCCACGACGGCGTCGTCGGGCGCCTGCTCGCGCCAGGGGTAGTCCTTGCGCTCGGGAAAGCGGCACACGTGCGCCAGGCCCACATAGGCGGCCAGGCTGCGTGCGGTGCGATCGGCCGCGTCCTCGCCACTCACGATGTAGACCGTGGGGCGCGGGCGGCGCGCAAACTGGGCTGCCGCCATGAGCGTGCGGCCCGACTGCGACACGGCCAGCGTCACGTCCTCGCCGGCATCGAGTCCGGCCTCGACGGTCTGCAGCGCCTCGGCAGTGTAGAGCTGCGCGGCTATACGGTGAATGAGCATGCTGTTCCTCCGGCATCGCAACGCCAAAAGCCCGCCGGGGCAAGCTCGGCGGGTCGTACGTCAAATACATTGTCTGTCATGGTAGCGCATGGAGAGGACTCCGGCTCAAGGGCAAACCCAGCCCCGCAAAAAACGCCAGACGAAGATGCGTTCCGCCCTACCCCGCCACGCGCACGCTGGGGCACAAATCTGCCAGCGGACACTCGTCACACTTGGGTTTGCGGGCGTCGCAGATCTCGCGGCCAAAGGTGATCCACTGATGGTTGACCGACTCCCAATACTCGTGCGGCAAAATCTTAAGCAGATCCTGCTCGGTCTTGAGCGGCTCCTTGGCATGTGTCTTGGGACTCAGCATCAGGCGGTGCGCAATGCGGTTGACGTGCGTGTCCACCGCAATGCCCTCCACGATGCCATACCCCACGTTGAGCACGATGTTCGCCGTCTTGCGTCCCACGCCCGGCAGCTTCACGAGTTCCTTCATGTCGGCCGGCACCTCGCCGCCATAGTCGGCGACGATCATCTGCGCGGCCTCCACGGCGTGCTTAGCCTTACTCTTATAAAAGCCGAGCGACTTGATGGTGTCCGCCACGTCAGCTACGCTCGCCCCGGCCATGGCCTCGGGCGTGGGCCACTGGGCAAACAGCCGCGGCGTCACTTTGTTGACCTGCGCATCGGTCGTTTGCGCCGAAAGCAGCACCGCGATCAGCAGGCGGAAGGGATTCTCGTGGTCCAAAAAGCACTCGACCGGGCCATAGCGACGGTTGAGGCGCTCACACACCTCGATGGCGCGCTCGCGCTTGGCGGCATTGGTCTCGCGTGGCATAACGACTCCTCGGCTCAACGGCACAATAAACTTATGGGCACAATTGTCCCACGTCCGAGACGTTTACGCCTCCAAGAATGCGCCGGTCTGACGGCTCCACAGGCTCGCGTACTCGCCGCCCGCCTCGACGAGCTGCACATGCGTGCCGTCCTCGACGATCTCGCCATCCGCCAGCACCACGATGCGGTCGAGCGCCGCCACGGTGGACAGGCGATGCGCCACCACAATGGAGGTGCGGCCGCGCATCAGGTTCTCGAGAGCTTCCTGCACCAACGCCTCGGACTCGCTATCGAGGGCAGACGTCGCCTCGTCGAGTACCAGAATCGGCGCGTCGGTGAGGATGGCGCGGGCGATAGCCACACGCTGACGCTGGCCGCCCGAGAGCTTAACGCCACGCTCGCCCACCATGGTGTCAAAGCCACGGGGCAAGCGGTCGATAAACTCCAGGGCATTGGCCAGGCGCGCCGCCTCACGAATCTGCTCATCAGTGGCGTTGGGACGACCGTAGGCAATGTTTTCGCGAATGGAGCGGTGAAACAGCAGCGCCTCCTGCGGCACGTAGGCAACCTGGCGGCGAAGGCTCTGCTGCGTACAGCGCGAGACGTTCTGGCCGTCCACGAGCACGCGGCCGCCCTGCACATCGTCCAAGCGCAGCAACAGCTTGGTAAGCGTCGACTTGCCCGAGCCCGATTTACCCACCAGGCCCACGCGCTGGCCCGCCGCCACGTGAAGCGTCAGGTCGTCGAACACGTTCTCGCCCGCCGCGGCGTCACGATATGCAAAGCTCAGGTGCTCAAAATCAATCGCACCTTCGGTCACTTTAAGCTCGGGAGCGTTCTCGTCGTCTGCCACCAGACGCGGCTCGTCCAGCACGCGCGTCATCTCGGCCGCATCGCCCAAAGCGCGGTTGATGCGCTGCATCATGGAACTCACGTAGTTCAGACGCATGGTGAGGTTATAGGTGTAGGTAAAGATCATGACGAGCGAGCCGGCCGAGATGCCAAACCACGCGTTGCCGCCCGCCACAAACACACTCACCACGGCCATGGTGATGACGATAAGGCCCGAGGTCGTAAAGTTGCGCTGCATCATGGCGTGCATCGAGACCGTCTCGGCGTCGCGCGCGGCACGATCGGCGGCGTCGAACAGATCGCGTTCAAAGTCCTCGCGCCCGCAGGTCTTGACGGCCAGGATGTTCGTGACCGCGTCGGACAGCACGCCCGAGAGCTTGTTTTGCGCGGCGGACGTCGCGGCCGAAAGCGGCATGATGCGCTTGTACATAAGCCAGACAAACGCAATGTAGACGACCATGATGCACACCAGGATCACGGTAAACGTCGGCACCACCGGGGCGAGTGCGGCCACGGTGCAGATGACCGAGGTGATGGTGGGGATGAGCGAATACACCGTCACGTCGACCAGACCCGTGTAGCCGGTCATAAAACGGCTTGTCTGGCTCACAAGCGATCCGCCAAAGCGGCTGGCATGGAATGTCATGGATTGGTTGGAGAGCGTGTCGAAGCATAGACGCGCCAGGTGATAGTTGCCCGCAATCTCGAGCTTGTAGACGGTGTAGTCCTGCAGCTTGGAGAGGATCTGACCCACCAGGTTAACGAGTACGAGCGCCAGGATATAGGGGCCAAAGACCTCAAACACCTGGTCACCCGCCACGGGGCCGGCCTGAACGCGGTCAACGATAAGGGCCATCACGTAGGTGTTGGCAAACGTGAGCAAAAAGATGTAGCCCGCCGACGAGAACACCGAGAGAAAGACAATCAGCGGCTGTGTGCGCGTGACGTCCCAAAAACGCTGAAGCGTGCGGCGAACGGTGGAGCGTTTGAGCGGGCTGGTGCTTCTCTGAGACATGGGCTTCCTTTCGCGTCTGATAGGGCGAAACGCCATTGTTGCACATTGGAGCACGCTTCAGACAAGTGCGATACGAAAAGCGGTGGGGCGCCCGCGTTTGCGCCGGTGCCCCACCGTCTTGTTGCAATTAGTCCTCGTCTTCTTGGTCCGCGAGAAGGCTCGCGGACGTGAGTCCCAAGATCCCATCGGCTTGGCCGGCGTCTTCCAGCGCGTCGATGTCCTTGAGCTTGCGCTCCATGACGTTGGTGCGCGTGGTGATGATACCCTCGACCGTTTTGCCCGCGGTCTCGATCTGCTGCTGGGCGCGGCGCAGCGCCGCCTGATAGCGCGGCAGCTCGGCCTTGACGGCGGAGAGCACGCGCAGTACGTCGTCGGTACGTTTTTGCAGCCTAAACGTCTGGTAGCTCATCTGCAGGCTGTTGAGGATGGCCGCCATGGTGCTGGGGCCGGCAACGTTGACGTGATAGTCGCGGCCCAGGGTCTCGATAAGCCCAGGGCGCGTGACGACCTCGGCGTACAGGCCCTCAAACGGAACGAACAGAATGCCAAAGTTGGTGGTCGCGGGCACGCTCAGGTACTTTTCGCAGATGTCCTTTGCCTCGCGCTTCACCATCATATCGAGCGCCTTGCGCGCAGCGGCAACGGCCTCCGCGTCGCCCGACTCTTGCGCGTCGAGCAGGTGCTCGTACGCGTCGCCCGGAAACTTGGAGTCAATCGGCAACAGCACGGGGTCGCCCTCGTCCACCGGCAGCTTGACGGCAAACTCAACGCGTTCCGAGGCGCCGGGCTTGGTGGCGACGTTTTCCAGATACTGGTCGGGCGTGAGGATGTCCGCCAGGATCGCGCCCAGCTGCACCTCGCCCAAAATGCCACGCGCTTTGACGTTGCCCAGCACGCGCTTAAGGTCGCCCACGCCGGTGGCGATAGACTGCATGTCGCCCAGGCCCTTGTACACGGCCTCGAGCTGGTCGCTCACCTGCTTAAACGATGCCGACAGGCGATCGTTGAGCGTACGGGAGAGTTTCTCGTCCACCGTCGCACGCATCTGATCGAGCTGCACGTTGTTGTCTTTGCGGATGGCGCCCAGCTGGGCATCGACCGTCTCGCGCACCTTGTCCAGGCGATGCTCGATGCCTTCGCGGTTGGCGCCAAGCTGTTGGGCCGTCTCGCGGCGCAGGTCATCCATACGGTCGCCGGCCTGCGAGAACTCGCGCGCAATGGTCAGGTAGCGCTGCTGCTCTACGGCGGCGTCGGTCGTCTGCTGCTGCGCGATGGCATTTGCCGTGCGGCGGGTTTCGGCCAACGCGACGTTCAGGGTGTCGAGCGTGCTGTTGGCCTGCTCGAGCGCTGCCAGCGTTTCCGCGCTACTGTCGCCACGCTCCCGCAACTCGGCACGCAGGCTCTTGAGCTGGAGGGCGCAAGCCACAGCAACCCCCACCGCCACCAAGGCAATCACAACAAGCACAATATCAATAGCAGACATAAACTCCGCCCAACAAACCCAATCGATTATCAATCAAAACCGCGATCAATCTTACCCCGCCACACGCACCGGGCGCCCGGCCCCTTCTTGGGTGCTTCTCTCCTCCGCATATTCCATAATGCGACGCGCTGTCTTCCTGCTCACCTTCGAGTCATCACCGGCTAAGTATGCGTACACGTTTCCCTTATTCAGATTCAAATCGCGGCAGAGACCGTAGCGCGTTACACCCGATTCCTCCAATGCTTTAAGTGTTCTCTTTCTCATCAGGGCGTTCACCCTTCTGTCGGCCGCTGGCTTTTCTTTCACCCCTCTATACGCACGCCAAACGTTGGCGTAACGATTGGGGAGCTTATCCTCGGAGCATAGAGATGCCAGGCTACTCGCTTGGCCATACAGAGACAAAACACCTCGATAGCCCTCTTCCATCCACGAGCCCTCGGATAAACCCAGAACGTATTCGGCCTTACCCTGCGCCAAAGCGAGCAAAAACAGAGGCTCCGCCACACGCGGCTCAACCGTTGTTGCCTGCTTTACAAGCTTCCTAAAACTCAGCGACTGCTGTCCGGACAGCTCTCGGCAATAGCCTTTCAAAAATCCCTCAAAAGTCAGATTCAACCGAGCACCTCCTTTTTGTATTGCCTGTATGCACAGACCATCTCTTGATAACTCCGCTCTGAAGGCGACGAGGCCAACGCCTCTCCTTCATCGAATATAAGCCGCTCGAGCAGATCCCAATCAAGTCGGTCGATAAATGTTCGACTATGGAGGTCGACGATGTCGTTCGGACGATAGGCATAAAGCTTCATCACCGCCAGATCCTCCAAAGATGGCGTAAAGTACCTGATAAAATGCGCCCCGATCTCCAATGGGATCAGTCGATCTTCGTAATTGAATGGCATCTGGTTGCAATATGCCACTACCATGCCATTCACCTCGGGGTATCGAGCTATGATCTCGCGGAGGCACCTGTCTGCCTCAAACACATCAATGTCATGTGTAACCGACCGATTCGTCACATCGTTTAGCATGAAGGCGCTTCCTCCCACCAATACAACGCTCGGCCTATCGTCTCTTGGACCTATTTCCAGCTCCGCCTCTTCGTCAATATCCAAAAGAGTCTGCTCTAAATCCTGCTTATACATAGCAAATCCTATTATTATTCATCTTCAATAATACTATTCAGTCGCACGACAGGACCCACAGGATGCAAGAATCCTACTCGTGGCGAGAATCCCTACACCCTAGAAGTCCTAATGTGACAAACGCTAGCTCTCCCAGCCGGCGCGGATGGTTGTTATGACGTCACCCAGGCGCTGGCCCAGGGCCGCTAGATGTTGGAGCACCTCGTTGGGCGATGCACCGTTGAGGATGCACGTGAGGGCATACGACGCCAGAAAGATGGCCGCAAGCCCCAACGGGACGAGCACGATCATCGCCAAGGTGCGCAGGCGCTGGCCCACGCGGCGACGACGCGCACGACGCTTGTCGAACGCGAGCTCCTGCGCATATGAATCTTGCTGTACGGAATAGGCCTCTGGTGCCGATTCGCACCCGGGCACAGCTGCAGGTACAGCAGCGGGCACGACATTTTGCGCAAAGGGCTGGACTGCCGCCCCTTGCATTTGTATCTCCATGAGTCGTTGCTGCTGACGCAGCATACGCTCAGCTTGTTGCTGCGGAGTCTCAAGAAACAGATCCATGCTGGCCTCCAAAATCGGAGCATTCGACGCTTACGACCAGCATCCCGCACCGCCATGACCGCGACAACGCAATCGCCGGCAATAGCCACAAAGTTTCTTTTGCTCAAAAGCTGTCGAAAAGCTCAACAACTCCCCTACCAGCACTTTCTCTGAGCTTTTTTCGCCAACAATCTTTTGGCCTTCCGCCCTTACGCCAACTGACCAAAATCTAACCAATAGCTTGACGAAAATTGTGGAGACCGGGACCCCACAAAAACGTGCCGTCCCAAAAAGGGGCGGCACACAACCTTTAATATCAGCTTTTCTGTAGCGAGCACGCAACGACCCGAAGCCGGAGCGCAGGGCGGGAGGCCGGATCGTCTTCCCTCGACGCGACCCTGCGGAGCCGTGAGCGGGGAGGGAAGGCGATCCGGCC
>CAJLJQ010000069.1:0-11168 GCA_905207015.1 uncultured Collinsella sp. | reverse complement strand
CCCTCAGGGACGAACTTATGGAAGACGACTGGATCAAGCTCGTAAACCATGGAAAGCACGCCGCAGATCATGTCAACCCAGGTCTTCGCCGTGAAGCGAGATCCCATGAAGCTGTATGCGGCGATCTGCCTGCCGGTGAACGAGAAATCATCGTCGAGGGCATGCTCCTCGTAGGCGTCGTTGCCCCACTCGAAGTCGGACTCGATGGATGGCCAAAGCTCAAGGAACTTCCTCTTCATGAGCTCGTTGCGAGCCTTCAGCTGCTCCTCGCCCCAGGCCTCCTGCTGGCAGACGAAGCCGTTGATCCTGAAGCCAGACTGCTTGAAGCCGTTCTCCATGTCCCGCTTCTCGGCAAAGCGCCTGTTGCTGTATTTGGAGTTGTATGCGGTAAGCGTCAGATTCGCCATGCTGTTCAGCCACCTTGCGTGAATTGCGGCGAACTCAACGCCCAAATCCTGCTGCCAGCTTGTCGAAAGCGTCTGGGGCATGATGTGCTCAATGCTGAAAGACTCATCGCGAAGGTTGTCGACGACGTTGACCCTTTCGAGGCTGTCTCCGTTTTCAAGACGATCGAAGAGGTAGTACTTGTAGCTCGCGATCCTGTAGAAGTCCCTCTCTTCGAACGCTTGAATGAACTCGGCGTCGTCGGGGAAGTGGCCGCTGCCCTCCTTGGAGAGGAGAACTTTGTTCAACACGTCAGGATATGAACCGCCGTCTTTGACGCCTCTCAAAACCTCGCTGTGCAGAGTCTCGAAGACCTTGTTGAGCGCATTTGTGGGAACCTTGCAGACCCAGCGCCTGAAAAGGTAGGTCTCGACGGATTTGAGCGCCTCGATCACCTGCTGGTCGCTGATTCCTCCACAGCGCCTGTATTCGAATAGATTAAGCGTGAACGGGTTCATGACGCTCATGTCCAGCAGAATAAGTCGCCTCAAAACCGCATCAAGCCGATGGTTTCCAGAATCGGCGTCGTTAATCGCCTTGTAATGCTTTGAGTACTTAAGAAGTTCCTCAAGCAGGACTTTCGTATCGAATGCCTCCGCTTTTACATAGTCCTTGAACACGGAATAGACCTTCTTGATTGCGGGGGTCTTCCTGCGGACGGCAGCAAGCCAATCACGAGCAAAGGAGCTTACGTCGTAGCCGGTATTCTTCTCGATCTCGTTCCAGTACTGCTCGTAATACTCTTCCTGCATTTGGGCATCCAGACCCATGAGGATAAAGTTGCGGATCTTGTCGCCCTCGTTCAGGTCGAGGCCTGTCGAGTTGAGGCTCTCGAAGATTCGCTGGGCGTCATCCTCCTTGTCAAGCTTGATGTCGATGATCATCAGGCGCTCGATGGCATTGCGCAGCTGATCGGCCGTCAGCCTTGTCTTGTCGATACGGCCGCAGAAATAGATGTAATTCTGGGTTACGTTGGAGTCCTGGATGAACTTCTCTGCGTCAGCGGAGTAAAGCGCCTCAAAGGCAGCCTGGTCGTCCTTGATGAGCTTCAGCTTCAGCTTTCGCTCGGACTTATGCCATTTGTCGATGAGGTATTCCTCGTTGATCATATCGGCCAGATTGTCGTCTTCGGAGGCGATGGCGCCTTCCCTGAGCTTGCTCACAAGCGCAAGGAGAAGGAGGTAAGACGTGGTGATCCTTTGCTGGCCATCGATGACGATGCGTGTGTCGGGGCCATCTGCTTTGGAGACGATGCTTCCAAAGAAATGACTCTCCACGCCTTCTGAAATGACACCCTCGAGGTCGTCGAACAATTGCTTGCAGTTTTCGATCTTCCAGTCGTAGTTGCGCTGATAGACGGGGATAACAAATCGAGTTTTCGTGCCTTCGAGCAAGTTAAGAAGGTATCGTTCTTCGCCTTTCATCTGTTACTCCTAGATAATCTTTGCTAAACGCGGGAGCGAGTCAAATCCCCGGCTTCTTCCAATAAGAACTTGATAGGAATGCTGGTATTTAGAATTGTTTCTGTCTTTGCACCAAATCATGTAGACCAAGGTCTCGAGGAGCTCGTGCCTTGCACCTACCTTGTCTTCGTCGGAAGGGGTCTTTCCCTCCTCGAACTTTATGTACGACCCCCATGTTGCATCCATAAACTCCATCGCCGCTTCGCTCTTAGAGAATGCATGATAAAGAGGCTCAATTTCAAATTTCTGAACCACAGAGGCAAACGCGTCGGCGTCAAATACTTTCAAGGCGAGCATAGTCGGGACCAGGCCGGCATCGGCAAACGCTCGAACCCGGTCGTCTACAAATCCATCGCGGCTTTCCAATACTAAAGGGCGAACTCTGAAAAGCTCAGTCAGATACCTGTTGGCGTCCCTCATCGTCATTCCGTATGCCTCTGCAAGCTCATACGCAATTACGTCAAAGCGGTTGGAGGTTTTTATGAAGCCGTTCGCTTCTAGCTGCTTAAAGCTATCGACCTTTCTTAGAGGGATGGTTAGATCGTAGAAACGCAACAAATAACGTCGGCCGTCAAAACCTTGCCCATACATGCCTTCAACAACATGTGATAGTTGATTGGCGTTGACCGAATACACGATGACTACTCGATCATCTGTAAACAGATTCTTCAACTGCTCGAGCACCTTCATTGCAAAAGAAGGACGGCAACGATCGAGCTCATCGACAATGAGAAGCAATGTGTTGGCTTTTTCAGGGAGAGCTACATCTACCAGGTTTGAAACAGAGGACCTTAGCGTTTCTCTGTCACGATAAGCCTGGATTAAATCTCTGCCCGAAAAAGCGTCTCTTAAAGAGCTGGCTCCGCCATGTCCAAAGACCCCCAATATGGCGTCGAGTGTTCCGGCAATCTTTTCGCCAGCTTCGGTGTCACTGCGAAAAGAGGCGCATGCATCGCCTTGGAGGGCTATAGATGCTGCAATCGAAGGCAGCGGATCATCCCAATGGTCATTTTCCCAGGCGTTGTAGTATACGGGCAAGAAGCTGTTCAGCTCCATATAGGGTGCAAGCTCGCGATTGTTGTCAAGCAATCCGTCGAGGTCTCCGTGAGACTCAAGAAAAGGATTAACCTCTTCAAGGATGCAGGCCACCTGTCTAACGAAGAATGTCTTCCCGCTTCCCCAATCAGCGTCGACGAACAGGGAAAACCCGCCTTCGATGGATTTGAGTATCCCGGCAAACTCGGCGAGATCTCCATTCCTCCCGAGGGCGTCGTTGTGCAGCAGCTTAACAAGGATGTCGCGTGTAGGTGCTGAATCGATTCTTCGCATGTTACTTACTCTAATCCCACTCAATAGTTAGAAACTATCTCCAGTTCGTTCCAGTTTGCCTCAGTTTGTCCCACTTGCATCCAGTCTCAAAATTGCCGCGAATCCAGACCTCGAAGGGTGTCCTCTGCTCCCTCACGGCCTGCTTGAGGAACATGTTGATCGCCTGGGTGGTGCTGATGCCGAGCTTCGAGAAGAGCTTCGCAGCGTCGTCCCTCGTCTGCCTCTCCATGCGTACGGTGACGTTAACTGTCTCCATGCGGACCTCCTTGCCTCGTGTGTGCGCAATACGGCGATTGCACGCGCGGCAGGCGGTATGTTCCTGGAATCCGTCATGGTGTGGCGGATATCCGTCACGTGGCGACTGGAATATGCCGTGACCCGCTCCCATATACAAAGATAGCACCCATGATGCAGTGCGCCATGGGTGCTATCTAGGTTTTCATGCACGTAAATTGCACATATTTTAACTACTCCCACTCGATCGTCGCGGGCGGCTTGGACGTGATGTCGTAGCACACGCGGTTGGCGCCGGGGACCTCGGCAACGATGCGGCCCGAGATGCGGGCCAGGACGTCGTAGGGCAGCTTGGCCCAGTCGGCGGTCATGGCATCGCTGGACTCGACGGCGCGCAGGATGATCGGGCGCTGGTAGGTGCGCTCGTCGCCCATAACGCCCACGGACTTAATGTCGGGCAGGACCGCGAAATACTGCCAGCAGCTGTGCTCGGAGTTGCGCTCGCCGGTCTGCTCAAACAGACGCTGGTTGTAGGCGTCGAGCTCCTCGCGCACGATAGCGTCGGCATTCTTGAGAATCTCGAGCTTCTCCTTGTCGACCGCACCGATGATGCGGATGGCCAGACCCGGGCCCGGGAAAGGCTGGCGGAACACGATATGACCCGGCAGGCCAAGCGCCAGACCAAGTGCGCGGACCTCGTCCTTAAAGAAGTGGTCGAGCGGCTCAATAAGGTCGAAGTGCACGCCCTCGGGGAACGGGATCAGGTTGTGGTGGCTCTTGATGGTGGCCGTCTTGCCACCCGTCTTGCGAGCGCCGGACTCGATGATGTCGGGGTAGATGGTGCCCTGAGCCAGGTACTTGACCGGCTTGCCATCGGTCTCAAGCTGTTGCGCCACGGCGAAGAACTCTTTCCAGAACTGCGTACCGATGATGCGGCGCTTCTCCTCGGGCTCGGTCACGCCGGCCAGAAGCTCGGCATAACGGTCCTCGGCGTGGACGTGGATAAAGTCGACGTCAAACTGCTTGGTGAAGACCTCCTCCACCTGCTCGGGCTCGCCCTTGCGCAGCAGGCCGTGGTTGATGAACACGCAGGTCATCTGCTTGCCCACGGCACGGGCGCCCAGTGCAGCCACGACGGAGGAATCGACACCGCCAGACAGGGCCAAAATCACGCGGTCGTCGCCGACCTTCTCGCGGAACTCGGCCGTCATGGTCTCGACCAGGTTGTCCATGCTCCAGTTGGGCTCCAGGCCGCAGATCTCAAACAGGAAGTTGCTCAGCAGCTGCTGACCGTACTCGGAGTGCTTGACCTCGGGGTGGAACTGCGTGGTGAAAATCTTGCGCTCGACGCACTCCATGGCGGCAACCGGGCACACGTCAGTGCTGGCGGTAACGGTAAAGCCCTCGGGCACCTCGGACACGGCGTCGCGGTGGCTCATCCACACGGTTTGCTCCATGGGCGTGGAGTTAAAGAGCTTGGCGCCGGCAGTACGCGTAATAGTGGCACGGCCGTACTCGCCCACCTCGGAGTGACCGACCTTGCCGCCGAGCGTCACGGCCGTGATCTGATGACCGTAGCAAAAGCCCAGGACGGGAAGGCCCAGGTCAAAGATGGCGGGGTCGATGGACGGAGCGTCCTCGGCGTACACGGAGGCCGGGCCGCCGGAAAGGATGAGCGCAGAGGCGTTCATCTCGCGAATCTCGTCGGCCGAGATGTCGCAGGGGACAATCTCGGAATACACGTTGAGGTCGCGGACGCGACGGGCAATGAGCTGACCGTACTGCGCACCAAAGTCGAGTACGAGGACCTTTGCGGAAGCCTTTTGATCCATGGTTCCCCCTCTTGTTGGCGGGGAGCCGGTGCCCACCCGCGCGAATGAACGAAATTAACTTCCATAGTGTACACGTTATATGGGATTTCTCGTCCCTCGCAGCCATCAGCGCACGGCAAACGCACGACCTGGGCCCCTGTTTGACGACAATTGAAGTGTTACCAAACGTTACGGATGATGTAATACGTTTGAACATTGGACGCCCTGTGCCACAATACTGCCGAACGACTCCGCCTTTGCGGCGGCAAATACGATAGGAATACCAGCATGAAGCGCATCCTTCTCATCGCCACGGGCGGCACCATCGCATCAACCGAGGACGGCAATGGCCTCTCCCCCGCCCTGACCGGTGAGGAGCTCGCCCAGAGCGTCCCCGAGATCTCGGGGCTCTGCGAGCTCGACGTCGTGCAGCCCATGAACATCGACAGCACCAATATGCGTCCCAGCGACTGGATGCGTATCCGCGACGTCATCGTCGAGGGTTATGCCGACCACGACGGCTTCGTGATTCTGCACGGCACCGACACCATGAGCTACACGGCCGCGGCGCTCTCCTACTTGATCCAGGACAGCCCTAAGCCCATCGTGCTCACCGGCTCGCAAAAGCCCATGGGCAACCCCTTTACCGACGCCAAGCTCAACCTGTACCAGAGCCTGCTCTATGCGCTCGACGAGCATTCGCATGACGTCTCGATCGTGTTTGGCGGCGTCGCCATTGCCGGCACACGCGCCCGTAAGCAGCGCACCATGAGTTTTAACGCGTTTATTAGCGTCAACTATCCGCCCATTGCCTACATCCGCAACGACCGCATCGTACGCAACGGGCTTCACGGCACTCATCAGGGCGAAAACCCGGTGCGTTTCTACGACCACATCGACCCACGCGTGTTTGTGCTCAAGCTCACGCCCGGCGTGAACCCTGGCGTTCTGGACGCTCTGGCAGATAGCTACGACGCCGTGATTCTGGAGACCTTTGGCATTGGCGGCATCCCCGAGTTCGGCGAGTCCGGCGAGTCGTTCCAAGAGGCAATTTTCCGCTGGGTCGATTCGGGCCGCACCGTCGTTATGACCACGCAAGTCCCCGAAGAGGGCCTTGACCTGGGTGTTTACGAGGTCGGCCGCGCTTACGCCGACCATCCGGGCATTCTGCGCGGCGATGACATGACCACCGAGACGCTCGTGGCCAAAACCATGTGGGCACTCGGCCAGTCACGAGATGCCGCCGAAATCCAGCGCCTGTTCTACAGCCAAGTCAACCACGACCGCATCCCGATGGCGTAATTCAGTTGTCGACGGGTATCCCCTATTCGATACCCTCGAGAAGCTCTGACACCGTCATGCCGAGTGCGGGTGCGATCTTAAATAGAACCTTGAGCGTGAAATTTGCCGTCCCATCTTCGATTCGGTCGAGGTAGGGTCGGCTGATTCCTGTCGCCACACAAAAATCGACCTTGGAGATACCAAGGTCCCTGCGCGTCTCTTCGACCCGCCTGCCAAGAATCTGTTTAGCACGTTCGTCCATGCAGACGAGTTTGAAATGGAGCCGAACATAAACGTAAACTATAGTTTACGTTTTGCCGAATACACAGGAGTTTTCTATGTCGGGTTCTTCGGTCCGCACGTACCGAGCCACGCTTCGCACAAACAGCGCACCGCCCAAGCTCGTCGTCGTTGAAGCAGAATGTCTTTCGCCCGATGAGCGCACAGCATTTGCATTGCTATCAAGTCGCGTCGCCGCCGTTCTGGTCCCTTGCCCGGCGCAAGGCGAACTTGCCATCCAATGCCAAGCGCACAGCTGCTCGCTCAATCAGGCTGCCGTAATCGCAACCAGCCAACGCGGTCTGCCCCTTCTCCTGGAAGCCGGTACCGCGCTCACCCTTCGCGGCGCCGGATACGAAAACGAGGCCGCCGCCGACATGGTCTTTAAACCACGATCGAGCGGCGGCCTCGCAGCAGCCATTGAATATGCGTGCAGGCTCGTTGACTAAAAGGACAAGCTAGAAACCAAAGCCAAAGCCCGTTCCGGTAATAGCCGAGTACATAAAGTAAACGTTGACCACGTTGAGGAACACACCCGTGATGCAACCGTTGCGCAGGTAGCGCTCGCACACGATGCGCGCCATGGCGGCGGAGTCATCATTGTTCTTTGCCTGGCGTCCCGCCGTAAAATACGTCGCCACGCTCAGCAGCAAGTTGAGCACCGGCAGCGCCAGCAACTCGTAGCTCTTGCCCCAGCGCGTCGCCTCGCCGGCGGCATTAAACTTTGTTGCCACCTCGGGACCAATGTTGGGGATAACACACGCTGCGACCACCAGCGGAATCACCGCAAGCACGAGCAGCGCAATACCCATGTAGCCGGCTTTTTTGCCATATTTAAACATGTGCGTCGTCCTTACACGTTAAAGCGGAAGTGCACGACGTCGCCATCGGCCATGACATAGTCCTTGCCCTCAATACGCAGCTTGCCGGCGGCCTTGGCGCCCTGCTCTCCGCCGAGCTCGATGTAGTCGTCATAGCCAATGACCTCGGCCTTAATAAAGCCGCGCTCAAAGTCGGTGTGGATGACACCGGCAGCCTGCGGAGCGGTCGCACCCTGACGCACCGTCCAGGCCTTGACCTCCATCTCGCCGGCCGTAAAGAACGACTGCAGGCCGAGCAGCTTATAGGCCGCCTGCGCGAGCACGTCCAGGCCGGGCTGCTCCAAGCCCAGGCTCTCCAGGTAGTCGGCGGCGTCCTCGGGATCGAGCTCGGAAAGCTCGGCCTCGATCTTGGCGCAGATGGGCAGCGGCTTGACGCCATCGATGGGCGCCAGGTCCTCGTTGAGCATGTCCTCGTCCACGTTTGCCACGTACAGGATGGGCTTCATGGTGAGCAGGAACAGGCCCTTGGCGGCAGCACGCTCCTCGTCGGTCATCTCCATGGATGCGGCGCGCTTGCCCTCGTTGAGCCAGGCGAGCAGGCGCTTGGCGACCTCGAACTTGGGCATGAGCTCCTTGTCGCGCTTGGCCTCCTTCTCGAGCTTAGGCAGCTGCTTCTCGAGCGTGCCCATGTCGGCCAGGATGAGCTCGGTCATGATGGTGTCGGCATCGCCGGCGGGATCGACGAACTCGCCCGTGCGGCCCACCTCACGCATGACGTTGGGATCCTTAAAGTAGCGCACGACCTCGCAGATGGCGTCGGTCTCGCGAATGTTGGCCAGGAACTGGTTGCCCAAGCCCTCGCCCTCGTTGGCGCCCTTCACCAGACCTGCGATGTCGACGAACTCGACCGTCGCCGGCACAATGCGACCCGGGTTAACGATGTCGGCGAGCTTTTGCAGGCGGCTATCGGGCACGTCGACGATACCCACGTTGGGGTCAATCGTGGCGAATGGGTAGTTGGCGGCAAGGCCGGTCTTTTTGGTAAGCGCGGTGAACAGCGTCGACTTGCCCACGTTGGGCAGGCCCACGATACCGATGGAAAGGGACACGACAGCTCCTTTTGGTACAGGCATTTCAAACTGCATAAGTATAGCGCCGCCGCAGCATCTGGGCGAACCCAGACGCCACGGCGGCACGAATGAAGCAGAGATAGAGGTCGCTGACTAGTCCGCGAGCTTTTCCACCTGGTCGAGCATCTTGTCAAGCTTGGCCTTTGCCTCGGCCTTGACCTTCTCAGCTTCTTCGTGAGCCTTCGCCTTCTGGGCGGCCTTTTCCTCGGCTTCGGGATCGACGACGACCAGATTGGACGCGTCATGTTCAACTAACTTGAGCGCATGCTCGGGGCACACCTTGACGCAGGCACCGCAGCCCAAACAATACGTGGACTCCAACGCAAAGCGGCCGCTTCCCACCAAATCGCAGGCGAACGTGGGACATACATTGACGCACTCGCCACACGACGTGCACTTGTCAAAATCGCACTCAGGCGTGTTCACCTGCATGTTCTGGGCAAGCTCGGGGTGGTTTTGCAGCGTCGAGAGCACCAGCTGCCGCCCGTGCGTGAGCGAACGGCGACGCTTGGTCGTCGTGGTGCCGCACATGGTGTTGAGCGTACGCTCCAACTGAGTAATCTGATGGCGATGGGCTTTGAGCTTCTGCGTCACCGAGGCCAGTGCCGCCGTTGCCGGGTTGAGTTTGGTCACGGTAAGGCCCGTGGTGCGGGCGATCTTTTCCATGTACTCCTTACGCTCGTACTCGCGGCGCTTATGGCACTTGAGGCTCTTGGGGTCGACCTCCAGGCCCATGCCCGTACCGGCCCACTCCTCGGCGGTAGCGATGGCCTCGCCCAGAATGTCCTCACCGCCGGTGTTGCGGCATTTATCGCACACGCCCAGTGGCAGGTACACACTCACGTTGGGATAGTCCGCCAGTACCGAGAACCAGGTCTCGGCCGTAATATCGCCCACGCAGGCAACGACGACCTCGTTCTCGCGCGGCATGCGCTTAAGGGCGCGCGTGCAGGTGACGTAGGCGGTCTCGTGGCTCGTAGCTGCCGAGACAATGTCGTCATACAGGTTTTTGGGCGCCAGACGCGGCGAAATAATCGCCTCAGTCGGACAGGCGGCAGCGCACAGGCCGCACTTGCGGCAGGTATCGAGGATCTCGATGGCGTCTTCCTCGACCTCGATGGCGTTGACCGGGCACACGTCCATGCACGCGGTGCAGCCGCTCTTTTCGTTTTTGCAGGTCAGACACGGAATCGTGTTGCCGCGCGGACGCTCCTTGTAGTCGGCAGGATTCCACTGCGGCGCCGACGGATCGAGCGCGTCGGTCACGCCGCCAAGCGGGTTTTTAAGAAAGTCGAAACCCTTGCTGATCTCGATAATGTCATCAAACAGATCGTGTTCCTGCGCCATGCGCGGCCCCTCCCTGAGCAGTGCAAACAAGCAAGAGATAATAATACGCTATCGGCCCGTGCCTCGGGCAAATTACACGCGGAGCACCTTTGCGGCAAATAGCCTATGGCCTATCGCCGCCCCGATTGCACAAGGTCGATCAAGCGCCAAGCTATGCCTCGCGCATGAGCTCGACGAGCTTTTGCTTGGTCACCTTGGCCTGCTCGTTGGCCATATTGCGTTCGTTTCTTAAGGCCGCATCCGCAACGCTCATCAGGTCGGCATCGGAAATCTCGCCAAGGCCCAGCTCCTCGCAGACCGACGCGCTGACAAAACTCGAGCACCTGTTCAAGCTCGGGCGCACGCTCCAGACGAAGCTGGACCACCAGACCAAACGCCACGGCCTCGCCGTGCATAGCCTTGCACTCGGGCAAAATCGTCAGGCCGTTGGCGATGGCATGCGCCAATGCCAAGCCACCGCTCTCAAAGCCAACGCCCGAAAGCAGAATATTGCACTCGATCAGGCGCTCAACCGCCGGCGATATACGGCCCTTTTTGAGATCGCGCTTGGCAGCGACACCGCACTCCATAAGTGTGTCGTAGCAGGCACGAGCCGCAACCAGGGCCAAGTGCCCCGGCGCGCCACCGTGCTCGTTGGCGCCGTGCGCCGCGGCGCACGAACGCGCCTCGAAGTACGTTGCCAGCGCATCGCCCATACCAGCGACCGTCATACGCAGTGGGGCCGCCGCGACCACGTTGGTATCGACCACGACCAGGTCTGGATTCTTCTCGAGCATCAGGTAACGGTCGAACGACCCATCCTCGTGATACAGCACCGAAATCGCGCTGCACGGACCGTCCATCGAAGCCGCCGTGGGGCATACGCACAACGGCAGCTCGGCATAAAACGCAACGGCCTTGGCGATATCGAGCATCTTGCCGCCGCCAATGCCCACCACCATGTCGCAATACTCGGCCTGGGCTTCCTGAGCCATTCCGACAACGGCCCCTTCCGTACACGGACCGTTATAAATCTTAAAGAACGGCTCG
>CAJLJQ010000068.1:0-11258 GCA_905207015.1 uncultured Collinsella sp. | reverse complement strand
CGTCGAGCTCGGCCATAATGGTCGCTGCCGTATGGAACATGCTGGGGCATGCCTCGATAAAGTCGATAAGGTCGTTGGCAGCCTCGATATCGTCGGCCGTCACGTGCGCGCGCTCGGGCGTTTCCTGATCCGTCATGCTCTCCCCTTTCGCTGGGTTGATGGTCCCCTCCAGCATACCCCGCCACGCCAGCGTCGCACTCTTCATTCCATGCTTAGTTCCGCGCCGCTCACCAAGTTGAGTCATCATGCCCGCGCTCCTTTTGCGACAATTGCACCAACAGGACGAGAGGAGCCGTCATGAAGCCACGTAACATTGCCATCGCCTGCGGTGCCGCGGGAGTCGCCGTCGGCCTTGCCGCTGCCACCGGTATCGTTTATCACAAGCAAATCAAGTCCGCCGCGTCGCTCAAACGCTTGACCGGCTACGCGGATGGCTATGACCTGTACGTAATCGACATCGTCTACGACTACGATCTTGATCGCATCATCGCCGCTGGCGTGCGCGACGACCAGGCCTACATCGATGCCGTGGTGGCGCAGGCGCTCCCCGGCGTGCCGGCACATGTCCAGGCGCCCCAGTTTGCCTGCAGCGCTTTTGTCGCCGTGGATGCCGAAGGCCGCGTGCGCACCGGTCGCAATTACGACTTTAAGGACGACACCTCAGCGCTGCTGGTGCGCAATCACCCGCGCGACGGCTATGCCTCCATCGGGTTTGCCGCCCTCAATAACCTGGGCGATAACACTCCGCTTGACTCCGTCGCCGGACGCGCCGCCGCACTCATGGGCTCGTTTGCCCAGCTCGATGGTGTTAACGAATGTGGCGTGTCCATTGCCGTACTCACCCTGGATTCCAAACCCTGTGACCAGGACACGCAGCGCCCCGTCATCAACACTTCGCTCGCCATCCGCCTGGTGCTCGACCGCGCGGCTACCACGCAGGAGGCCGTCGACCTGCTTTCTGCCTACGACATGCACGCCATGGCAGGACGCGATTACCACTTCTTTATCAACGACGCCGCCGGTGACGCGCGGGTGGTGGAGTGGGATCCGCGCGACCCCGACCGCGCATGCAAGGCGACGCCCGTGCGCCAGGTTACGAACTTCTACGCCTGCTATGGTGCCGAAGTGCTACCCAACCAAAAGAACGGCGAACTGGGCCATGGCAAGGAACGCGCCATCGCCATCGCCGATGTCCTCGACGCCCATGTCGGTGCCCAAGACGAGGCAGTCGCTTGGAAGGCCCTGCGCGCTGCGGCGCAAGAGCCCAATCCGGAAGACATCACCAGCAACACGCAGTGGTCGGTCGTCTTTGACAATACCGAGCCCGCTGCCGCCATCACGCTGCGCCGCCACTGGGGCGACGTCGACGCCTTCGCGCTGTAAGGAGCTGGCACCGTCGTCCTTACGCTCGCCTGACGTTGCTTACATTTCTATACATTTGAGCTAACACGTTTTACCTCCGCATCAACAGTGTGCGGGGGTAAACTTATGCGCATGTTATAACTTGCCCGGAAGGATTCATCATGCTCAGGATCGGTCTTCTTACCAGTGGCGGCGACTGCCAGGCGCTCAATGCCACCATGCGCGGCATCGTCAAAACGCTCATGACCAATAGCGAAGAGCCTATCGAGATCTATGGTTTTGAGGACGGCTACCAGGGCCTCATCTACAGCCGTTTTCGCGTGATGACGCCGGCAGACTTTAGCGGCATCCTCACCCGCGGCGGCACCATCCTGGGCACGAGCCGCACGCCGTTCAAGCGCCTGGACACTCCCGAGGCTGACGGCGTCGAGAAGGTGCCCGCGATGGTCCACACCTATCACAAGCTGCAGCTCGACTGCCTGTTTATGCTGGGCGGCAACGGCTCCACCAAGACTGCCAACCGGCTGCGCGAAGAGGGCCTCAACGTTATCGCCCTGCCCAAGACCATCGATAACGACACCTGGGGCACCGAGATGACGTTTGGCTTTACGAGCGCCATCGACGTCGCCACCAAGTGCATCGACGACATCCACACTCCCGCCTCGAGCCACGGCCGCGTGTTCGTTATCGAGATCATGGGCCACAAGGTTGGCTGGATCCCGCTGTACGCCGGCGTCGCGGGCGGCGCGGACGTCATCCTGATTCCCGAAATCCCCTACGACATGGATAACGTCATCAAGACCATCGAGCATCGCATGGAGACCGGTAGCCGCTTTACCATCGTAGCCGTCGCCGAGGGCGCTATCTCCAAGGAGGACGCGGCGCTGTCCAAGAAGGAGTACAAGAAGAAGCTCGCCGAGCGCACGAGTCCGTCGGTTGTCTACGACATCGCCAAGGAGATCGAGGCCAAGACCGGTCGCGAGACCCGCGTCGCCATCCCCGGTCACACGCAGCGCGGCGGTCAGCCCGACGCCCAGGACCGCATCTTTGCGACCCAGTGCGGCGTCGAGGCAGCGCTTGGCTGCCTGCGCGGCGAGTTTGGCTACATGATTGCCCTGCGTGACGGCAAGATGTGCCACATGCCGCTCGAGGAGGTCGCCGGCAAGCTCAAATATGTCGACCCCCAGAGCGATCTGGTGCGCGAGGCCAAGGCGTTGGGCATCAGCTTCGGCGACGAATAGCCTCGGCTGGAATCCACCCCATCGGGCCCTCCGACCCCGCCCGACGTATTTCGATTTGGCTCCTCCCTTGACTCCGTCAAAGGTCGCCAATCGAAATCGTCGGGCGGGGTCGGAGGGCCCTGCGTTTACATACTCGCCGGGGCTATTCGTCTTCTTGCTGCGGGTGCCTGGGCTGGAATTGAGTTGCGGTGAAATAGTTCCTGCTTAGTCCACAAATGGCTGAATCCAAAAACTATTCCACCGCAACTTACTGAGTGGGGGCTCTTGGCTGCTACTTGCACTGACATTTGTCCTGAAATGGCTGGTCGTTAGGGGTTGCTACCGGTAGTTGCGGTAGGGTTGGGGCAGATTCTAACTAGAAATGGTGGTCGCTACCGGTTGTTCTCGGCATACTCGGCTCATTCGATTACGGTCACCACATGAAAGGAACTGCTATGGATCTTGCAATGGCACAGCGACTCGTTGACCGCCGCAAGGCTGCCGGGCTTTCTCAGGAGGCGCTTGCTGCCCAGCTGGGCGTAAGCCGCCAGGCTGTTAGTAAATGGGAGCGCAGCGAGTCCTCACCCGATACCGATAACCTCATTGCGCTCGCCGCGCTGTATGACGTGTCGTTGGACGAGCTGCTATATGGGGAGGCGGTGGATAGCACTGACGACTCGCAGGCTGATGATGAGGCGCAGAACAGCAACGCCGGCACCAAAGCTTCAGATAAGGCTGAGGAGGCTGAGGCTTCTACTGAACACGCTGATTGCAGCGATAAGCCACTTGTCGATATTTCCCTCGCGCGCGGCATCCACGTTATTGACCCCAACAAAGGCGAAGAGGTTCATGTTGGCTGGAATGGCATCCATGTGGCTAACGAGCGCAAGGGTGAAGAGGTCCATGTGGGGCCAGGCGGATTGCATATCGATACGCTTGAGGACGATGGACATAGTGTGCATACCAATGACGACGGCACCGTCACCATCGACGGCGAGACGTTTTCCAGCTGGAAGGAAGCACACGACAAGCTCGACCATCACGGCAAGCATTTCCACACCAAGGTCGGACGTGCATGGAACAAATTCCCCTTCCCTGCGCTTGTCGCCCTCGCCTATCTGGTGCTCGGCATTGTCTACGGCACATGGGCTACGGGACTCTTCCTCGTCTTTCTGATTCCCGTCTATTACGCGCTTGGCGACTTTATCGACCAACGCCACTTATCTAAGCTGATCGAGGTCATCTACCCGGCAGCCGCCATCGCTTGGTTCCTCTACATGTGGCTCTGTTTGGGACAGCCCCATCCTGCATGGATCATCCTCATCACGATTCCCGTCATCAAAGCGCTCATGCGCTGGTGCCGCAAACAATGGAAGCACCGCCAACAGGCCTAACACGCTCCGACCCACCAGCACCCAACCACCCCCGCCCTTCTCCTAAGTTGCGGTGAGATAGGGACTGTTTTGAAGCTCCAAAGCGCCAAACAGTCCGTATATCACCGCAACTTACAAACAACTGGGTCAGTTCCGGCACGGAGATTAGCATTGAGCTGACCGCGCGCCACGAAAAGGGGCCATCTACTACGTTTAACTCGATGGGGCCAACCATGACCGCCTTTTTCGAAAATCGACAGGCCTTCTACCTGCGGTTTTATTTTTCGTTTTCCCGGCATGGTTGAGGGTGTCCAATTAAACGTAGTAGATAGGCCCGTTTTGTGGCATACGACCCATTCAAGCCCAATCTCGAAGGCTAAAGAAAGCCTCTCATCCACGCCTGCGGGCAAAAGATAGCAAAGCAACAAACGCCGGGTCGCTCGTAGGTGCCCGGCGTTTGCGCAGATAAAACCTGCCAAAATAAACCTGTCCCTTTTTGGCAGGTCACTCGGCGCTCTTGAGGGCGCCGACCATGTCGATCTTGTTGAGGGTACGATTGGTGGCTAGGTTGACGATAAACGTAAAGCCAAAGGAAAGCACCACGGCGAGCACGTAGCTTAGCGGCTCGACTTCGACGTCAAAGTACAGCGACGGCATCTGCAAAATGTACGTAAAACTCTCGGCCAGCAAGCCGCCCAGTGGCACGCCCAGCGCGGCGCCAATTGCCGTGAGGATCAACGTCTCCTTGTTGACGTAATGGTGCACCTCGCCACGGCGGAAGCCCAGCACCTTGATGGTCGCCAGCTCGCGTTCGCGCTCGGAGATATTCGTGTTGGACAGCGTAAACACCACCACAAACGACAGGCATGCCGCCATAAAAGTCACGAGCACCACGACCGAATTGATGATCGCAAAGTTCGCCTCGTAGTTCTGCCAATGTTCGGCCGTGCTCGAGATGGTGAGCCAACCGTCGCTCTTAAGCTTCTTGCTAAACGCAATCTGGTCGGCCGACGAGCCCTTAAGCAGCACAAAGACGCCGTTGAGGCGTGCGCTTCGACCGAACGCGCGCTCATAGGTGCCCTGCGTCATGTAAAGCGTGTTGCCAAGATAGTTAAGCGAAATGTCACTGACTTTGACCTTGGCAACATTGAGCGACGAATCCTGGACGTATGCCGTATCGCCCGGCTGAATCCCCAGCACCAGCTGTGAACTCTTACTCAGATACACGTCTCCGTCACGCAAAGACAGCGGCTCTTTGGACTCGTCCTCTAGGCGCACGTAGTCATCCAGGTCGTTCGTGCGGTCATCGGGCACCACGATCAGCTGCACGGTCTCGCTCTTTCCGCCGAATGTAAAGGTAACGTTGTCGGTCATAATCGGCAGCGTCGAAGTCACGGTCACGTTGGAATCCTTGGCTGCACTGCGCTCATCCAACGCCGCGCACGTCTGCGAAAAATCATCGGGATTGGCGACCGCCAGCAAATCGTAGCGTGTGATGTGCCCGTACTGCTTGGGCGACAGCGCGACCGACGTATCACGGATGCCCATACCGCAAATCACAAGCGCCGTGCAGCCCGCAATGCCAAAGATGGTCATAAAGGCGCGCTTTTTGTAGCGGAACAGGTTACGCGCCGCCACCTTGTTTAAGAAGCCCATGCGGCGCCAGATAAATCCGATACGCTCGAGCAGGATGCGCGAGCCGGCGGGCGGAGCCTTGGGACGCATGAGCGAGGCAGGGGTCTCGGCCATCTCGTGGCGGCAGGCGATAATCGTGGCTCCCACCACGCCCACGGCAAACAGCGCCACCGAAACGATCGAGGACACGATGTCGTACGAAAGTAGCATCTGGGGCAGCGAGTACATGTCGTCGAACACCGTAAACAAGAACAGCGGCAGACCCACAAATCCGATGATATTGCCGAGCACGCCACCGATCAGACACGCCCACAGCGAGTAGTCCACATATTTGGACAGGATACGCCCGCGTGAATAGCCGAGCGCCTTGTACAGGCCAATAAGCGTGCGCTCCTCCTCGACCATGCGGGTGGCGGTGGTGAGGCTGATAAGCACGGCGACGATAAAGAAGATGAACGGGAACACCGTGGCGATGGCCTCGATCGAAGAACTATCGCTCTCGACGCTCGAGTAGCTTGCGATATTGCCGCGGTCCTGGATGTACCAGGTGCATTCGCCCAGGTCAGAGAGCTCGGCGCGGGCATCGGCAAACTGCTGGTCGGCGGCGGCGCGGCGCTGGTCCAGGTCGGCTTGCGCCTGCGCACGCTCGTCGCTGCCCTCGGCCATGCGATTGATGTTGTCCTGCTCGATCCCAAAGACCATATTCGCCTGACGCTCAGCCGCGTCCAAGCTCGCCGGTGTGTCGACCGTCAGCTCCTGAGTGCGCGCCTTCTCACGCTCCTCGCGGATCTTCTCGATATTGCCCTTGACCTCATTGATCTTTGCCGAGTAGGCAGCCGAATAGGAGTTGAGGCTCTTGGCTCCCTCGACGACCACGTGGACAGCGGAGTAGGAAGAAGATGTCGCGGCATCCTCGCTCACGTAGAACTTGTAGTCCGCAGTCGAAGCAGCACGGAAGGCGTTGACCGTCGAGTCGGAGCTCACGTCGGTGGGATCGAGAACCTCTGCCGTGATGGTGTAGTCCCCATCGGCAAACTGGTCCTTGGCGCTTTGGTTCGACGAGCTCGCATCGTTGGCGGCAAAGCTCACCGTATCGCCGATTTTCTTGCCCGAAGCCTTCAAAAAACGTGAGGTCACCGCGACCTCGCCGGCACACTCGGGCAAATCGCCGCTCAACAGCACCGGTTGATCGATATTCTCCCTGGAAAGGCTCTGGACAACCACGCGCTCGCGCGTTGTGCCCACGGCGGTGTAGGCAGTCTCGGTGTAGATGCCCTCGGCCGTCTCGACGCCATCGACCTCTTGGATCGCAGCAAGATCGTCATCGGTCAGACCATAGGTCGACTGCACGTTGATGTCATAAACATTCTGCTGGTCAAAATAGGCATCGACCGAATCGCACAGATCCTCGCAACCCGCCTTGAGGCCGCACATCACGCTCACGCCGAGCGCCGTGATTACGACGATGGATAAGAAGCGCTTAAGACTGCCTCGGATTGTGCGGTAGATGCTACGGCGAAAAACCATCGGCACCATGTCGTTTGAGCTTTGGGCGGTGCGGTAGGTCGTAAAATCCTGCTCGCGCTCCGTGTTCTGCGCGTCGCGGCGCTGGCTGTTTTGGCGGTCCTGGTCCATGGGCGCTACCACTCGATCGTCTCGATCGGCACGGGATTTTGTTGGACCGTCTCGCTCTCCACGCGCCCGCTCTTAAAGCGAATCAGGCGATCTGCCATGGGCGCCAGCGCGGAGTTGTGGGTGATGATAATGACCGTAATGCCCTGCTTGCGACAGGTGTCCTGTAGCAGCTGCAAGATCTGCTTGCCGGTTTTGTAGTCGAGCGCGCCCGTGGGCTCGTCGCACAGAAGCAGCTTGGGATTCTTGGCCAGTGCGCGGGCGATGGACACGCGCTGCTGCTCGCCGCCCGAAAGCTGCGCCGGAAAGTTGGCGAGGCGCTCACCCAGGCCGACCTGGCGAAGCGTCTGTTCGGCATCGAGCGAATCGGGGCAGATTTGCGCCGCGAGCTCGACGTTTTCGAGCGCCGTCAAGTTGGGGACCAAATTGTAGAACTGGAAGACAAAGCCGACGTCGGCGCGGCGGTATTCCACGAGCTGCGCCTCGTTCGCGGAGCTCACGTCGCGCCCGTCCACCGTCACAGTGCCGGAGGTCGCCGTGTCCATGCCGCCCAGAATGTTGAGGGCCGTGGTCTTGCCGGCGCCCGAAGCACCCAGAATGATGGCGAGCTCGCCGCGCTCGACCGTAAAACTCGCGCCGTCGAGCGCGTGGATGCGGGCGTCGCCTTCGCCGTATGCTTTGATGACGTCTTTGAATTCGATATAGGCCATCGATTAATTCCCATCTGGTCGGATAACTCTTTAGTATTACCCATTTCGCACCGACCAAAAAGGGACAGGTTTATTTTGGCAGGTTTTATATGGGGGAAACGGCAGCTATAGATGAGGCGCCGGGGAGGCCGAGAAATCATCGACGGGGTCAGGCCGACCGCCAAGCACAACGCACGCATCTCAATCTGTCAGCCAAATAATTCGAACAGCTGTTCGTTTCTATGATATGATTCAACTATCTAAGCAGGCCAATACGCAGAAAGGCGGCCAACATGGCGTTCGACTTTAAGAAGGAATGCAAGGAGCTCTACAAACCTGCAAGCAAGCCGAGCATCGTAACTGTCCCGCCTATGAACTACGTTGCCGTTCGCGGAAAGGGCGACCCAAATACCGAAGGTGGCGAGTATCAAAACGCCCTGCCGCTACTTTACGGCATCGCCTATACCGTCAAGATGTCGAAGAAAGGCCCAAGGAGCATCGAGGGCTATTTCGACTTTGTGGTACCGCCGCTCGAGGGTTTCTGGTGGCAAGACCCCCCGAGCGGCGACATCGATTATGTACGCAAGGACGATTTCAACTTTATCTCGTGCATCCGCCTGCCCGATTTCGTCAGCCGAGATGATTTTGACTGGGCAGTCGCTGAAGCCACGGCCAAAAAGAAACTAGACTTTACCGCTGTTGAGCTGCTTAAAGTTGATGAGGGTCTCTGCGTTCAGTGCATGCATACCGGACCCTATGACAGCGAGCCGACAACCGTAGACGCCATGCATGAATACGCGACCGAACAGGGCTATGCCCCCGACTTCTCAGACACCCGTTTACATCACGAAATCTATCTCTCCGATCCACGCAAATGTGCACCGGAGAAACTTAAGACTGTGGTTCGTCATCCTATCAAGCGCGCTGAATAGCGTGGGGCGTCATTTCACGCGCTAGGTTTTAAGCCAGCCAACCAGCCGCCTCCTAGGCCGTCCGGTAATTATCTTGACGCGGCCCGTCGCATCTTATAAGTTTGTTTTGCTAAAGCTGGAAAGCCTCTCAACGATGCGCAACTCCAGCTCTTTTTCTATCAAGAGAGCAAGTGTCGGAAAGCAAAATGTCAGAAAGCAGCGCTTCGAGCAGAATCAAACGCCTGGTCAACACCTATAGCGGTCTCGTGCTCATGGGCGCCGTCGGAATCCCTATCGGCGTTATCGTTGGCGCCATCTGTGCCTTTTTTGGTCGTGTGCTCCTGGCAATCGGCGCCTTCCGCGACGAGCACATCACGCTGCTCCTTCCCTTCCTCGCTCTTATGGGCCTTGCCATCGTGTTTGCCTACCGCACTTGGGGCAAGGGCACCGACCGCGGCATGAGTCTGGTCTTCGACGTGGGCCACGGACGCGAGAAAGCCATCTCCCCGCGTTTGGTGCCGCTCATTATGCTGAGCACGTGGGGGACGCACCTCTTTGGCGGCAGTGCGGGACGCGAGGGCGTGGCCGTGCAGATCGGCGCAACTGTCTCACATTGGATCGGCCGACGCCTGCCTTTCCGAGACCCCGGCAACACGTTTTTGCTTATTGGCATGGCCGCCGGCTTTGCCGGACTCTTTCGAACGCCTCTCGCCGCCACGGTCTTTGCCATCGAAGTACTGGTCGCAGGACGCTTGGAATACCGTGCGTTGCTTCCCGCACTCGCAGCCTCGCTCGCCGCAAGCATGACTTCCGGCGCCTTGGGACTCGAGAAGTTTGAGGTCGCCGTTGTCGCCTCATATGCGCTTGACCTCCCCGGTCTTGAGCGGCTGGCGCTGTTGGGTATCGCGTTTGGTATGGTAGGTGGAGCTTTTGCCTGGTGCCTTGCCCATGCCAAGACCCTTGCAGCGCGGCTGCTCCCCAACCCTTACATGCGCGTTGCCGTTATGGGCCTTGCGCTGTCGGCGATCCTGTTCGCACTGTGGCAGGGGCGATACTGCGGACTTGGCACCAACCTGATATCAGCGGCGCTCAACGGTGAAGGCAAGATCGCCATCATGCCTTGGGACTGGGCGCTCAAATTCGCACTCACCATCGCCACGCTTGCCGCAGGTTATCAGGGTGGCGAGGTGACGCCGCTGTTCTCCATCGGGGCCAGTCTGGGTGTCATGCTCGCCGGGATTCTCGGCATGCCCGTCGAGCTCTGCGCCGCGCTGGGTTATGCCGCCGTCTTTGGCAGCGCCACCAACACGCTGCTCGCGCCCATCCTTATTGGCTGCGAGGTCTTTGGCTTTGGCAATCTGCCGATTTTCTTTATTGTCTGCGTCGTGGCTTACCTGTTCAACATGGACAAATCGATCTATGCACTGCAAAAGCGAGCGTAGAAAGATGCTCAAGCAGGTGGTCTCAACCGGAAACGGCGTCCCACTCTGAGGCTGTATTCCGGGACGTGGTTTCCGCTTGGGACGCCATTCGGAAAGCGTGTCCCGCTTTAAAACGGAATTCCGGGACGTGGTTTCCGCCCGGGCCTCCATTCGGAAAGCGCGTCCCATTCTTTCATGGCGTCCTGGCTATGCAAAGTGCCCGAACGTTAGTCCTCGTACGCGCCCTCAAGCCGAAGCAGCCACTCCTTGCGATCAAGCCCGCCGGCATATCCGTTGAGCGATCCGTCGGCCGCGACCACGCGATGGCACGGCACGATTATCGAAATGGGATTACGCGCAACCGCAGCCCCCACCGCACGAGGAGACACGACGGGCGCCTCATTTCCCGGCACACGATGTCGAGCCGCAATACGCTGGGCAATCTCGCCATATGTAGCGACTTCGCCACGTGGGATAGAAAGCAGCTCAAACCAAACCTCGCGCTGGAACGCCGTACCGATCATATGCAACGGCGGCGTAAACCGAGGTTCCTGCCCTGCAAAATAAGCATTCAGCCAAGCCCAGGAACGCTCAAGCACCGAAGAGGCCGCACCATTTACCGGACTCACCGGAGACATCCCACCGGTACCGGAAACCGCGTCAGCGCCTTCAACATGTTCGGAGTCTTCCCGGAGAAGCGTGGAGCCAAAATGCTCCTGTCCCTCAAACCAAAGCCCCGTCAGACCGCGGCCATCAGCGGCAAGCAAGATTTCGCCCAAAGGCGAGGCAAACGTCGTCGTGACCACCAGCGGCTCCTTTCAAAACTTCGCAACATAATACCGCGAATTGTGCAGACAACCTCAATCGACCCCAAAGTCACCCAAGGCAGCAGGCGCGACAGCGCCGCAGCTGCCGCACGACCCCAAAGTCCCCGCAGGCAGCAGGCGCGACAGCGCCGCAGCTGCCGGCCGCGCTCCGCAGTCCCCAAAGGCGGCAGGCGCAAAGCGCCGAGGCC
>CAJLJQ010000067.1:0-11443 GCA_905207015.1 uncultured Collinsella sp. | reverse complement strand
TGCAAGTTATGCCAAAGCCAGCGAAGAGCGTCCCAACGAGCGCTACATCGACTTCGGCTGCGCCTCGGCGCGCCTCGACGATGCGGTGAACTGGATTCCCTCGCGGTTATCGGCCCTGTTCATGATCGCCGTGTGCCCGATCGTCGGGCTCGACGCGCGCGGGGCGGCGCGCATCTGGCGCCGCGACAGGCGTCGCCATGCGAGCCCGAACGCGGCGCAGACCGAGTCAGCGTGCGCGGGTGCGCTCGGACTGCGCCTGGCAGGACCTGCGGTGTATTTCGGCAAGCTCGTTGAGAAACCGACGATAGGCGACGCGTCCCGCGAAATCGAGTGGGGCGACATCGCCCGGGCGACAAGGCTCATGCTCGCCGCGTCCGTATGCGCGCTCGTCGTCTTCGGCGCCGCGCGCGCGGCGGTCGTGCTCGCCGTGGGGGCGATGGCATGAGGAAAGACCACGCCGCGCCCCGGGCTGCCGGGGGAATCCTGCGCGCCCGCACGCATGGGGGCAGCGCGCAATCGCTCGGCATCGCTTGCGAAGGGGGTGCCTCCGACCTCATTGACTTCTCGGTGAACGTGAATCCGGCAGGCCCCTCGCCGCGCGCCGTCGCCGCAGCTTGCAAGGCGCTTTCTCGAATCGACGCCTACCCCGATAGGGAAAGCCTCGCCCTCGTTCGCGCGCTAGCGCGCGACCAGGGCATTCCCGAAGATACTATCGTCTGCGGCGCGGGCGCGTCCGACATCATCTGGCGGCTCGCCGCGGCGGTGCGCCCGAAACGCATCGTCGTGTGCGCGCCGACGTTCTCTGAATATGCGGAGGCGGCATCGTACTACGGCGCATGCGTGCAGGAGTTCCCGCTCTCCGAAGCGGACGACTTCGACGTGCCCGCCTCCTTCGCCCGCGCGATCGAGGGGCCGGGAGACGTGGCGTACCTCTGCAATCCGAACAACCCGACGGGGCGCCTCGTCGACCCCAGCGTGATCGAGGCCGCGGCTTGCCGCTGCGAGCAGGTGGGCGCGCTGCTCGTCGTGGACGAGTGCTTCCTCGGATTTGCGCCCGACGCCCGCGAAAGGAGCGTGGCCGCACGCGCCGCGTGTTCGCGCCATGTGGCCGTGCTCTCCGCGTTCACCAAGCTCTACGGAATGGCGGGGTTGCGGTTGGGATATCTGATCAGCGGAAACGCCCAACTCATCGAGGGGATTCGCCGGGCGGGGCAGGCGTGGCCCGTCTCTTCGGTCGCCGAGGCCGCGGGTATCGCCGCCCTGGAAGACGTCGAATACGTCTCGCGCACGCGCGATGTATTGGAGGGCGAGCGAGCGTGGCTTTCCCACGAGCTCTCCTCGCTCGGGCTTTCCGTCGTGCCATCGGATGCGAACTTTCTTTTAGTCCGCACTCCGGCGAAAGACATCCCCGAGCGCCTGTATAAACAGGGGGTTTTGGTCCGCACGTGCGACTCGTTTTCGGTACTGTCCCGTTTCTGGTGCCGCGTCGCGGTGCGCACGCGCAAGGAGAATGCCCGGCTTGCGATGGCGTTCAGCCGCGCGCTTCGGGCGGAAGACGCATCGGGCGAAGGAGAACCCGACGAACGGGGCGGCGCTTCTTTCAGCGGCGCTATGGCGGGCGCGGATGGCCGAGGCTCGGCGAAGGAGGTCGATACCCGTGGGTAGGGCGAAGCCCATCATGATCCAGGGCACAATGTCGAACGCGGGTAAGAGCCTGCTTGCGGCGGGGCTGTGCCGTGTGCTTTCGCAGGATGGCCTGCGCGTGACTCCCTTCAAGAGCCAGAACATGGCGCTCAACAGCGGTGTCACGGCCGACGGGCTCGAGATGGGGCGCGCCCAGATCATGCAGGCTGAGGCGTGCGGCATCGCGCCCGACGTGCGCATGAACCCCATCCTTCTCAAGCCCGAAAGCGACCACCGAAGCCAGCTCATCGTGGCCGGCAAGGCGCAGGGAGCCTTCGCTGCGAGGGACTACTTCGCGCGAAAGAAGGCGCTCATGCCGCAGATTTTCGAGGCGTTCGATTCGCTCGCGGAGGAAAACGACGTCATCGTCATCGAGGGCGCCGGCAGCCCCGCCGAAATCAACCTTTCCGAAAACGACATCGTCAACATGGGGCTCGCGCGCGCCGTGTCCTCCCCCGTGCTGCTCGTGGGCGACATCGACCCAGGCGGGGTGTTTGCCCAGCTCTACGGTACAGTCGCGCTCTTTGCGCCCGAGGATCGCGCGCTTTTGCGGGGGCTTGTGGTGAACAAGTTCCGCGGCGATGTGGAAATCCTGCGCCCGGGTTTGGCCCCGCTCGAGAAGATGTGCGGGGTTCCCGTCGTGGGGGTCGTGCCGTATCTTACGCTCGACCTGGATGACGAGGACTCGCTCGCGCCGCGCCTATCTGCCCGCGAGGCGCGCGGCGTCATCGATGTCGCCGTCGTGCGCCTTCCGCATCTGTCGAACTTCACCGACTTCGACCCGCTTTCGCGCGTGCCCGGCGTGGGCGTGCGCTACGTTTCCTCGACGACCGATCTGGGCCGACCCGACCTGGTGGTGCTTCCCGGCTCGAAGACTACGCTCGACGACGCGCGCTGGCTTGCGGCTAGCGGCATCGGAGCCTGTGTACGCGCGCTTTCGGGCGCGGGCACGCCGGTGCTCGGCATATGCGGAGGCTACCAGCTTTTGGGAGACGAGCTTTCCGACCCGCACGGCAGGGAAGGCGCTGGCACCGCGCGCGGGCTCGGGCTCATCCCTGCAAGTACGGTGTTCAAGGAGGAAAAGCGCCTCGCCCAGTCGGAGCTGCGCATCACGGGCGCCCAAGGCGCGTTCTCGGCGTGGAACGGCATGACGGCGCGCGGGTACGAGATTCACGACGGCGAAACGACCGTCTCCTGCGCCCCTGCGGGCACAATTGGCGGCAAACCAGAAGGCGCGGCCTGCGGAAACGTGTTCGGAACCTATCTCCACGGCCTGTTCGACGAACCGGGGGTGGCGCTCGCCCTCGCGTGCTCACTCGCGCGCATGCGCGGCCTGCCCGAGAACGTCGTGGGTGCTGCGGGCGCGGCGTCCGCGGCCGATCACCGTGCGCGCGAGTTCGACCGCCTGGCCGACGTCGTGCGCGGGGCGGTCGACATGGAGTATGTCTACCGCATTATCGAGGAGGGCGTATGATCCACGTGTATCATGGCGACGGCAAAGGCAAGACCACGGCGGCGATGGGCCTCGCCCTTCGCATGCTCGCTGCAGGCCGCCGCGTCGTCGTCGTGCAGTTCCTGAAAGACGGCGAAAGCGGGGAGGTGCGCCTGCTCGCTGAGCATTTCGGCGTGCCCGTGTTCGCGGGGAAGGTGTCGGACAAGTTTACCTGGTCGATGACGTCGGTAGAACTTGCCGCGACGTGCGAGCTGCACGATGGGAACCTCGCTTCCGCGCTCGCCGAGCTCGAGGGCGCGCAGGAGGGGCTGCTCGTGCTCGACGAGGCGCTCGACGCGCTTTCGAAGGGGCTTGTCGACGAGGCGCTCGTGGACCGCGCGCTCGATATGTCCGCGCGCAGCGCTCACCGGGCGCGCGCCTTCCCGCAAGATCGTGGAGAAGGCCGATTACATAACCGAGATGCGGTGCGAGAAACACCCCTACGCTCAGGGGATATGTGCAAGAGAAGGAGTGGAGTACTAGATGGATTCCAAGGAGATGGCGCCTGGCGACATCGAGCGGCGCAGCTTCGAGATCATCACCGAAGAGCTCGGCGGCCGCACGTTCCCGCCGTTCGAAGAGCCCGTCGTGAAGCGCGTCATCCATACCACTGCCGACTTCTCGTACGCCGATTCCCTCGTGTTCACCCATGACGCCGTGCACTGTGCGCTCGACGCACTGCGCGCAGGGGCCACGGTGCTCACCGACACGAACATGGCGCTCGCAGGCATAAGCAAGCCCGCGCTCGCGAAGCTCGGCTGCAAGGCCGTGTGCTTCATGGCCGACCCTGATGTCGCCGCGGCTGCGCGCGCCGCGGGCACGACTCGCGCCGTTGCGAGCATGGACAAAGCTTGCGGCATCGAGGGTCCGCTCATCGTGGCCGTCGGCAACGCTCCCACAGCACTTCTGCGCCTCGCCGAGCTCATGGACGCGGGGAAGATCGCGCCCGCTCTCGTCGTTGGGGTGCCGGTCGGGTTTGTGAACGTGGTCGAGGCGAAAGAGGAGCTACTCGCGCGACGCGTGCCGGCCATCGTCGCGAGGGGTCGCAAGGGCGGCTCGACCGTGGCGGCCGCCATTATGAACGCGCTACTCTACCAGATCACGCGCACAGGCGGCCCGAAGTGACGGCGCTGCGCATCTTCGCCGGGACCACCGAGGGCCGCCTTCTGTGCGAATGGGCGAGCGGGGTGGGCATCCCCGCTCGTGCCTACGCGGCAACCGAGTACGGAGGCGAGCTTTTGGGCGAGCTTCCGGGCATCGAGGTGCATGCGGGCAGGCTCGACGAGGCCGACATGGATCGCGAGCTTTCCGGCGCGCGCATCGTCGTCGACGCCACGCACCCCTTCGCTACGCTCGCAAGCGGCAACATCCGGGCCGCTTCGCTCGCCGTGGGTGCACAATGCCTGCGCCTTGCGCGCCCGGTCGAGGCGCTGCCCAAAGGCGTCGTGTCGGTCGCGTCGATCGCCTGCGCGGCGCGCTTTCTCTCCGAGAACCCGGGTCGTGTTCTTCTCACGACGGGGAGCAAGGAGCTTGCTCCCTACACGCGCGTCCCCGATTTCGCGGAACGCTTCTTTGTGCGTGTGCTCCCGCTGCCCGGTGCTATAACGAAGTGCATCGACGCGGGGTTTTCGCCGTCGCACGTCATCGGCATGCAGGGGCCCTTCACCCGCGAGCTCAACGAGGCGATGCTTCGGCAGGTGGGCGCCCAGTGGCTTGTGACCAAGGACTCGGGAACCGTAGGCGGCACGGCTGAGAAGCTCGCCGCAGCGCGCGCCGTGGGAGCGCGCTGCATCGTGGTCACCCGTCCCGCCGAGGGAGGCGGGGCCCTTTCGCTTCGGGAAGTGGAAGACGCTCTCTTACGGGAGTTCGCGCGCTAGGAGGAGCGCCCCGAGCAAGCTCGACCCGTACAAGCCCGTCATCCATCAATAGCTCGAGGACGACGCCCAGAACTGGCGCAAACAGCCCTTCAATAAGTTGCGGTGAAATAGTGTCTGTTTTTGCTGCTAGATAGCATATTCAGTCCCTAATTCACCGCAACTTGTTGGTGGTGGCTTACTGGTAGCTGGTGGTGGCTTACTGGTAGCGTAGGCACTCCACCGGGTTGAGCTTTGCCGCGCGGCGAGCGGGGTAGAAGCCAAAGATTACGCCGATGCCGACGGAGACGCCGAAGGCCAGCAGCACCGTGGCGATTGAAAAGCTCGGTGTGATCTCCCCACTGGCACCGAGCTCGTTGAGAACCCCTGATCCTGCGGCAAACATCGCGAGGCCCCAGGCCAGCAGATAGCCAATCAGGACACCCAGCAGGCCACCGGTGACGCACAGCGCCGAGGACTCGGCCAAAAACTGCGCGGTGATATCGCGGCGACTGGCGCCCAAGGCACGGCGAATACCGATCTCGCGGATGCGCTCAGTCACGTTGGTAAGCATCATATTCATAATGCCGATTCCGCCGACAAGCAGTGAGATACTGGCGACAGCACCCATGATGAGCGAGAAGGCGCCCATAAAGGAATTGAGGGAGTCGATAGCGCTTTTCATGGAGGTCGCCGATACACTGTCGTACTCATCATCCTCCGCGATACCCTTCATCGCGCGCACCTTGGACTCGATGGTCTTGCAGAGCTCATCCATGTCCGTGCCCTCGGCGGCAAGTGCCGTCACGCTGGGGAATGAAGGATTCTCGTCGCCAAATAGGCCGGAGATGGTTTCGCGTGGCATATACAAAGTGAGCGAGCCCATGGAGTCGCTGCCGCCATCAATCACGCCTACAATCTGCACCTCGCCGTTGGACACTTTGATGGTTTTTCCCAGCGCATCCTGTTCGTTGCCGTAAAGCTGATCGGCGCCGCCGCGGCTGATGAGCGCCACGCGCGAGCCTGCCTTTGACTCGACATCGGTGTAGGTGCGCCCCGCAACGAGCTTACTGGCACCCACGGCGTCGAGCATGTCGCTATCGACACCCTGTGCCATGACGGTATAGCTTTTATCGCCGGTCTTGTACTCGGTATACGCGCTTTTGACAATGCCGATCTGTTCTATCTGCGGCACCAGTTTTTTAAGCTTCTGGACGTCAGAATCAGAGAGTTCTTGGGACGAATAGATCTGAACCATGCGAGCTGCGTTGAGGCCCAGGCTGTTGACCAAGCTGTTTTGGATGCCGCCGATGAGCGAAGTCATGGCAATGACCGAGGCGATGCCAATGACGATGCCAAGGATGGTGAGCAGGCTGCGCCCCTTGTTGGCCTCGAGCGAGTGAAGGGCTTCCTGGATAAGATCGCGGGCGCTCATGCCATCACTCCTTTCGGCGGGTTGGCGGAGGCGGAAATCATGGGCAGGCTATCTACGGCGCTGCGTAGGGTCCGCGGTGCATGCGGAATATACGCGCCGTCGTGAATGCGACCGTCGCGGATGGTCACGGCACGGTCGGCCTCGGCGGCGATGCCGGGGTCATGCGTAATGAGTACGATGGTCTTGCCGCGTTTCTGGAGCTTGTGGAAGGTTTCCATGACGAGCGCCCCGGTTGTCGAGTCTAGATTTCCCGTTGGCTCGTCGGCCAAAATGATGGGCGGGTCGTTGACGAGGGCGCGCGCGATGGCGACGCGCTGCATCTGTCCGCCCGAGAGTTCCGATATGCGGTGGTCCCAATGGTCGACCGGCAGTGTGACGGCTTGCAGCGCGTGCACGGCGCGCATCTCGCGCTGGCTACGCGGCACATTGGTGTAGGACAGCGGCAGCATGACGTTTTCGATCACCGTCAGACGCGGCAGCAAGTTAAAACTCTGAAAGACAAAGCCGATGCTCAGCGCGCGCACCTCGGTGAGCTCATCATCGTCGAGCTCGGCGACGTTGAGCCCTTGCAGGAAATAATCACCCGCCGTCGGCTTGTCCAGGCAGCCCAGGATGTTCATGAGCGTCGACTTGCCCGAGCCCGAGGGGCCGGTGATGGCGACGAACTCACCGGGGTTCACCGCCAGGCTCACGTTGTGCAGGATGTGGGCGCAACCGGCCTCGCTCTCAAAGATGCGGTGCACGTTGCGGATGTCGATGACGGGACGCATTACTTGCCCTCGTCGGCAGACATATTGTCGCCGCCGTCTGCCGTCATGCCTGCGCCGGTATCCGTCACGATGGTGTCGCCGTCGCGTAACTTGGTAACCGGGACGTCTGGGTTGATCTCGTTGCCCTGGTCGTCGCGCTTGACCTGCGTCTTACCGACTACAGCCTCGTTGTCGTTTTGCGTCACGACGGTCACCTTCACGCGGCGCGTCTTCTTGCCTTCCGAATCGGTGGCCAGATTGACGTAATAGTGCTCGCCATCTTCGGTCATCAGCGCCATGGTCGGCACCATAACCACGTCGTCGAGCTTCTCGGTCACTACCGAGACCTCGGCAGTCATACCCGGCTTAAGGCGACTGTCGGGTGCTTCGATGAGGATGTCGACGTTAAAGGTCACGCTGCCGCCGCTACCGGAGCCGGAGTCAGAGTTTGCCACCGAGGCGATAGCCGTGACGGTGCCCTGGCTCACGATATCGGGAAACGCGGGATAGGTCACGTTGGCGCTTTGGCCCACGGCAATTTTGGCGATATCCTTTTCGCCCACCTGAACCGTCACCTTCATCTTGGACAGGTCGGCGATTTGCATGCACTGCTTGCCGCCGCTCGTGTCGCCTTCGCCCATGATCATGCCGCCTGTTACCGTGGCGCCCACCTTGGCGTTGAGCGCCACGATGCTGCCCGAGCTCGGGGCCGTGACCGTACGGCTGGCGGCCTTGGCGTTCGCCTGATCGAGGTTTGCCTGGGCCGATGTGAGGCTGCGCTGCGCGGCCGATACGGCGTTCGTGTCCGCTGATGCGGCGGAGATGCCAGCCGCTGCGGAACCTCCGTCGACGTCCGTCGTTGGGTTGGCCTGCGCGGCAGCTGCGGCTTTCTTCGCGTTGGCGAGGTCTTCTTGAGCGGCTGCAACTGCACGCTGCGCCTCGGCAACGTTGCGATCGAGCTCTTCGTTTTTAATGGTCATAAGCACGTCGCCCTCGTTGACGGATTGGCCTGCCTGCACGTTGATCGTATCGACCGTGCCGTCGACAGAAGGGGAGACCACTGAGGACGAAATGGGTTTGAGCTGGCCTTTTGCCTCGACCGTTGTGCTAAACGTGCCCTCAGTCACCATGTCGGTCGCAGGCCCGCTAGCGCCCTGTGGCTGCGCATTGATAACCAGGGTTGCAACAATAGCAATGAGCGCGATGACACCCACGATGCCGGCGGCAATGCCGCGTCGAATCAGCTTTTTGCGTCGACGTTCGGCACGTTTTGCCTTGAGCTTGGCATATGCCTCTTCATCGGAAATCTCGGCCGTATCGTTCGTGCGTCCGCTCTCCTTGTCGGCATGTACGTCTGTGATCAGAGGAAGCGTTTCGGTGGCACCTTCGGGCGTGTGCTCGGTATCATCCGGGCCCGGGGTGATGTTGGGGACATTCGGCATAGCGTCTCCTTTATAGAAAGAACCTTGATAAGTATATGCGCCCGCCGGTTGGGGCAGGCGCATAGGACGGTATTTTTCGGAATTGTTAGATTGGTCGCAGCAGTTGCATGTTGTATGAATGCGCGCGTTGCACTACGAGTGGACAACCACGCACAGGCCGACTTTGATGCAATCGTGCAGCGCCTTGGCGTCGGCCAGGCGAAGGTTGATGCATCCGTGGCTGCCGCACCACTTGTAGGAGTTGGGATCGTCGAAACTCTTGTCGTTTTGCCACGTTGCATCGTGGAAACCGACCATGTTTCCCTCAAACGGCATCCAATAGCTGACCGGGCTCTCGTATTTGGGCTTGCCGGTCTCGGGGTCCTTGGCACCGATGAGCTTGCTGGCGCCATTGTTGCTGTTGATCTGCCAAACGCCTTCGGGCGTGGCGTCCTCTCCCGGCTTGCCGGAGATAAAGTTGGCCTCCCACACGATATTGCCGCTCTCGTCGTAGTAGCGCGCGTGCTGCTCGGACAGATCGACATCGACGTATGCCTTCCAGTCGGGCTCTCCCTTTGCAGTAAAGGTGTCGGCCTTCTGGGAGTACTTGATCTCGATTTCGCCGGTCTGCTTGTTGTTAATGGCGTCCTCGACCTGCTTGGCGAGCGAGCTGCTGTCGATGGACCAACCAAAGTCGCCGCCTTCGACGGCGCATTGCTTGCCATCGGCGCGCGTCCACCAGCGAGTGGAGCCCACGGTATTGAAGCCGTTGGCGAGCTCGGCTGCCCAGCTGCTGATCTGCGACGTATCGAGCGTGGGGTTGGCCGGATCGGCAAAGCTGATCCACTGCAACACGGAGCTGCCATCAACCTTGCCGGCATCCTCGCCGTTGAGCTTGAGGGTCACGTTGACGCCCAAGAAGTTGTTGGCGGCATCGCATGCAGACTGAATCTGATCATCGGTCAGCGTTCCATTGAGCGGCTCATAGGCATCGTTGCCGAGCTTGGAAAGATCTACGGTCTCGGCCAGCGAGGCAAGCTCGAGCTCGGCATACTTAATGACATGCTCGCGGTTGAGTTTTTCGTTGGAGCGCGCCTTCTCGACGGTAAACTTGCCGGCCTGCTCGTCATAGGAGCTATTGGCCTCGAACGCGCCCGAACGCCCCTCGTTAAACTCGTCGACGGCGGCGCCCAGATCCTTCTCAAACTGCTTTTGGTCAAAGGTGTCGGAGAGCATGGACAGGTCGACGTCTTGATCAAGATCGACTTCGTTGGAGCTAGCGGTTGTTTTGGTCTTGCCGCTTAAGGATTCTACAAGGCGAACCGGCCATACAATGGCTTCGTTGCGGCTGATAATCTCTTTTGCGGCAGCTTCGCCGTCGACAATGGGCTCATCGGACTCGGGCTGATAGGTCCAGCTAAAGTCATCGCCTGTCACGGTGAGCTTATAGTGCTTCCACGCCGAGTTGACCTTGGTGGCGGCAGACGATGCGTTTGAGAACGAGACGTCGACGCCGGCGATGGTGGTGTTGGGGTAGGCTACCTGCGAAAATGCTACGGCGCCTACGATATAGACAATGACGATAAGACCCAGGAGGACAAAGAGCGTCGTCTTTTTGCCCGACTTATTGTTCCCGGTGGGTTTGCGCGCGGGGCCGCGATCGCCTCGACCGTGCGTGGGGGGCTGCTTGGGCGTATTGCCGTTTGCCTGGCGCTGCTGACGTTGCTGGCGCTGCTGGTTCGGGCGTTGCGAAGCGTTTGCCGCACCACGCTGCTGACCGTGGCTCGGCGCGATAGGACGCGGCGACTGAACGCCGCCGGTGTGCCTGCTCGGCTGCTGCGGATCGGGAATCAGTTGAGTTCGATCGTTTTGCGACATCGTATGCATATCCTTCGGATTTTGCCTTGCGGCTCATCGTGTTTTTACTGGGCTTGCATTATAGCGATTACCTAGTTGATTGTGGTATGGAAACGGTGGCATTCAAAAGAGGTGGGACATTTGTCCCACCTTCGAGTCGTTCTTTGTCGCTATCCGCACACACCGCATTTTGCACAGGCCGAAAGTGCGGCCGGAGCCTGCGCGATGCCGCCCTTTGCCGTCTCGCGCAGCGTGGCCGGCAACGCGTGGCCCACCGAGAGCACGACGTGCGCCATCTGGTCAAACGGCACCAGGCTCTTAATGCCGGCGAGGGCAAGCTGTGCGGAGCTAAAGGCGGCTGCCACACCGATGGCGTTGCGGTTTTGGCAGGGCACCTCCACGAGGCCACAGACGGGGTCACAAACGAGGCCCAGCAGATTACTCAGCGCGATGGAACTGGCATCGAGCGCCTGCTCGGGTGTGCCGCCGAGCATCTGCACCAGCGCGGCGGCAGCCATGGCGGCCGCACTTCCTACCTCAGCCTGGCAGCCGCCCTCGGCGCCGGCAACGCAGGCGCTCGTGGTGAGGTTGAGGCCGATGGCGGCGGCGCAATAAAGGGCATCCATGACCTGCTCGTCGTCCAGCTGCAAATGGTCTGCGAGTGCCAGCACACAGCCGGGGACGACGCCCGCTGATCCTGCCGTCGGAGCTGCGACGATTACGCCCATCGTGGCCGAGCGCTCGAGCACGGCCATGGCGCGGGCCACGGCGTCAGTCTGGACGGCGCCCATCAGGCTTATGCTCAGATCGTTTCGGCTGGTGGCATCGACAAGCTTTGCCTCGCCGCCGATGAGGCCGCCGAGCGAGCGCTGTGGATTGGAAATGGGGGCTGTGGTCTCTTCGCGCATGACGTCGAGTACGCGGCGCATGGCGGCGATAGCGTGTGCCTCGCC
>CAJLJQ010000066.1:0-11467 GCA_905207015.1 uncultured Collinsella sp. | reverse complement strand
CGGCCGTGTTGGCACCGTGCTCCTCGGCGACTTCCTCGACCACGCGCGTCACGGTGTCGATGACCTCCTTGCCCGACACGCCCGTATCGCACTGCAGCAGACCGTCGGGAATGAGCATACGGTCTTCGCCGGCAATCTTACGCTTCTTGTCCACATAGCCGATCTCCATGGTGCTCGCGCGCACGATGGCATAGCTTGGCACCTTTTGGGAAGGATTCGGCAGGATAGCATAGTGGCGCGCGATGTCGTTGCGCACCTCGCCCTCCTCGCGGCCCACCTCGTGCATAAAGGCCTGTTTGGAGCCCAACAGCATCACGGCAAACCAGCGGGCATCCTCGTCGTCGTCAAAATCGGCCACGAGCACATCGGTGGGCTCGGCTTTCTCGGCCTTGGTAAGCTCGGAGGAAATGAACTCCGCAATCTGCTGCGACAGGTCTACGAACTCGCGCTCGCCAAAGAAATAGCCCTTGAGCTCGCCGCCAAACGCAGAGTTCTCGGCAAATGTGGCGCGCTTATTGTCGGCAGAGGTTCGTGCGCGGCGCAGATGCGTGGTCACAAAGTTGCGCACGGTACGGCTCTCGATATCGAGCTCGCGCTGGCTCATAACGTTGACGGCAGAGTCAAAGTCCAGGATATGCAGAATCGCGTGATTGATTTTCATATACGGCATTCCGTTCTAGATCGATTTCGGCACGAACCAGTATAGCGGTCGAGCCCGCCCCGGGCGCATCGAAGCTTGGTGCATCGGGGACAGGTTGCTTTGCACCAATGGTTAGCGCAGGAGCTCGGACTGCCAAGCCTCGAGCTGTTCTGCCAAACTCTTGCCGGCAGCGGGCATGTCGATCTGGGGTCGTTTGGGCAGCAGCGCGCATTTAAGGATTGCCACGATAGTCTGCGAGACAAAGCGTCGCGTATCCTCGTCAAAGCCTTGCGCAGCCTGGAGCATCACGGGCAGGCTCTCGCGCAGATTCCCGGCGATATCCGCAAACCGCTCAGCACCCGTAGCCTCAAACACGGAGAACAACGCATCTACAAAACGCTCGCGCTCGCTAGGTGACACTGCAAGCAGCATCTCGCGAATGGAGCCATCAACGTATCGAGCACCGGCGGACAGGCGCTCACAGTACACGAAGTCGCGACCATCAACCACCCAGCTAAAGGGATTATGCTGCAGCAGGCTGAACTCGGTGCTCTCAACGATGGCATAGTCCTCCTGCGTCTCGAACATCATGCCAAAGATCGACGACCGAGGTAGCGTCTTGTCGATTCGACCGGAAAGATCGGCAAAGGCGTTGCCGTTCAGAAACTCCTCGACGAAGCCCGGACCATCATGGGAATACACCCGTTCGATTCGCTCACGGGCGACATCGGAGCACATCGCCGCACCGTACACCGCAAGGTTTCCACCCTTGGAATGACCTCCGCACAAAAGCGGCCCGCCAATCGCATCCGCCGCCTCGTCCACATAACGCGCCGCGGATTCCTGAGCCGGCACAGGACACCGGAATGCCATGTTGAAGTCCTCTTTCCAGCCCACAATCGTGCTGTCGGTCCCCCGGAAGGAAAGATAGCTAAACCCCGCCGGAAACCGGAACGCCATGGCTGCAAACTGCTCTGTCGCCACCACATCGCTCACGGCACGATAGCCGCAAACGTGCACGCCACGGTAGCGAGGGCTTGCTGCCACGGCCTCCAACAAGGCCCTACTCCCCTCTGGATCCCACAGGTCGTCAATCATGTCCCGGTAGCACTCGGCACGCAGCAGCTCGCGTACGTCTAGGCCCTGCCAGTTCGTCAGCTCCGCCATATCACCCGGCAAACGCAAATAGGACAACCACGCAAAGACCAGGCTATCCACCGCGCAGAACGGCCGTTCCTCAAACGGGTCAAACGCCGTCTGGGCATAGGTCAAAAAATTAGGCGAATCCGACATGGCGCTCCCATCAACTATGGCGCATTGGGGTCAGGTTACTTTGCACCAAAAAGGCGCCCGGACCGTGTGGACCGGACGCCTTTCATTGTAGCCTGTTGCCCAAAAGAGCTTGATTTAGCAGGAGAAGTCGACGCTGTCGATAATCTCCTTGAGGGCCTTGGCGGAGGCGGTGAGCTCATGCTGCTCGTCATCGTTCAGCGGCACGGGGACGCGACAGACGACGCCGTCGCGGCCAACGACCGTCGGCATGGAGATGGCAAGATCGGACAGGCCATACTCGCCCACCATGAGCGAGGAGACGGGCAGAACGGTCTGCTCATCGCGCATGACGGCGGTGCAGATGCGCTTGACGGCCATGGCGACGCCATAGTAGGTGGCGTGCTTCTTCTCGATGATGGTGTAGGCGGAGTTCTTGACGTCCTCGGCGATGCGCTTCTCGGCAGCCTCATGCTCCAGATGACCGTGAAGCTCGCAGAAGGTGTTCAGCGGAACGCCGGCAACCTGAGCGCTGGACCAAGCGACAAACTCGGAGTCGCCGTGCTCACCCATGACATAGGCCTGGACATCGCGCGGGTCGACCTCAACGTGGGCACCAAGCATCTGCTGCAGACGGCCGGTGTCGAGCACGGTACCGGAGCCGATGACATGGCCCTCGGGCAGGCCGGACATCTTGATGGCGGCATAGGTCAGAACATCGACCGGGTTGGAGACGATGAGCAGAATGCCGTCGAAGCCAGACTTCTTAATCTCGGGGATAATGGACTTAAAGATGTTGACGTTCTTGTTGACCAGGTCCAAGCGGGTCTCACCGGGCTTCTGGGCAGCGCCAGCGGTGACGACGATCATGGCGGCGTCGGCGACATCGGAATAATCGCCGGCGTAGATCTTCATCGGCTCGGCAAACGTCATGCCGTGCGCGATATCCAGAGCCTCACCCTCGGCGCGGTTCTTGTCCACGTCGATGAGGACCATCTCGGAGAACAGACCGCTCTGCATCAGCGCGAACGCCGAAGACGAACCGACGAAACCGCAGCCGACAATAGCGACCTTCTTCTCGTTAACCATTAGAAACTCCCATCTCTCTCCACAAGCAAGCCGCCCGGGAACGACCCGAGCGGCTTGCCGTAATCCCAATACATCCAATCGGGACTTTGATTATGCTCCTATTCGCAGCCAAAAATCGACCGTTTACCGAAATTGTTTGCAGGATTCGTAAAATAACTGCACGAAATCGGTTTCGAGCTATTGACGAGGCGAAATAGCTTTCTAATACAGGCCCGCCTCGCGAATGGCCTCGACAGCCAAAGCAATCTGATCGGGCGGCAGGACCAGCGCCATGCGCACGTGTCCCTCGCCCGAAGGACCAAAGCTCGCGCCCGGCGTCACCACAACGCCGGCCTTCTCCATAAGCTCCTCGCAAAACGCCATGGAATCGGTGCGACCACCGGGAAGCTTGGCCCACACGAACATAGAGCCATGCGCGTTGGGACGCTCCCAGCCCAGACCCTCAAGACCGTCGCACAGGGCATCACGGCGCTCCTGGTACTTCAGACGCTGCGCCTCGACCTCATCGCGCGGACCGTTCAGACAGGCGATAGCAGCCTTCTGGATCGGGAAGAACATGCCAAAGTCGATCTGGCTGCGCAGCTTGGCAAAGGCAGAGACCACATCCTCGCGGCCGACCAAAAAGCCGATGCGGGCACCAGTGACGTTAAACGACTTGGAGAGCGAGAAAAACTCCACGCCCACCTCGAGCGCACCGGGATACTGCAAGAAGCTGCCGCCCGGCTCACCGTCAAACACGATATCGGAGTATGCATTGTCGTGAACGATGAGCAGGTCGTGCTCGCGGGCGAAGGCGATGATCTCCTCGTAGACCTCGGGCGTGCCCACCGAGCCCACCGGGTTGGCGGGCAGCGATACGATCATATACTTGGCACGATCGGCCACCTCGGGATCGATACCCGCCACATAGGGCAGGTAATTATGCTCGGCAACCAGCGGATAGTACTCGAGCTTGGCATCGGCAATCTTCGCACCCGCCTCAAAGACCGGGTAGCACGGATCGGGAACCAGGATGGTGTCACCCGGATCGAGCAGGGCCAGGCCCAAATGGCCCACGCCCTCCTGCGTGCCGTTGCACGACTGCACCATGGACGGTGTAATGCCCGAAACGCCAAAGCGACGCTCATAGTAATCGCACACGGCTTGTTTGAGTTCAGGCAGGTCGCGCAGGGCATACTTCCACATCTCGGGATCTTGGGCTGCTTGCGTGAGCGCCTCGACCACGTGGTCGTACGGCTTAAAGTCGGGCGTGCCCACGCTCATGTTGTAAATGGTCTTGCCCTGGGCCTTCAGCGCGAGAAGCTTGTTGTTGAGCGAGGCGAAGACCTCCGCGCCAAAGCGGTCGAGACGCTGCGATGCCTGCATGGTGCCACCTTCCGATATAAAAACGCGGCGCTCCGACAAGAGCGCCGCGCGATGCGGGCCATCAGATTGCAAAAGTGTAACGCTTGCAACCCCCGTATTGGTTCAATTTAGCCAACCTTAGTCAACTGGATTGAGCGCGTCGATCTGCGCGAGCCACAGACGCGAGCTGGCGTCACTCGGCATACGCCAATCGCCGCGCGGGCTGAGCGTCACCGAGCCCACCTTGGGACCATCGGGCAGGCAGCTGCGCTTAAACTGCTGGGCAAAGAAGCGACGATAGAACGTACGCAGCCACGTGTGGACGGTCTTGGCGTCGTAGACGTCCTCGAAGCTCTTGAGCGCCATGCGGTAGATCTTGCCCGGCTCAAAGCCAAAACGCAGCAGGTTGTAGAGGAAGTAGTCGTGCAACTCGTACGGGCCCACCAAATCCTCAGTCTTCTGCGCAATCTCGCCGTCGCCCGTGGGCGGCAGAAGCTCAGGGGACACCGGCGTATCGAGGATGTCGAGCAAGACCTCGGCAATACGCCCGCCAAAGACATCAGCCGCATAGCGCACCAGATGACGCACAAGCGTCTTGGGCACGCTCGCATTGACGGCGTACATGCTCATGTGGTCGCCGTTATAGGTAGCCCAGCCGAGCGCCAGCTCCGACAAATCGCCCGTGCCGATGACAAAACCGCCGGCCTGGTTGGCCAGATCCATCAGAATCTGCGTACGCTCGCGGGCCTGGCTGTTCTCGTAGGTCACGTCCTGCACGGTCGGATCGTGCTCAATGTCCTTGAAGTGCTGCTCCACAGCCGCGTGGATCGAAACCTCGCGGAAGCTCACGCCCAGGTCGCGCGCGAGCGACTCGGCGTTGGACTTAGTGCGATGCGTCGTGCCAAAGCCGGGCATGGAGACCGCCGTGATACCCGTGCGCGGCAGCCCCAGTGCATCGAAGGCACGCACCGTCACGAGCAGTGCCAGTGTAGAATCAAGGCCGCCCGAAAGACCGATGACTGCAGCCTTGGTGCCCGTATGGGCCAGGCGGGTCTTGAGGCCGGCGGTCTGCAGGTCGAGGATGGTCTCGCAGCGCTCGGCCAGGTCACCATGGTCGGCCGGTACAAAGGGCGCGCGCGGGAAAACGCGGTCGATATCGCAGGCATCGCGCAGGACAGGCTCTTCGGCCAACACGCCCTCAAACGAAAACTCAACGGCCGTGGCCTCCGGCGCATCGTCCGCGCGCGTCCACGTCGTCGAACGACGGCGCTCGGCAACCAGGCGGTCAAGGTCAACGTCGGCGATGGCCATATCGCAAGTAAGCAGTTTGGTCGCGGCGAGCTTGGAGCCGTTTTCGTAGACGAGGTTCTCGCCCGCAAAGACCATATCGGTCGTGGACTCGCCCTCGCTCGCGTCTGCATACGCATAGGCACAGTACAGGCGCGCGCTCTGATTGGAGATGAGGCTGCGGCGATAGTCTGCCTTACCGATAATCTCGTCCGAAGCCGACGGGTTGAGAATCACCGTCGCACCGGCAAGCGCCATCTCGGTCGAAGGAGGCGCCGGCACCCACAGGTCCTCGCAGACCTCAACGCCCAGCACCAGGTCCTCGGCGCCCTCATCACAGCAACGGTAGACAAGCCCCGAGCCCAGCGGCACCGGACCCTGACCAGCAAATTCAATCCACACGGGATCGGCCGGCGCCGGAGCAAACCAGCGGCGCTCATAAAACTCTCCGTAGTTGGGCAAGTACTTTTTGGCCGTAAGGCCCAAAAGCTCGCCCGCACAGCACACGGCGGCGCAATTGTAGATGTTTTCGGCCACCGCGACGGGAAGACCGATGGTAAAGACGATCGGCAGCTCACGGGTTTTATCGAGAATGCGCACGAGCGCCGCCTCGCAGGCATGCAGCAGCGTGCGGTTATGGAACAGGTCGGCCGCGGTATAGCCGCACAGGTTGAGCTCGGGCAGTACCAACGCGCGAACGCCGCGCTCGGCAGCCTCATGAACAGCCGTCAGCGCAACCTCGGCATTGCCCTCAACATCGGCCACGCGAATCCGCGGCGACGCCGCCGCCACACGCAAAAAGCCATCGTTCTTAACTTGACCGTTTAGAAAATCGTTCATGCGAGCTCCAACACATCCGTTTAGCCGCAACGAGCGGCGGCGATAAAGTCCGCCTCCATTGTACTGTCAAGTTCAATCAGCGCTGGTGGGGCAGACTCATGATAAAAATTGAAAAGAGAAGTCAGAATGGCGTTTAGCAGTAGAACGAGATCTCGTCCACAAGGAAAAATGCCTTCCATTTAGAGCAAATCAATTCATGCTGAGCGGCGATAATTTCACAGAGGTCGTCAAGCGTGCTCCGGGGAATCTTCGCTTTGTTATTAGCGACAATGCAACCTCCCCTGCGAGTCAGCCAGATTTTGGCCGAGTTATCTGAAGGCGCTCCCTTGCAAACATGGACATGGATTGGCTCGCCCGCTTCGTTGGACCAAAAGAAGACCCTATAGCCGCCAATAAGAAAAAGGCTAGGCAACTTTAGCTCCTCCGTTTGCGGCGTAGCGATACAGTAGATGGGCGTTATTGCTCAGAAAAGTCTCAAATCCTCGCTTCTCCTCGTCGGTGAAACGCCCTTCCCACATAGTCCAATTGTAAGAAGGTAACTCACAACGAGCGGAGTCGAAGCCCTCTGCCGTCGGTCGTTCAAAATGCACGATAACCTTTTCGATATCGCCATCCGCAATCAGGTCAGAATGAATGACCTCGGTACCGTCTTCGAACGTCATATACGGGTACATCACGTAAACCACCTCGCAATCGTAAATCCAGTTTAGCATCAAGCTATTGCACCAAAGACAGCAAGCCCCCTTGATGAGTTGATGGTATCTGTTAAATGACACGTACGATTCACATCTGGTGGGTACCCTGATGGCTACACGAAACGAAGCAGATTTACATCGGGAGGACCCCGTATGACAACCAAGTACACCGACGCGCCGCGCACGCGTGTCATGACGCCGGCCGCACTCAACAACGGCGTTCACGAGAACCATTCCATCGGCCAGACCATGGCCATTGCGCCCAAAAAGGGCCTGTTCGATGACATTTCCATTCCCCAGATCATCGCCGGCGCCGCAGCTGCCGCCACGAGCGTGGCGCTTGCTTCAAAGATCGGCATTGCCGGCTCGGTGATTGGTGCCGCTGTGAGCTCAGTCATCACTGTTGTGTCCTCGCAGGTCTATCGCCACTTTATCTCCGCCAGCGCCGAAGCAATCAAGGGCACGCATGCCGCTGTCGACTACCCTACCGGCGCCTACGAGCCCGTTGAGCCCAATGTCGAGGAGCACCTAGGTGGCGCCGCAACCACGCAGGAAATGCGCCAGGTTGCGGGACGCGCGACCACGGCGCGCGTCGCTCCCAACAGCCTGCGCGCCAAGGCGGCGGCTGAGCGCAGCCAGACGCAAAAGAAGGTCATCGTCTTCTCGATCGCTATCGCCATAGTCGCGGTCATCGCCTGCGCCGGCGCCATCCTTATCACCACTGCCGGTGAGGGTCTGGGCGAGCGTCCCGAGCCGATCCTTTCGTCGCGCACGACCGAGAGCGATGCAGATGGCAACACCCAGTCGCAGGATCAGCAGGCAAAGACGGACGATACGCAAGAGAGTTCTACCTCTGCCAATTCGTCCTCGAACACCCAAAACCAATCGCAGGGCGTCGATTCCTCTGCGAACAACAGCGGCACGCAATCCGGCACGACTGACTCAAGCCAAACGACTGACGGCTCTCAACCGAGCACGGGCGACCAGGCGAATGGCAATACACCGAGTACGGGATCTACCGACAACAGCAACACCAACAGCTCGAGCGGAACCGCGTCCGGCACGGCATCTGACAGTTCAAGCCAAGGCACGACATCGGGCAACTAGGCACTGCATCCCCAGATAGGCAACCTGTACAACGGGCGCGAATCGACAGCGGTTCGCGCCCGTTTGCCTTGGGCGCCGTCATGGCGAGCGCCATGCGATGGTAAGATGCTTTACATGTGTAAAGAGGAGATTTGCCATGAGCAAGACAATAGTTAGGCCCATGCTTTCGCTGGGCAACCACATCTATCTGTATCGCCTGCTGCGCGATGCGATTGGGTGTGGCAAGCAAACGTTTATGACGCAGGTCGAAGAGGCTCTCGCCGTTGGCGACATGACTGCTTATGACCTGGGCTTCGAGTCCACGCGCGAGTTGCTCGAGGAACTCGACGACTGCATTAAGCTGACTGTCTTTAAGGGCGGTCGCCTGTATGCCACGGTCATCGCCAACGAGGCATGGGATGCCGCACTTGCCAAGGGCGAGGACAAGCCCAAGGCTGCCAAGGGAGCCAAGCAGTCCTATAAAAAGAAAAAGCGCGGCGAGAAGGACCTCAAGGCTGTACGCCCCAAGCACGTTAAGCGTCCCGAACCAGAAGCCGCGGTTGAAGCTGTGCCGGAGCCCGAGCCCGAGACAGAGATCGAAGTCGCTATTGAGGTGGCAGCAGAAGCCGAAACCGAAATCGCCGCCATGACCGATCCCGAAGTCATGTCAGAACAGGAAGCCGCTGCGGAGCTCAACGAGGCTCCCAAGTCGACAACCGAAGAAGCCGCTGACCAATCCGAGGCGCCTGCGTTCCAAAACAGCGATGTCTTTGGCGACGAGGCCGAGGACAATCAACCCGACGAGTCCGCCGATCAAGACGCTACCGAGTCGACGCCGTAAGCGAGACGCCGCAGCCTGCCATCTCGCTTACGGTCGTCTATGACCCCGAGAACGCCAACGCTGGCATCACCACCATGGCATCCACGCCCATCGAGGCAAAGTCGAGCGTCGAGAATGAGAACGCGACGCAGGTTGAGGTTGAAACTGAAGCTGCAGACGCGCCCGTCACCATGAAGCCCGCGGATTCCACAATCAAGCCGAAGACGACGCTGGAGCCCGCACCCGTCATCGAATCCGTGCCCGCCTCTGCTTGCGACCAAATTCCCGCGCCGGCACCGGCTTCGGTACTCGCAGAGGCCCCAACCCCCGCACCTGCAGCGCCCGCCATCCCCGAGGACTTCCCCGTCGATTTCGCAACCGAAGTCTTCTGCCCCGGCCCGTTGCTACACCAGCTGTCGACCTATCTCCCCTACGGCGCCGACACGCTCGGCATCGTCGGCGAGTACTACTGGATCGCTCGCGAGCTCGGCACCATCGACGTCGCACGCAACCGCGCAAGCTTCCCCCTGCGCTACACGCAGGCCGGCGAGCGCCGTGAGGTTACCGTGCGCATTCGCCGCAATACCACCGGCAGTCTCGGAGCCCCCTGGACCATCGACAAGGTCGAAGAACCTGCGCAGTAACAGATAACGGCTCAAATCCAAACCAGGATTTGAGCCGTTTTTGCTTATTCGTTTAAATTGCTCATTTGTCGATGCTTCGTGACCGACAGCGAGCGAGTCGCAAGTGCCCCAGGTTGCCGTGAAAGAGGAGCGACGCGTACTTTGGTACGCGAGCGACGGTTTGAACGGCAAGATGGGGTACTTGCGGCACGCGCAGCGTCGAGCAGTTACGCGGTTTGGTAAAACCGCGTAACAAACCTAGTCACGCGTCAGCTTGCGGTGGATACGATGCGGCTGGGCTGCGTCCTCGCCCAGGCGCTCGATACGGTTGGCCTGATAGGCCTCGAAGTTGCCCTCGAACCAATACCAGTTGCCCGGATTCTCGTCGGTGCCCTCCCACGCCAGGATGTGCGTGGCGACGCGGTCCAGGAACATACGGTCGTGGCTAATGACCACCGAGCAGCCCGGGAACTCGAGCAGCGCCGCTTCAAGCGAGGACAGCGTCTCGACGTCGAGGTCGTTCGTGGGCTCGTCGAGGAGCAGCAGGTTGCCGCCCTGCTTGAGCGTAAGCGCCAAGTTCAGGCGGTTGCGCTCGCCGCCGGAGAGTACGCCAGCGCGCTTCTGCTGGTCCTGGCCCTTAAAGCCAAAGCTCGCCACATAAGCGCGGCTCGGAACCTCGGTCTCGCCGACCATCATGTGGTCCAGGCCATCCGAGACGACCTCCCACAGGTTCTTGTCGGGGTCGATGCCGGAACGGTTCTGGTCGACGTAAGAAATCTTGACGGTCTCGCCCACCTCGAGCTCGCCCGAAGTCAGCGGCTCCAGGCCCACAATCGTCTTGAACAGCGTGGTCTTACCGACACCGTTGGGGCCGATAACGCCCACAATGCCGTTGCGCGGCAGGGTGAACGAAAGGTCATCGATGAGCACGCGGCCATCGAACTCCTTGTGCAGGTGATGGGCCTCGAGCACCTTGTTGCCCAGACGCGGGCCCACAGGGATGCGGATGTCGGTCCAGTCGAGCTTCTGGCTTGCGCGGGCCTCGGCCTCCATCTCCTCGTAGCGAGCCAGACGGGCCTTGTTCTTGGCCTGGCGAGCCTTGGGCGAGCTGCGTACCCACTCGAGCTCGGCCTCCATGCGCTTGGCGAGCTTGGCATCGCGGTTGCCCTGCGCCTCAATACGCGCGGCCTTGGTCTCCAGATACGTGGAATAGTTGCCCTTGTAGGGGTAGAGGTGGCCGCGGTCGACCTCGCAGATCCACTCGGCCACGTTGTCCAGGAAGTAGCGGTCGTGCGTGACGGCGAGCACGGCGCCCTCGTAGTTGTGCAGGAACTTCTCCAGCCACAGCACGCTCTCGGCGTCCAGGTGGTTGGTCGGCTCGTCCAAAAGCAGCAGATCGGGCGCTTCGAGCAGCAGGCGGCACAGCGCCACGCGTCGCCGCTCGCCGCCGGAGAGCACGTTCACCGGCATGTCGGGATCGGGGCACTGCAGCGCGTCCATCGCCTGCGACAGCTGGCTGTCCAGATCCCAGCCGTTCTTGGCGTCGATCTCGTCCTGCAGCTTGCCCATCTCGTCCATGAGCTTGTCGAAATCCGCGTCGGGATCTGCCATCTCGGCGCTGACCTGGTTGAAACGCTCGACCTTGGCCAGGATGTCGGCGAACGCCATCTGGATGTTCTCAAGGACGGTCTTGTCCTCGTCCAGCGGCGGCTCCTGCTGCAGGATGCCCACGGTGTAGCCGGGCGTCAGGCGCGCCTCGCCGTTGGAGACCTCC
>CAJLJQ010000065.1:0-11721 GCA_905207015.1 uncultured Collinsella sp. | reverse complement strand
TTCCCGACTACACCTATGTTCTGGAGAACGAGGAGAAGCTCCGCGGTATCATCGTCACTCACGGCCACGAGGACCACACCGGTTCGCTTCCGTACCTGCTGCAGGACCTCAACAACAAGGTGCCCATCTTCTCGAGCAAGCTGACTCTCGGTTTTATCGAGGGCAAGCTCTCCGAGTTCCGCATCCGCGCGCCTAAGTTCCGCGAGGTCAAGGGCGGCAGCCATGTCAACCTCGGCGGCATCTCGCTCGACTTCTTCTCGATGACGCACTCCATCCCCGGCGCTCTGGGCGTGTTCATCCGCACCAATCAGGGCACCGTTATGCACACCGGCGACTTTAAGCTCGACCAGACGCCCATCGATGGCGTTACGCCCGACTATGCCGCTATCAGCCGCTTTGCCAAGCAGGGCATCGACCTGCTGCTTTCCGACTCCACTAATGCCACGGTTCCCGGCTTTACCAAGTCCGAGGCCGAGGTTGGTCCCAACCTGCTGCACGCCATCAAGAACGCCCCGGGTCGCGTGTTCGTCGCATCGTTCTCGAGCCACATCCATCGTTTGCAGCAGATCTGCGATGCCGCCCGCAAGTGCGGCCGTAAGGTCGTTGTGACCGGTCGCTCCATGCTCACGAACACCCGCGTGGCGCGCGAGCTCGGTTATCTCAACATCGATGATGCCGATATCATCGATGCCTTCGATATTGATAACCTGCCTGACGACAAGATCGTCGTCATGTGCACTGGTTCGCAGGGCGAGCCGCTGTCGGCCCTGTCCCGCATGGCCAATGGCGAGCACAAGACGCTCTCCATCCACGAGGGCGATACCGTTATCCTCTCGGCAACTCCCGTTCCCGGCAACGAGAAGGCCGTCCAGCAGGTCGTCAACAGCCTGGCCAAGCTCGGCTGCGACGTGTGGGATAAGAACCGCGCTCTCGTCCACGTCTCGGGTCACGGTAGCCAGGAGGAGCTCAAGCTTCTGATGGCCATGGCCAAGCCTACGTACTTTATGCCGGTCCACGGCGAGGCCGTGCATCTGCGCGCCCATGCCCAGCTGGCCCGCAAGATGGGTCTCAAGGACGATCATATCTTTATCCTCGATAACGGCGACACGCTCGAGATGCGCGGTGGTATCGTCAAGCGCGGTACGCCCGTCGAGTCCGGTGTCGTTTACGTCGACGGCCTGCGTATCGGCGATACCGACCCCATCGTCCTGCGCGATCGCCAGAAGCTCGCCAACGACGGTATGGTCACGGCCGTTGCCATCGTCTCCCTCAAACACAAGAAGATCGAGGCCATCGAGTTCTCGGGCCGCGGCGTCTCGTTTGCCATTGACGACCAGTTCTCCGAGGATGCCTCCGCGTCCATTATGAAGACGATCGAGAAGGGTAAGTTTAGCTTTACCAGCAGCGGTTCCGATGCCATTCGCAAGGCCGTGCGCGATTCGCTCTCTAACTTTATCTGGAGCCGTACGCGCACCCGTCCGATGATCATCCCGGTCGTCATGGAGGTTTAGTTTGGCGCGCGGATCTGCACAAAACGCCAAAGGCAATAAGGCCAATAACCAACCGGCATCTGCTAAGGGTGCCGGTTCCCATCTGCGTGCCAATAAGGGCCACGAGTCCGAGTTCGATGAGTTTGAGCCCTTGGTCGAGCCTTCGGCCAATCGCGATATCGCCGGTGTGGTCATCGCCGTTTTGGCGATCGCGTCCTTCATTGCCGTGATCTCTCCGGCAACAGCGCCCGTGACGGCTGCGGTTGCCGGTTTCTACCACCTGGGCTTTGGTCTGGGCGCCTACGTGCTGCCGATCGTCATCTTGCTGTTTGCCGCCACGCTCTTTTTGGGTGAGGACTCGCCGCTCAACGTGCGCTCTGTTGCGGGCGGCGCCTTGGTCTTTATCGCTGTCGTCTCCATTCTTTCGCTGATGGTGCCGGGCACGAGCGATTCGTGCGACCTTATGTTTACGCCGCAGAACCTTTCCGTGTCGGGCGGCTACATTGGTGCCTTTATCGCAAGTGCCTTGCAAAATGCCCTGGGTAAACCTATCGCCATGGTTGTCTTGCTGGGGCTTGTCGTCGTTGGTTTGGTCATTATCGGCTTTTCGGTGGGTGGCGTTTTGCGCTCCGCACGCGATCGCGCTGCCGATTTTGCCGAGCGTCGACGTGCCGATGTCAATGCGAGCCCGTGGGGCGATGAAGAGGCCCTGTCTGTTCCCGGCGTTGCTCGTCCGCACCTGAGCATTCTGCGCCAGAAGGGGACTGACGCCGCGGTGACCACGGTCATGGGTGGCGATGTCGACCCGGTTTTGGATGACGACGAGGACGATGACCCGTTTGTCGACGTATCCGAGTCGGTTGAAGCCGAGCGAGCCAAGACCACGCTGTTGCCGCGCCGCCATGCCAAGAAGGGCAAGTCTGCGCCTAAGCTCAATACGAGTGAGCCCGACCCGTCTTGGTCCGATAGCGAGATTGAGCTCACCGAGGGCGATGACGAGGACGACGAGGCTCCGATTGAGACCGCAAAGACAACTTTGCTGCCGCGTCGCCATGCAAAGCGCGGCCAGGTAACCGGCCAGCTTTCGATGGAAGACGACCCCGATAAGATCGACGAGTCCGAGCCGCCGTTTGCCGTGAATCCCGTCTCGGCCGCACCTCAGATTCCCGACTTCCTGAAGCATCCCAAGGTTGCCGATGCGCCTGCCACGAGTGCTATCGAATCGGCTGCGGCTCGTAATGGGGGAGTGGACGACGGCGCCGCAGATAACGAGGGCGAAGAGGAGGACGGCCTCAAGCTTCCGCCGCTCGAAATCCTGCATGCCAACCCGCAGTCGGCTTCCGCCGCGTCTTCGGACAAGGAGCTGGAGCAGACCGCTGAGTCACTGCAATCCACCTTGCTTGAGTTTGGCCGCAGTGCCCGCGTGGTCGGCTGGATCGCCGGCCCCACGGTGACGACCTTTAAGCTGCAGCCCGGTGAGGGCGAGCGTGTGAGCAAAATCTCGAGCCTCGAGGACGATATCGCGCTTTCGCTCGCTGCCCAGTCGGTGCGTATCTTTGCCCCGATCCCCGGCACCTCGCTCGTGGGCATCGAGATTCCCAACCGCAAGCGCCAGAACGTCAATCTGGGCGACGTGCTGCCCTATGTGAAGGGCGGTCCGCTCGAGCTCGCCATCGGCCGCGACGCCGAGGGCACGCCGGTTGTCGCCGACCTCGCCAAGATGCCTCACCTGTTGATTGCCGGTACGACCGGTTCTGGTAAGTCGGTGATGATCAACTCCATCATCACGACCTTGCTCATGCGCGCCCTTCCCGAGGACGTTCGCCTGATTATGGTCGACCCCAAGCGCGTCGAGCTTGCGGGCTATAACGGTCTTCCGCATCTCTATGTGCCCGTGGTGACCGAGCCTAAGCAGGCCGCGAGCGCTCTGCAATGGGCTGTGTCCGAGATGGAGCGTCGCCTGAAGGTCTTCGAGCGTCTCAACGTGCGTAAGATCTCGACCTACAACGAAAAGCAGGCTGCTGGCGAGTTTGAGCATTACGACAACCCGCCGCAAAAGATGCCCTACCTGGTCATTATCATTGACGAGCTCTCTGACCTGATGATGGTCGCCGGTAAGGATGTCGAGGCCTCGATCGTGCGTATTGCACAGCTGGGCCGTGCCGCCGGTATTCACCTTATCGTTGCCACGCAGCGCCCCAGCTCCAACGTGGTGACGGGCCTTATCAAGGCCAACATCACCAACCGCATCGCCTTTAACGTCGCCACGGGCATCGACTCGCGCGTCATCATCGACCAGATGGGTGCCGAGAAGCTCACCGGTTTGGGTGACATGCTGTTCTCCAAGGTCGACTGGGGCAAGCCCCGCCGTATCCAGGGCTGCTTTGTCTCGGACGACGAAATCAACGAGATTGTCGAGTTCGTCAAGTCGCAGAGCGAGCCCGACTACCACGAGGAGATTCTGTCCGCCGTGGCGCCCGCTTCCATGTCCATGGCTGGTGGCGGCATTGTCCGCACTGGAGTCGCCGAGCCGCAAGACGATGATCCGCTCATTTGGGAAGCCGCCCATATTGTGGTGGAATCGCAGCTGGGCTCCACATCTGGCCTGCAACGCCGCCTGAAGGTTGGCTATGCGCGTGCCGGGCGTATTATCGACATGCTGGAAGAAAAGGGTGTCGTCGGCCCGCCCGACGGTTCCAAGCCGCGCGAGGTCCTGTTGGACGAGGAAGGGCTTGCCGCGCTGGAATCTGTCGACGCCGAGATGGCACGTGAAGATCGTGAGTTTGGAGGATTCTGATGGCTGCACGCTTTGGTGACATGCTGCTCGAGCAGCGTCGCCGAATGGGCCTTTCCATTCAGCAGGTCGCCAACACCATCAAAATCAGGCCGCAGATCATCGAGTTTTTCGAGACCGGTAACTTTGCTTCGATGCCGCCGCGCGGCTATGCGCAGGGCATGATTTCGAGCTATGCTCGTTTTTTGGGCCTCAATCCGCGCGAGGTCGTCAATGCCTACTTTGACGAACTGATGGCATACGAACGCGAGACGTCGCAGCAGGGCGGTCGTTTCCAGGACGCCGCCGGCTACGTCAATTCGCGTTCCTCTGTCGATAACGGGCGCTTCCTGATGGTTCAGGGCGGTCGTTCGACTCGCTATGGACAGCGTCCTCAGCAGGCCGGTTATATTACCGAGACGGGTTCGGGCGAGGAGATTCGCTCGCAGCGTGACCGGTTCCGCAGTACGCCGATGCCCGAGGACCGTGCACTTCCCGCTGCCCGCGGCGTGGCGCGTGACCCTCGTGCCGGCTACGGCGACGGCGGCTATTCCGATCGCGGTCACCGTGGTATCTCTGCCGGTCGTGCTCGCGGCGGCTATGCGGACGCCGATACCACGCAGGTGACGCCGCGTCTTCGCTCTCAATCACAGCCGTATGGCCAGCGCTCTTCGGCTCCGCGTGCGGGTCAGCGTGGCTATCAAGGCCGCGGTGAACTTGCGCCCCGCTCAGGCCAGCGCAATATGCAGTGCCAGGGTAGTTATCGCGGACGTTCCGACAATAACCGCGGTCGTATGCCCCAAGGCACCGGTCGCGGTGGTTCCAATCGTGGACGCGGCGGTTCCCGTGCTCCTCAAAACAACGGGCTCGATCCGCGTATCGTCTACGCCTGTATCGGTGCCGTGGCGTTGCTGCTGATCGTGCTCATCGTGGTACTTCTGCGCGGCTGCGCATCTTCGACGCCCGAGACCACGCCCGAGACGCCCACTGCTACCAAGACGACGACCAAGAAGTCTTCTAAGAAGACCGAAATCGTCGACGAGGATGAGGACACCGATGAGGCGACGGATGAGTCGACCGATTCGGACGCCACCAAGACGACGGCTAAAAAGGAAGAAAACGAGGTAACGAAGGTCAAGGTCTCCGTTGCCAAGGGAAAGACCGCCTGGATTGAGGTCAAGGTCGATGGCAAGTCGGTCTATGGCGCCCAGGCGACTGGCCCCTTTGAGCAGGAGTACACGCCTGAGTCCTCGATCGAGATCACCACGTCCAAGCCTTCCGATGTCACCGTTACCAAGAACGGCGAAAAGGTCCGTTACGATACCAAGACCTCGGGCGTGGCGCGTGTGACGATCACCGTTCCCAAGAAGGAGACGACTGGTTCCGAGAATGGTGAAAGTTCTGATGGTACCGACACCACCGATGGTACCGACACCACCGACGGCACCGATGCCCAGTCCACGGATGGCGCCGATACCGCAACTGACGGCCAGACGTCCACCGATTCTACCGACTATTCGTACGATAGCTACTAAGTCGCTCGTACGCGAAAGGAAACATCATGGCTAAAGATTCCAGCTTCGACGTCGTGTCCGAGGTCAACATGCAAGAGGTCGACAACGCCTTCCAGCAAACCACGCGCGAGATTTCCCAGCGCTATGACCTGAAGGATTCCGGCGCCACGATCGAGCTTTCGAAGGGCGACAAGCTCTTTACGATCAACGCCCCGGCCGACTTTGTCTCCAAGCAGATTATCGACGTGCTGAGCTCCAAGCTCATCAAGCGCGGCATCGACCTCAAGGCTGTCTCGTGGGATGCTCCGCAGGCGGCATCGGGCGGCACCGTGCGCGTGCTCGGCCATATCGTCGAGGGTATCGACCAGGCGACCGCCAAGAAGATCAACAAGGACATCAAGGACCAAAAGCTCAAGGTCAAGGTGACTATCGAGGCCGATAAGCTGCGTGTTTCCTCTGCTTCGAAGGACGCGTTGCAGACCGTGATCCAGTTCCTGCGCGACCAGGACTACGGCCAGCCGCTGCAGTTCACCAACTACCGCTAATATCATTCGAAAGGACTGCTCTCCAACATGGATACACCGTTGGGCTCCGTGCTCTACATCACCCTCGGGTGCGCTAAGAACGAGGTTGACACCGACCGCATACGTTCTCTTTTGACCGCCGCGGGCTACGAGGAGGCATTCGACCCACAGGATGCCGATATCGCCATCGTCAATACATGCTCGTTCCTCGCCTCCGCAACGTCCGAGAGCATCGAGACCACGCTCGAGCTCGCCAACGAGGTTCAGGACGGCGTTCGTTCTTGTCCCATCGTCATGTGCGGCTGTGTGCCGTCGCGCTATGGCGACGACCTGCCTGACGAGCTGCCCGAGGTCGCTGCCTTTGTGAAGGCCGACGAGGAGGACGGCGTCGTGGCGGTCATCGATGGCGTGCTGGGTGTCGAGCGTGAGATCGCTGCCTATATTCCGCAAGTCAAGCGCACTGTCGAGGGCGCCGTTGCTTACGTCAAGATTTCCGATGGCTGCAACCGCTTCTGCAGCTTCTGCATGATCCCGTATATCCGCGGTCGTTATCACTCGCGCAATGCCGAGAGCATTATCTCCGAGGTACGCGACCTGGTTGCCGGCGGTGTGCGCGAGATCGTGCTGATCGGCCAGGACACGGGTATTTGGGGCACCGACTTTGCCGACGAAGACGCCACCGATGGCTCGCCGCGCAATCTGGCGCAGCTGCTGCATGCCGTCGCCGAGGCCGTGCGCCCGCACAACGTCTGGGTCCGCGTGCTCTATCTGCAGCCCGAGGGCATGACCGACGAGCTTATCGATACGATTCGCGATATGCCCGAGGTGCTGCCCTATATCGATATCCCCGTGCAGCACTGCGACGCGCGCATCCTCAAGGCTATGCGCCGTTCTGGTTCGCGCCAGGAGCTCGAGGACCTGTTCCGCGATCTGCGTGAGCGTATCCCCGGCATCGTGATCCGTTCCACGGCCATGGTCGGCTTCCCGACCGAGACCGACGACGAGTTCCGCGACCTTATCGACTTTATGGACACCGTCGGCTTTGACTACACGAGTGTCTTTGCCTACTCGCAGGAGGAGGGCAGCCTGGCCGCTAAGATGGAGGGTCAGGTCGATGAGGAGGTCAAGCTCGAGCGCGCCCAGGAGGCCATGGACCTGGCCGAGTCGCTCGGTTTTGCCGCCACCGCCGCACATGTGGGCGAGCGCGCCCAGGTGATTGTCGACGGCATCGAGGAGACCGAGGACGGCGCCGAGCTGATCGGCCATGCTTGGTTCCAGGCGCCCGATTCCGATGGCGCGGTGCACTTGGACGCCAGTGAGGCGTCCGTGGGCGATATTCTGACGGTCGAGTTTACCGATAGCTTCTGCTATGAGCTTATCGGCCATGTTGTGGAGTAGGAGAGCATCGTGGCAAACGAGAGCAATAAGGAACTGACGAGTGTTTGGACGCCCGCCAACATCGTGACGTGCGTTCGCATCGTCTTTATCCCGGTGTTCATGATCGTGTCGGCGCTTTCTCACACGAGTGTTGCCGGTACAGATTGGAGCACCTTCGACGGCCCGCTCGCCGCCGCTGCCTTCATTCTGTATGTGATCCTGTCGTGCACCGATAAGGTCGACGGTTATCTGGCGCGTTCGCGCAATGAGATTACCGACTTCGGTAAATTCTTGGACCCCATTGCCGATAAGCTGCTGGTGTTCTCGGCTCTGCTGCTGTTCTTGGATTTTGGCGCTGTGACCGTGTGGTCCGTGTTCATTATCCTGTTCCGTGAGCTTCTGGTGAGCGCCCTTCGCATGGTCGCGAGTGCCGCCGGCGTGGTCGTTGCCGCCGATAAGCTTGGCAAGTACAAGACGGCGACCACGATGGTCTCCATCTGCGGTTACCTGTGCGTCTTTGCTATGGCCGGCTTGCACCTTGGCCCGCTGGCGCTGACGCTCGGCATCTACTCGGTGTCGCGCTTCCTGTACGCCGTTGCCGTTGTCCTGACCGTTATCTCGGGCGCCCAGTACTTCTGGAACTGCCGCAAGATCGTCTTTTCGGTCTAGGTTCTGGTGGGTATGACGGACTCTTTTGAGCAGATTTCCGCACATAACGAGGAGCTGGCGCGTCATATTGTCGAGCGCGCGAGCGCTCGGGGCGTGACGGTTTCGACGGCTGAGTCGCTGACAGCAGGTATGATCGCCTCGACGATTGCCGATATCCCGGGCGCCTCGGCGGTGCTGCGTGGCGGTGCGGTGACCTACTGCGATGAGATCAAGCATCGCGTTTTGGGTGTTGATCAGGAGACGCTCGACCGCTATACCGCGGTGTCGCATCAGACCGCGCGCGAGATGGCGGCGGGTTCGCTGGAGCTGTACCAGAGCGATATTGCAGTGAGCGCAACGGGTTATGCCGGCCCCGGCGGCGGCACTGAGGACGATCCGGCTGGCACTTTCTATATTGGCTGGGCGTATCGCGCGGCTGATGGGGAAGTGCCGGTCGTGGACTCTGTGCGCTGCCACTATGAGGGCGACCGTTCGTGTGTTCGTGCCCATGCGGTCGCGGAGGCATTGGGACGCATTGCCCTTGTGCTCAACTCTATGGAATAGACGTGTTTTAAGGGGCCTTCGGGCCCCTTAATTGTGGAGATAGGGACCCCTGACGAATTTAGCGTTTGCGCTGGTCATAGGTGTATTTTTGCCTTTCTTGTTCTTATTTGCCCCTTTGTGGTCAAGCATTTGGTCAGTGTTTGGTCGGCGTTTGGTTGGGTTTTGGAAAGACTGCCTGCATATGATTGGCCTGAACGGTTGACCACGAACAGCCGTTCGTTTATTATCGATGCAGGTTGTTAAGAGGAGGGCTATTCATGGCCAAGAATTCAGGTCCCGTACGTACCGTTCATGCTCGCACGACGGGTAAAGAGCGCGATGAGATGATCGCCACCACCAAGGCCGAGATCGAGAAGAAGTTCGGTCAAGGCTCCATCATGAGGTATGGTGACGGCGGCCCCGAGCTTGAGGTTGAGGCCATCCCCACGGGCGCTCTGGCACTCGATGCCGCTCTGGGTATCGGCGGTGTGCCGCGCGGCCGTATCGTCGAGATTTACGGTCCTGAGTCCTCCGGTAAGACGACGCTTTCGCTCGAGATCCTGGCCGAAGCCCAGGCAATGGGTGGCGTGGTGGCATTTATCGATGCCGAGCACGCGCTCGATCCCACGTATGCCGCGCGCATTGGCGTGGATATCGACGAGGTACTGATTTCCCAGCCTGATACGGGTGAGCAGGCGCTCGAGATTGTTGACATGCTCGTGCGTTCCGGCGCCATCGATGCCATCGTCGTCGACTCCGTCGCCGCGCTGACCCCGCGTGCCGAGATCGAGGGAGAGATCGGCGATACCACGGTCGGATTGCAAGCTCGTCTGATGAGTCAGGCGCTCCGCAAGCTCGCCGGCTCGCTGTCCAAGTCCAACACGACATGCATCTTCATTAACCAGCTGCGAGAGAAGATCGGCGTCATGTTCGGCAACCCTGAGACCACGACGGGCGGCCGCGCCCTTAAGTTCTTCTCTTCGGTGCGTATCGACATTCGCCGCATCGACAGCATTAAGCTTAAGGATGAGGTTATCGGTAACCGCGTGCGCGCCAAGGTCGTTAAGAACAAGGTGGCGGCACCGTTCCGCTCTGCCGAGTTCGACATCATGTACGGTACGGGCATCTCTAAGGAGGGCTCGATTCTGGACATGGCTGTCGAGTGCGGCATTTGCAAGAAGATGGGCTCCTGGTTTGCCTATGGCGAGGACAAGCTCGGCAACGGTCGCGAGGCCGCCAAGGCGTTCCTGCGCGAACACCCCGATTGCGCCGACGAGATTGAGCATAAGGTCCGCCTTGCCTGCGGGCTTGAGTTTGATGACGATGCTCCGTCCGAGGTCGAGCTGACCGATCAGCCTGCGCCTGAGGAGTTTGACGAGCTTTACGCCATCGATGGTTCCGCCATGCTCGATGATGACGACGAGTAGCGGTTACGCTCATGTCGTATACGGTGACCGAGGCCACGGTTGTCCTTCCCGATAAGAAGGCGGCCTCCTCGTTCTCGAGCGGGTATGCGTCCAAAAAGCCTTGCGCACATATCGATTGTGAGCTTGAGGGCGGTTTTGAGCGGTCCATTTGGATTCCCGTGCGGGTCGCGCGCCTGTATGTCAAAAATCGCCCCGATCTTCCCTGTGATTGGGATAACTTTCGTGAAGCGGTGCAGCTCATCGAGCGTAAATGTGCACTTACCATGGTGACCGAGATGCTATCGCGACGCGACCATGCGACGGGTGAGGTCCGTGACAAGTTGGCACGCTACGGCTTTCGCCAGCCCGCGATCGATTTCGCCGTCGAGCGCGCCACCGAGTATCGCTTTTTAGACGAGAACCGCTTTTGCTCGTACTTTATCGAGGAACGCAAGCGGCGCGGTTGGGGACAGCGTAAAATCGAGACCGAGCTCAAGCGCCGTCATGTCGTGCTCGATGACATTCCCGGTTATCCCGAGGATTATTTTGCCGTCGAAGACGATTTGGCGCGTGCGTCAGCCCTGCTCGCCAAGCGGCGTGTTCCAGAGACGCGCGGATTCGAAAAACTGGTTCGGTTTTTGATGGGCAAGGGCTTCTCGTATCACATCGCCGCCGATGCCGTTAAGGCACGTCTCGATGCCGAACGTGAGGAATGTGCGGTTTAGGCGTATGCGTTTTGTGGCCCTGCCGTTCACCGCGTTTTAGCCGCCGTGCTGGGGCCATTTATTTGACAGTTGTTGTGGTTCAACGTACGATAAACACTGTCATTTGCTTTGTGATATGTGCTCATCTGTGATGAGTTTGTTTATATGTTTATCTGTATCCGACCCGCATAAGCTGCGCCCATATTACTCAAATGTCGCGAGCCGTTCGTAAGGACGGTTCGCTTTGTTGTGTAACGAATCCATAAAAAGGAGTGAGCATGCCTATCATCGCAGCGCTCGTTGGCATCATTTTGGGTGCCATCGCCGCCATTGCCTACATGCGCACCGCCAAGCAGGGTAGTCTTCACGAGGCCGACGAAAAAATCCAGTCGGCACACGCACAGGCTGAGTCCCTGATCGGTGATGCTAAGCGTCAGGCCGAGACCCTCAAAAAAGAGGCTCTGCTCGAGGCTAAAGAGGAGATCATCAAGAACAAGCAGGCCGCTGAGGCCGAGGACAAGCAGCGTAAGAACGAGATTCGTACGCTCGAGAACCGCGTGATGCAGCGCGAGGAATCTCTCGATCGCCGCAACGACGCTCTCGACAAGCGCGAGCATCAGCTGTCCAGCCAGGCCGGTCAGGTCGAGAAGCGCTCCCGTGAGCTCGAGGAGCTCTGCGCAAAGCAGACCTCCGAGCTCGAGCGTATCGCCGACCTTACCCGCGAGGACGCGCACAAGGAGCT